>CAYWCX010000020.1:0-21454 GCA_964456925.1 uncultured Planctomycetales bacterium
CTAAGGACTTGTAGCCCTCACCCTGTATCGCGCTGTGATGCACAAAAACATCAGTTCCGGATTCAGTAGTGATAAAGCCGTAACCCTTAGGGTTGCTAAACCATTTCACTTTACCTCTTGCCATTATTTACTACCTCCCTTCTTTGAAATTATAGTAAATAATGACAGAAACAAAAAAAGCCGCAAAGCTTAGACCTCTAAGCCTGACGGCTCAAGTATTCTAATCGCTTATTTACTACGGGATAAAGTATAACCTAACTTTCCCGATTTGTCAACTAAAATCTTTCCCCAGCCTAAGAGACGTTTTCCTCCCCAAAGCGGACAGTGTCTCAGAAACTGTCAAAACACTATCCCGATCGAACGAGAAACTATCTCTCTTTCTTAGCTGCCGATATCCTCGCTCCAGAGCTTAGGGTTGCGGCGGATAAAGTCCCACATCATCCCTTTACATTCTTTAAGGCCGAGGTTGATGAGTTTCACCCTTCTTTTCAGACAGCCCTCGGGGCCTTTAAAGGTAGAGTTTTCGCCAATTACCACTACCGGAATCTTATAGAGGAGTATTGCGCCGCTGCACATCTGACAGGGAGAAAGCGTGGAATAGATAGCGCACTTACGGTAATCTTTTGCCTTTAGCCTTCCGGCGTTCTCCAGGCAGTCCATCTCAGCGTGAAGGATGGCGGATTTCTTCTGCACCCTGCGGTTGTGCCCCCTGCCGATTATTCTGCCCTCTTTTACCAGCACCGCGCCAATCGGAATCCCGCCTTGCCGCAGGCCCTTGCGCGCTTCTCTTATTGCCTCCTGCATAAACCTCAAGTGCCTTCTCTGGCGGTTTTCCAAAAATCGCTCCTAATAGAGACGTTTTCCAACCCAAAGCGGACAGTGTCTCAAAAACTCCCCAGACACTGTCCCCCTGTCTGCCGGCAGGCAGGGATTAGAACGGAAAGTGTCTCTGTTTTAGTTAGCCGGCGATTTTGTCGAATTCCTCGACGGTGATAGCCGGAGAGCTGAAGAAACCGATGCCGGTCAATTTGGTAATCGCGATTGCCGCTTTCATCACCGCGGCGCTACTTGGCATATCCACGATAAACGCCAAATCATAAGGTCCGATTAAAGCATACATCGCAATAACCTTGCCGTCCGCTTTCTTGATAAGCCCGACTACCTTTTTGGTGCGATCGGCTTTGATACCACGAACCGCCTCAACCGAATACTTGCCCAACATCAGATACTTTGACATCCCCCACCTCCTTTTTTAATTTCTAATTTTATAATACCACGCTTTGAGGCAAAATCAAGCGGATTCGGCAGCAGCGGCTATTTCTCTATCCGGAATCCGATGATCTTTTTCTCTTTTATCGGCGGCGGCTCCAAGAGCTTCTTGATTGCTTCGAATATTGCCTTTATGGTTTCATCGTGGTCGGCATATTTCCTCTCAAGCGCCTCAACCTTCGCAGCCAGTTTTTTATGCGTCAGGAGGATTTCCCTTAATTTGGTAAACGCTCTCATAATTAAAATGTTAACCTGTATCGCCCTTTCGCTGTTTAATACGCTTGAGAGCATTGCTACGCCCTGTTCGGTAAAAGCATAAGGAAGATATTTAGAATATTTTCCTTTTTCTAAGGTGCCAAATTGGCACCCTAGAATCCCAGAGGCTGGAAACGGCGGGATTTTTAAATTTTTAGCGGCTGTTAAAAGGAGCACAGGATCCTGACCCCCGCTACCACCGCGGTGCTGGCGTTCCTGTCCGCTTCGGGATTCGCCATTACCTGGATATGCGGGGTAAGGATGATGACGTGGTTTAAGTCATAACTGTAATAAAGCTCCCAGATTGTTTCGGCGGAGGTAACGTCGGGGGCGTAGTAATCGCGGTAATCTTTGCCGGTAATAGACTGAGCCACTGCCAGCCCGAGAAAGTCGTCTTTGCGGCCGGCGAATGGCTCGTTTAATTGTGCGCCCGCCGACCAGAAATGCTCAATGGCCATTACCTTAGAGTTCTGAAAACCATAACGCACAAATAAAGTAATACGCCCGGTAAGCGCCTGGTCGAAACTTAAAGAGAAGCCGCGGATATCTTTCTTAGTGCCGCTCTCGTCGATGAGGTCAAGGGGCCGGTGCGTGTGGTGGAAGATAAAACGGTAATTGCCCGCAAGCCCGGCGAAGACAGGCGTAAGGCCGAACTCGCCGATAAAAAAAGCGCTGTTAAAGCCGTCCCTTAATCCGGCCCGGGTAGCAACGGAGCGGGCGGTCGCAGCGCCGGCCTGAAAATAGAGCCACGCGCAAGGCTTAAAATTCAGCATTGCGCCGAGGCCTTTGCTCGGGAAGGGTATCGCGATGTTATTAATAAGGGCGTTGGATAAAAACTGGGTGTCGCCGCAGGCAGCCACCGCGCTGTCATCAAACCAGTCGGATAAATCCAGTTTTCCGGCTGCGAGAAATCCTCTTTCGCGGATGAAATCCTGCTCGAAATACAACTCCGGGACATAAAGGTCAATATTGTCCCCGGAATTGTCGTTAAACACGGAAAAGCTCGGGATAAACTTATCCGCGCCCTTGCCCCTGTCCACTTCAAACTCAACCGCAAGCGAGCCGCCCGGCCAAGGCTTCTGGATTACCTCCAGATCCCAGTAATATAGCCCCGCGCCTTTACCTTTATTGTTCTTGGCGGAAAGGATGAGCTGCTGGTCAGAGTGAAAAAGGAAACTAAACGACGTCCCGTATTTTTGTTCAAACTCCTGCCGTTCTTGCTCGAAACTTTTCAGCCAGGATTGCTTCGGTTCAGATTCAATCTTTCTGGTGGTCTCTTCGGTTATTACTGAAGGAAGGACAGCAGCGCGGCAGACAGAAGTAAAGAAACACAATATTAAAAACACCAAAAACAAAAAACAGGATATTTTACGGTTATCGGCAAACATTATTGAATGAAAGGGAGCTATAAAAAATCTTCGCCTTTTAGCGAGCGAAGATTTTTTATTACATATATAATTCTTTGTGTACCAATTAGTTACGGCTACAGCGCAGATTATCTTTTCTGTTTGGCGGCGGGCTCTGCCTTACTTTTGGACTCCGCCTCTGCCTGGACCTTCTCGCGCGCCCCTTTCTGGATATCCTGCCACTTCTTAAGTTGTTCGGCGCTTAAGGTGTTTTCGATTTTACGGGAAATCTCGATATCGAGATAGGTGTTATCCGCCTGGATCTTGGCAATCTCATCTATCTTCCTGCGGATGTTCCTTAAGTTTCCCCTGTCCCTAATCATCTGGTTCAACTCCTGGCGCAGTTGCGCTTTCCTGACAGCTGCGGCCTGCCTCTTAGATTCTGCGGCTGCCTGTTTTTCGGCAATTCTTTGCTCGCGCTCCTGCCGCGCCTGGGCTTTTCTGGCTTCCGGAGCAGTTCTCTTTTCGGCGATTTTCTCTTCGCGTTCTTTTTGGAGTTGGGCTTTTCTCGCCTGCACTGCTTCTCTTTTGGCTTCTGCGGCTGCTTTCTTTTCGGCTATTTTTTGCTCGCGTTCCTCTTGAGCCCGGGCTTTTTTATCAAGCGCGGCCTGTTTTCTGGATTCCGCTGCGGCCTGCTTATCGGTTATCCTTTGCTCGCGCTCCTGGCGCAGTTGCGCTTTTCTAGCTTCGGCGGCCTCTCTCTTGGATTCTGCGGGAACTGGCTTTTCAACTCTTGGCGGGCGCTCTTTAGGCACGCGCTCTTTAGGCACGCGCTCTTTAGGCACGCGCTCTTTCGGCGGCCGTATTTTTTTGGCAGGCGGGGCTTGTCTTCTGGCTTCGGCGGCGGCTTTCTTTTCGGCAATCTTACGCTCGCGTTCCTGCGAAGCTATAATTTTCTTGATTTTTGCCTTTTTCCTTAATACATCTCTTTTTTCGGCTTTATCGCGCGTAATATCATAAGCGTAATTATAAGCAGCTACCGCGTCTTCATATTTACCGGCATCCGCCAACTGTTGGGCCTGGTCTAAAATCTCCTGGCGCGGCCGGGGCTTCACGGTGATATAATCGCTGGTTCCCTTAGCCAACCTTGCCTTTGTGCGCTCTTACCGCAATTGCGCTTTTTTCGCCCGGGCATCCTCTTTCTTAGATTCGGCGGCAGATTTCTTTTCGGTGGCTCTTTGTTCGGATTCCTGCTTAAGTTGTTCCTGTTTGGCGAGGGCTTCCTGCTTGCGGGATTCTGCTGCGGCTTTTTCTTCAGCGATCTTTTGCTCACGTTCTTTCTGGAGTTGCTCTTTTTTAGCGAGTGCTTCCTGTTTGCGGGCTTCCTCGGCTGCCTGCTTATCGGCTATTTTTTGTTCGCGTTCTTTCCGGAGTTGCTCTTTTTTGGCAAGCGCTTCCTGCTTGCGGGCTTCCCCGGCAGATTGCTTCTCCGCAATTTTCTGCTCATGCTCTTTTTGAGCCTGCGCTTTTTTATCAAGCGCTGCTTGTTTCCTGGCTTGCGCAGCCGCTTGTTTATCAGCAATCTTCTGGTCACGCTCTTTTTTAAGCTGTTCTTTTTTGGCAAGGGCTTCCTGTTTGCGGGTTTCTGCTGCGGCTTGTTTATCGGCTATTTTCTGCTCGCGCTCTTTTTGGGCCTGCGCTTTTTTATCAAGTGCAGCTTGTTTTCTGGCTTCCGCTGCGGCCTGCTTATCAGCTATTTTTTGTTCATGCTCTTTTTTAAGCTGTTCTTTTTTGGCAAGGGCTTCCTGTTTGCGGGTTTCTGCTGCGGCTTTCTTTTCGGCTATTTTTTGCTCGTGTTCTTTTTTAAATTGTTCTTTTCTCGCGAGGGCTTCCTGTTTTTTAGATTCTGCAATTGCCTTATTTTCCGCAATCCTTTGCTCGCGTTCTCTCTGCATCCGAGCTTTCCTGGCAAGGGTAGCGGCTCTCTTAGCTTCCTTTTCTTCGCGTTCTTTTTGAAGCAATGCTTCTCTGGCAGCCGCAACTTCCTGCTTGGCCTTGATAACAGCACCTTCATTTTCTTGTGCGCTGGCGGAAAATACCGCGGGGCAGGCAAAATAAAAACTAAAAGCAAGGGAAAGAATAAGGATGATACGGAGTGATTTCTGCAGGTTAGATTTTAAGACAAAATGGAGGTTTGTTATTTTATGCACTTAACCAACCTTGCATCGGGTTAGAATCTATGTAATTGGGATTACTCATTTTTTAACACACCCGCTAATCCTTGTCAAGACTTTTTTTACCTCTTACAGATACACTAAATCTTCTTTATGATAAAGCGAAAGAAACAGCAGCATATAATCCCGCAGGTGCCGGGTAAGCAGGAAGTTGCTCCTGATGTGCTCCCGTCCGTTCTCGCCTAATTTTTTTGCATATTCCGGGCTGTTAAGCAGTTGTTTTATCGCAAAGGCCGCTCCGTCAATAGAATGGCACAATAATCCCGAATATTTGTGTTTTATCTGTAAGGGGATCCCTCCGACATTGGAAGCGACTACCGGCTTTGCTTTCCAGAGCGCTTCGGCAACCGTCAAACCAAAACCCTCTCTTATGGATTTCTGGATAATAACTGTCGAGGCCCGCTGCAGGGCATTTATTTCAATATCGTTCTGGGATAAAAGCAGGATGTGTATATCGCGGCCGCTCTTTGCCTTGTCTTTTGCTTCTTCAAGGACCGCGATGCCTTCGGGGTCATCCGTTGCGGTGCCGCCCGCTAATATTAATTGGCAATCAATATATTTTTTAACCTTAAGGTAAGCCTCGATAACTCCCAGCGGGTCTTTCAATCGGTCAAAACGCGAAATCTGGGTAATGATGGGCTTATCCGTTGCAATGTTATATTTCTTTAATACCGAATCGATTTCTTCGTCCGATAAATCCCTGTTTTTATCGCTTAGTGGGTCAATCGAAGGCGGAATCAGGATTTGTCTTATCGGCAGCATCTGCGAGAAAGCCGGCGCCGAAAAAACCGCAGAGTCATAATCTGTTATGAAATCCGCAATGAACCTCCACACCTTCTGGTTCGGGTTGGACAAATCGATATGGCAGCGCCAAACCCATTTGTTATCGGATTTGTTTTTTATTAATGCTACCGGCTGCGGGTCGTGGACGAAAACGATATCTCCGGAGATAGCCACCTCATTGATGTTTATCCGGCTCGTTTCCATAAAAATATCAAAGTCGCGCTGGCTTATTGCCTCCGCCCTGCCGTGCAGGGCATTATGGAACTTTTTTGTTACTTCAAAAAACTGCTCTCCCCCTTTTATCAAATCCCACCTCGTATCCACTCCCAATTCCCTCAAGAGCGGAACCATGCGATTGAGTATCTCCGCAACCCCGCCGCCGACCGAGGTAGAGTTGATATGCTGGATAACCCTGCCCTTTAATTTTTCGGCAAGCAGTTTGAGGTCGTCAATGATTGATTGGCCGACAATCGGGATATATTCTTCTATCTTCGCCATATTAACCCGAGACTTTTTTCTCGATTACCCTGACAATCGTTTTTCTTAAATCCTCCAGGGTGCGCGTGTAAGGGTCTAAGCCGGAAATCCTGTCCGCCAGTTCTTTATCGCCAAGGGAAGTCTCTATCCAGTATGAAAAGTCGTTGGTTTGCTTTTCGAGCCTCAAGCGCGCTTCAAAGATATGGAAGTATATGGAGTCCACCGTGATTTTCTTTAAGATTTCCGCAAAACCGGGCAGGTCGTAAGCGACGTAATTGGTGGGCAGCACGAAACTGAGTGATTTTATGAAATGGAACTCTTCGTCTTGCCGTGCAAATTTTAATTTGGCGAGGGGGTTATTTTTCAGATACTCCTCGATAGTCTCGGCAATCTTATCGCGGAGGCTGCGGATGGTTGAATACTGCATCGTATCGATGCTGGCAAGCCTTTCGCCGAGTTCATCTTCGCCGAGCACGCCGGCAACCCAGTAGGCAAAATCATTCGGCGGTTCCGGGGAAAGATACTGGTGCTGCTGCAGGAACCTGTGGGTGTGGTGATAAATGGAAGATCCGGGGACTTTCCTGATAAGGTCAAGCAGCTGGCTTAAATTAGCCGCCCTTAATCCGGTAAGTTCCGAAAGGTGCAGCCTGGTATAGAACCTGAAGGGCTCTTTGGCTTTTGGAAATTCCTGCATCGGTAATCATGCCTCCAAAATCTTCTTCAGGAACTCTTCTACTTCCTGCGGCCCCCTGACATAATAGTGTGCCAGTGAGGGCCGGCGCCTGCCGACAAAAACAGTCAACCCCTTATTCTTAAGGGCCCTGAAGGCGTCTTCGTCGGTAAGGTCGTCCCCTACATATAGAGGTAAGGCCCTCCTGCCTTTCCAAACAAACATCTGCCTTGCCAGAAGCCACAGGACAATCTTTCCCTTGTCCCATTCTAAAGCCGGCCTTACTTCAAACACCTTCTTGCCTCTTTTAATTTTTATATTATTCCTTATCAGGTCCGGGGTTACGATTTCGTGAAAAATAGTTTTCACCAGCGGGATTAATTTTTCGGGTACCAGCCGGTAATGGAGACTAAGAGTAATCCCCTTGTCTTCCACCAGCGCGCCTTTAATCCCCGCCGTCCTCTTTTTTAAATCATCCTTTATACGGCTAATCGCTAACTTATAACGCCGGGAAACCAGCGACCTGAATTTAATCTTCGGGCCTTCGATTTCTAAACCGTGATTTCCGGAATAAATGGCGTTTTTTAACCCTACCTTGTTTTTAATATCCGCGAGGGCCCTGCCGCTTATAAACGCTAACTTAAACCGCGGGTTGGCCGAAAGTTTCTTCAAAATCCTCTTTACTGCCTGCGGCAGCGCTGCCTGTTTGGGGGTCCCGGCGATAGGCGCAAGGGTGCCGTCAAAATCCAGGAAGATAAATAGATTATTATCTTGCAGCGCATCCTTAAGCGCGCCCCATTTACTGAACAAATACTCCATAGGTTACTGTCTTGTGCGGGGGTTAGGTTTTCCGCAGGGAAACGAGCTCCGTAATGATGTTGCCCGCCCATTTATAGACGTTGTTTTCGGAGACAATGCTGCGCATATTCTCCATGCGCTTCCTTTTTTCCTCCTGCGGCATCTCTATCGTAAACTTTATCGCGTCGGCAAACTCTTCGATGGCATAGGGGTTTATCAGCACCGCGTCAGTCAACTCCCGCGAGGCGCCGGTAAACCTGCTTAAAATCAGGGCGCCGCTTGCGTCGGCCTTTGAGGCAACGTACTCCTTCGCCACCAGGTTCATCCCGTCATGCAGGGAGCTGACGATACAGAGGTCAGCGAGCATATAATACGGCCTTATTTCTTCGGGAGAAAAATACTGCTTTAAATAAATTATCGGCTTCCAGTTTCCGTCAGAATATTTCCAGTTTTTCTTCTCTACCAGCTCGTCGATTTCGGCGATGAGCTCGTGGTAACGTTTGATGTGGGTGCGGCTGGGCGCGGCTAACTGGACAAGCACAAATTTTCCTTTATATTCGGGGTATTTCTCCAGGAACCTGTCGATTGCGAGGGTGCGCTCGATAATGCCCTTGGTGTAATCTATCCTGTCCACCCCCACCGCGACGAACTTGTCTTCCAGCTGCAGCTCTTTTTTAATCTTTTCCAGATGCCTGGCCTCAACCTTGGGCGATGCGCCACTGAGGTATCCGTTGACGCTGATCGGGAATGCCCTGATGAAGGTCTCTTTATCGCCCCTTACCACGCTGAACTTCTCGGTATCAACGCGGCACTCTATCAGGCGGTTGACGGTATCAAGGAAGTTGTTGCAGTGGAACTGCACGTGGAAACCTATTAAATCGCACGCAAGCATCCCCTCGAGTATCTCTTTCTGGTAAGGGCATATTGCGAATGCTTCGGGGTTCGGCCAGGGTATGTGCCAGAATAACGCAATGGTTGCGTCCGGCCTTTTTTCCTTAATAATTTTGGCAAGGAGGGTGAAATGGTAATCCTGGATGAACACCACCGGATTCTTGACGGGTAACTCTTCAAGCACGTTATCGGCAAACTTCTGGTTCACTTTTTTATAAAACTGCCAGTCGGTCTCGCGGAATATCGGCCGGGTATGCGTTACGTGGCAAAGCGGCCATAGCCCCTCATTGGCAAAACCGTAGTAATAACCGTCCTCCTCTTCTTTAGTCAGCCACACCCTCTTTAAGATGTAGCGGTCGTCTTTCGGAGGGACGCCAAGTTTATTCTTGGAGTTCACGAATTTCCTGTCGGCGTCGGCGCTTCCGTGGGCAATCCACATCCCGCCGCAGGCGCGTAAAATCGGGTCAATCGCGGTAACAACGCCGCTTGCGGGCCGGATGCATTTGAACAGCCCGGTATTTTCATCCGTGATGTGTAAATACGGTTCGCGGTTAGAAACAACGAACAGGGCGTTTTCCCCCAGTTTGGCGCGGATAAGGTCCCTTAGTTTATCCTGCGTCCAGAGCTCTTCTTTTTGAACGCGCTCGTGCGCCTCCTCGGTCACTACCTTGCGCGCGACCCTTAAACCCAGCGCGACCTGTTCCACCTCGCTGATTAACTGCCCGAATTCCCCTCTCTCCTTGAAAGGCCGTAATTTATCCGTGTCGCCCCTCTGGAAATGCCTGAACCACTGCGTCAACCGGCACACCGGAAGGATAAAAATCTGCCTCTGTATGAGAAAGGCAACCAGCGTTATCAACAATATAAATATGATTAAGGTGATGCTTATCCTCTTCCATAACTCGGTCAGGGTAGCAAACAGGTACGAGGTATCGTAGATTACCTCGACTAAACCGAGGATATTGCCGTCGTCGTCCAACACGGGGAGGATATAACTGTAAACGGTGTACTCCCTGAATTTTTCCAAAGCCCCGCGCGGTTTCTTTGTCTCCAGGATCTCCTTGAGGTACGGCTTGTCCTTGTTCTTCCAGTCGGAAAACCGCTCGGTGATAGCCGCGATTCCGCCGTCCTTGTCGTAAATAACGCAGCCCTGCAGCCGTTCCCTTTTCTGGAAACTCTCAACCAGCCGGTTGGCTGCCTTTAAATCGTTGCTGGCAAGGATGTATCTTGCGGACAGCTCCAACCCCTCATCCACGCTTTTCGCCTTCCTCTTGAGGTCGTCCATCAGTTTCTCTTCGGTAAAACGCACCTGTATGACCCCAGAGACGGTAAACCCCAGCGCGACGATGATGAGGATGGGCAGTATGAATAAAAGGACTCTCTTCATCTATCCCTTCTCCTGTTCGTAATTTATCGCCCTTATCGGATAGGGAATCACGATGCCCTCTTTCTCATAGCGCTCGTGGAGTCTTTTTATAAACTCGTGCTTGACCAGGTACTGGTCCGCGAATTCCCTGGCTCTTAAAATCACGGTGAAATTAATGCTGAAGTCGCCGAAACTGCCGTAACGTATAAAGGGTTTGAATTCCAGCACCCCGCCGGGAACCTCGCGCATTACCTCGCCGGCCACCTCGCAGGTAATCTTTTCCACCTTTTTTAAATCGCTCTCGTAATGCACGCCCAGGTTTACCAGGACCGCCATTTCCTTGTCGGGCAGATAATAGTTCGTGATAATCGCCTTGGTCAGTTTTTCATTGGGGACCAGCACCACGTTATTGGGCAGCATCCTTATCTTGGTGCTGCGCCAGTTGATATCCGTAACGTAACCCTCTTCGCCCGAGTCTAATTTCACGTAATCGCCTATCTTGACCTGCCTGGCCAGGACAATATGGAAGCCGGCAAAAAGATTGGAAAGCGTATCCTGCAAAGCCAGCGCCACTGCAAGTCCGCCTACGCCCAGGGTAGCTAAAATCGGCGTGATGGAAATACCAAGACTATTCAGGATTATCAATATCCCGATGCTGAAAATAACGATGCGGCTGATATTCTGGGTAAGCGAAGTAACCGGCAGGGCTGACTGCACTCTGCCGGAATAGACTTTTATTAACCCCGTAACTATATTGACGAGGACCATTGTTATGGATAAGATTCCCAGGACCAAAAGGACCTTATCGATAATACGGACTAAATCTTCCGGTAACTTTGCCGATTCAAGGGCAAAATAAACCCCGAGTATCAAAAACCAGATTATAAACGGCCCCTTTAACGCCCCCATAACAATATCGCCAATCTGGGTCCTGGTATTTTTCGCCCAACGCGCCAGGCGGACCAGGATAACCTTCCTTATGAAGTATCCAAAAATCAAGGTTATAATAAAAATCGCCAGGGGCAGTAGAATCTCCGCCCTTGCCTGAACCGCAGAGATTAAATCCTGATTCATTTCCTATCCCTCCTTGTTAACAGTATATAATAAAGCGCGGGCTTGATAAAGCGCTTTCTTCAAAAACTGTCCGGCTTGTCGTAGGGTTAAAAGCGGTTTGTTGGGGGCGGGAAGAATGTTTGACTTATCTTTTGGCGATGGTATCGGCGACCTTCCTGCCGGAAAGCAGCATCCCGCCGAATATCGGCCCCATCCGCGGCCCGCCGACTACGGCGTTGGCGCACATCCCGCAAACGAATAAGCCGGGAGCTACTTCTTTGGAGTTCTTGACGATGGTATCCTCCGCGACATCCGCCTGCATTGACCGCTCCCCCCTTATCTTGCCGGTTGCGGTCTTAAGGGATATCCCGGACTTTTTTTCTACGATGCGGGCGACCTCGGCGGCGTGACCGGTGGCGTCAACCACATACCTCGCCTTCATCGTAATGGGGTCAACGTGCAGGTTTGCGATTTCCACCGCCGTCCAGTTCAGGACCAGGCCGCAAATCTTTCTTTGCCTGACCATCACGTCCTCGGCGCTCATAAGGTTGAATATCTTAACGCCTGCTTTGACGGTCTTCGAACAGATAGTGGATACCGCTTCGATGGAATCCGCCAGGTAATAACCTTCGGCGTATTTCCTGGTGCGGATGCCGAACTCATCCGTAATTTCTTTTGCTTTTTCCTGGATGACTATCTCGTTAAACATTATCCCGCCGCCCCACATCCCGCCGCCCACCGAAAGCTTGCGTTCAAATATGACTACCTTCTTGTTTTTCTTCGCCAGATAGTAGGCGCAGCACATCCCCGCCGGGCCGGCGCCCACTATTGCCACGTCCACGTCAAGAGACTCAAGCAGTTTTTTCTTGTAGGATTCAATGATTGCGCGCGATATTTTTATTTCATCCAATGCCATTCTTTTCTCCTTGAACCAGTATCTTACCTTGATTTATAAAAAAGGTCAAGCCTATTAAAAAATTTATTGCCCGGCTATGTCGGTAAGGAATTTCGCCTTAAGCAGGCCTTCGTCCCATTCCCCCTGCGGCGTGGAATCCCACACAATCCCGCCGCCTATCCCCATCTGGGCGGATTCGCCGCTGATTAAAACCGTGCGGATAGGGATATTGAAAAATAAATCTTTATTGGGCGCGATGTAGCCGATGGCGCCGGTGTAGATTTTTCGCTCTTCGTTTTCAAGTTCCCTGATAATCTCCATCGCGCGTATCTTCGGCGCTCCGGTAACCGAGCCCGACGGGAAAAGCGAGGCAAAGAGCCGGTAAAAAGGCATCTTCTCATCCACCCGTCCTGTCACGGTGGAGGTCATCTGGTAGAGTGTCCGGTATCCGGTCACCTCAAAGAGTTTCGGCGCCCTGATATTTACCCCGACTCTACCCAGGTCGTTTCTTAAGAGGTCGGCAATCATCACGTTCTCCGCCCGGTTTTTCTCGTCATATTGAAAACGCACCCTTGCGAAGAAATCGGAAATCGCACCCTGCCCGCGCGTCCAGGTGCCTTTCATCGGCTTGGTGACCACGCGGCCGGATACTTTCTTAATGAACATTTCCGGCGAGAGGGAAAGGATGCGGAAGCGTTCTGTTTCTATGTATGCGGGATAAGGCACAGGCTGTTCTTCTAAAAGCGCCTGATACAAAGAAAACGCGTCCCCGCGGAAATCAAACAGCACTTTAATGCAGTAGGTAATCTGGTAGGTATCCCCTTTTGCGATATAGTCGCGTATCGTGCCTATATTTGAAAAATATCTATCCTGCGAAATGTTCAGGCGCAGGTTTTTGAAAGCGCCGGTAGCGGCAGATTTATTGACAGCAAACTTTTCGGTAAGCGGCGCTTCATAGACCCCCATATAAATAAGGGGAAAACTATAGGTTTTATTTTCCCGCAGCACCTCTTCAAAACAATATCCCGCTTCGTATGAAAGGAACCCCGCCAGATAATAACCGTGCCTAAGCGCGGCCTCAATCTCTTCAAAACAAGCGCTGAATGAGGAAGGGTTAAAACAGGATATGACGGCTTTTGGTTCGCGGAATAAAAGCGGCTTTTTTTCGAACTGGATTAATACCTTCATGACCTGATGGCGAGGTCTGGGTGCCCTGCGGGAATCAAGGGCTTCAAGGTCATGACCGTCTTAATTACTTCTAAAAAAATATTTTGGCCCGGCAGGCAGCGTTCCCCACCGGATTACTTAAAAAAACCCAACAATGCGGAAATAAAACCGTAAATCGCGCTTTGCATAAAAGCTATTACGGGATTCAAGAGGCCGGTAAAAAGCAGGAAAATCAAGATAAAAAAACCGTATGGCTCAAGCCTCATAAAGGCCTGCTGGGCGTTTTCGGGAAGAAACCCCATAAGAATTTTTGAGCCGTCAAGCGGCGGGATGGGGATGAGGTTGAAGACACCCAGGATTATGTTTATCCTTACTACGATTAAAAGCGCGGTTGATAAAGCGGGGTTGGCGTTGATATTGCCGAATTGAAGCAGCAACAGCGCGATTGCCGCGATGAGTATATTCGTGGCGCATCCTGCCAGGGAAACGCTCACCAGCCCGAGACGGCTGCCTTTCAGACGGTAATAATCCACCGGCACCGGTTTCGCCCAGCCAAAGCCCACCAGGAAAAGCATCAGTATCCCCAGGGGGTCAAGGTGCGATGCGGGGTTAAGGGTCAGGCGGCCGTAGCGCATAGCAGTGTCATCTCCGAAAAGATATGCGACCCAGCCATGAGCTACTTCGTGGGCAATCACGGAATAAAGAAGCAGCACTGCCAATACGATAAATAACTGCGGATTACTGAATAAAAGCGTTATCAACCCCATTTATTGCCTCCGGTTTTTATTTCACGGCGTTCAATTCTTCGAGAATCTCATAAAGCGCGCCGCTTGCGATTTCGTGTCGAGGCAGGAGGTATTTTCTGGCGGCAACCGTAAGCCGGGTAACGCCGGCAGATACCTCTTTAAGCCTTGCGGTAACCTCCGTTCCGCGGATATTGGCGGTTATCGCGTAAGCGGCCCTGTTCTGCTTTTTTATATCGCCCAGCTCATCAAGTACTTTCAAGCTCAACTCATACAAAGCTTCAATCTTCATATCAATATCCTGCTGCACGGCATCCCTGCCTACTACCCGGAGGGTTACCGCCACCGGCAATGCCGCTACCCCGGAAAGCGCATAAACCCCGTAAATCTGCGCCCCTTTTATGCCCGCCTGCCTCATAGATTGGGTAACCACCACTAAAAGCAGCTGTTTAGCGCCGGTAATATTGCGATAAGACTTTTTCAGGTTCACCTCGTACACCTTAATCAGCGGCTTCTGCGGCTGGTAATCCTTGGAAACAACCCTGCCTATCTGTAAATTCAATAAATCTATGCGCAGCGCCGACGGCGGGTGGGCGGATTTTTTATCTTTGGCGTCGTGGTTTTTCCTTGCGATTTTCAGGGAATCCACGTTAAGCCCGCCTTCCTTGTCTTTCTCCAGCAGGAATTCTTTCAATTCGATATCCAGGTGCGGCAGGTGCACTTTATGGGCAAAGAGCGCAAAAAGGTCGCACTCCACCGCTATATGCGGCAGGTCCGCCATTATCGCCGGCGAAAATCCTTTCGGGTTATGTATTTTGAGGCCCCGGATTGTTACGGACTGCAGGGGTATGTTGAAAGAAAAACTTCCGATATCGACTTTCGTGCCGGTAACCTCACTCAAGTATCCTGCCACCAGCGATTTAATAATCAGGTCCTTGCTGCGCGAAAAAATAAAAATCGCCGCAGCAAAAATAAGCAGGATTATCAGGAATTTTTTCATAGCCCCGCAGGAAGTTTTTAACCGCTTTTAATTACGTTGCAATGACTTTTCTTTAATGTTATCATAATTCGATGCCGTTGGAAATAAAAAAGATTAGCGACAGGGTGTCCTTATGCGCGATAGACAGAATCGCTTGAAAATAAACCTGGCCAAATCCGCGGGGTTTTGCTTCGGGGTAAAGCGCGCCATTGAGCTGGCCTTTAAGATAGCCTCAAGCGGCAAAAAGGTATGCATGCTCGGCGACATCGTCCATAACGAAAAGGTGGCGGAGCAAATCCGCAAAGCCGGGGTGAAAAAAATAACGAAATTATCCCCGGCTAAAGGCAGGATATTATTAATCCGCGCCCACGGTATAGGGGCGGATGTGATAAGGCGGGCTTCGGGATTGGGTTATAAGATTATTGACGCGACCTGCCCGATGGTCAGGGAGATACACAAAATCGCCGTCGATATGGAAAAGGCCCGGCGCAAAATCATCGTCATCGGGGACAAGGAACACGATGAGGTAAGGGGCATCGTGGGCCAGCTTAAAGCCAAGCCGCTGGTGATTGACGGCGTCAACAATATCCCCGGCAGCATCAAGAAAATAAAAAGGGCGGGCGTGGTTATCCAGTCCACCCAGAATATGGACGAAGCGCTTAAAATCATGCGGAAATTAAAAAAAACCATACCTGACCTGAAATTTGTTAATACCGTCTGCAGGCCCACGCGCATCAAACAGCGGGAAATCAAGATTATGCCCGCCCAAAACGACGTGATGATTATTATCGGCTCAAAAAACAGCGCCAACACAAGGCGGTTATACGAAATAGCCAAATCCCTGAACCGCCGCAGTTATTGGGTGAATGCTAAAGAAGAAATCAAACCTGAGTGGCTGGGGGGCGCAAAAAAGGTGGGCGTTACTGCCGGGGCTTCCACTCCCGCATCAACCATCCGGGAAATCGTCGAATATCTCTCTTCAATAAACGCCTGAAAATACCGCGTTAATGCCCGGCGTAGACCCCGAATTCCTGGGAATAAAACTGCGCTGTTTCCTCGCTTATAATATCCTCGTCTACATACTTCTTGATGGATTCGTACATTGACTGCATCTTATACTGCTTGCCGGTCTGAATGATGGTGGGGATTTGATGAAACTCCCCGGCGCGGATAATCCTCTTCATCGCATCGGTGCCGATCACTACCTCCACGGCCAGCACCCGGCTCTTCTTGTCTATCGTGGGTATCAAAAGCTGCGTAATCATTCCTTTAAGGCAATTCGCCAGCTGGGTCAGGACGTGCGTATGACTTTCCGGCGGGAACATCCCTGCCAGGCGGTCAATCCCCTGCAAGGTATTCGGGGCATGGAACGAAGCAATCACCAGATAACCCGCTTCAGCCGCAATGAACGCCGTTTTTACCGTCTCTATATCGTCAAGCTCGCCGACTACTATTACGTTGGGGTCCTGACGCAGGCTGCTCTGCAGCGCCGTTGAGAATGAATTCGTATTAACGCCTATCTCCCTTTGTTTTACGAAGCTCTTGATGTTCTTGTGCACGTATTCGATAGGCCGCTCAAGGGTAATGACGATAACCCTTCTTTCCTGATTTATCAGGTCAACCATCGCGGCGATAGTGGTGGATTTTCCCGAACCGGTAGGCCCGGCAACAAGGACAAGACCTTCTTTTAACCTTGCGAGGTCTTTTACGACATCCGGTATGTGCAGTTCCTTGAAAGAGAATGAACGCGAGACAATAAGCCTGAAAGCCGCCTCCAGGTATCCCCTTTGGAAGTGCAGGTTTATCCTGAAGCGGTTTTCTACATCATACTGCAGGCCGAAATCCAGCTCCTTGTTCTGCTCGAATTTTCTTATCTGCTTCTTGGGCAGGACGCTGAAAACCAGACGCTGGATATCTTCGTTGGATAATTTAGGCATGTCCAGGTCTTGCAGTTCTCCCTGGATGCGTAAAACCGGAGGGCTGTTTGCGATGAGGTGTAAGTCCGAAGCGCCTTTTTCGATGGTTAACTTAAGAAGCTTCTCAAGGTCCAGTTGTTCTATGAAAGCCCCTAATTCTTTCTTATCTTCGTCGGTTATTTCGATAAACGTGGCGCCGATGCCGAAAATCTTTTCGTCCGGGCTCGTCTCTATCCTTACGACGCTTGCGGTTGCGCGGATTATCTTTTCGCTCTTCGGGGATTTAAAGGCTACTTTTATTTCGGCTTTAATCGGCAGGAGTTCATCGCTTTCGAAATATAACGCGCTTTCGCTGATATTGCCCAGCATGACCGTTTTACTCTTGCGGGTTTCGTCTTCGGGGCTGGTTATTTCGACGGACATCGGAACCCTCGCATAGAGCCGGCGGTGCCTCCTTCTTTCAGCCAGAGGCCGGTTTAACATTTTATCCTCCCTGGCGCTGCTTCGCCAAAAACCCCTTATCTTTACGCAACCTAATTATAAACTTAATAACTTACCGTTTCAAGAACTTTCGGGTTATTTATATAATTCCGCAATTTTTTTCTCAACCATCGCCACGTGTTTCTCTTCTTCATTAAGGAGGAAATAAAATAACTCTTTCAAAACGGGATGTTCGGCTAATAATTTCTGGTAGGTAGCCACCGCGTTTTGTTCTTTCGATAAAGCCGATTCTAAAGCTTCAATTTCGGTCATACCCCCTCCTCTTACGCGCGGCACGCTGCCATTGGTTTATAAATTGCGTGCTTTAGATTTTTACAGTAATTTCCTTTTTTAATTGTCCGCTTATGCTGCAATAACCTTCAACCGATAACACATCGCCGTCTTTGGCGTCCGGTATGAGGTAACTGACAGTCTGGCTTTCGTTATTATCCTCTCTTGAGATCTTGTGTTCGATTACCTCCCTGCCGTTCAACCCCACATCTGCCTTTTTGATATAGTGGCTAGGCGGGTTGCTCGTATTGTGCATAATTACCGCCCGTAGTATTTTCGTCTTTGGGTCAAAGGTAATCTTGATATCGGATGGCGGATGCGCATAAACGGTTGAAACGGTGAGCAAAAAGATAAAAAGCATCAAAAATCCCGTTACCCTCTTCATTCCGGGCCTCCTTTCCTAAGCGGTATTCTATTTAACAGCGGCACCGTAACATTCATAGCCAATAAACTGAAAAGTTCAATGTCAAATCCTGCCCCGGCTTCCGTTAAAATAAAAATAAGCGCTGCAGTGCCTGCGCCAAAAATAAATTTTCCGATTGAATTTAGCGGCGTTGTCCTGGGTTCAATGACCATCACAAAAATATAAAAGTAACTGAAATAACCGAAGATGTTCCAGAGAGAAACTCTCTGCGCGACCGCCTGCGCTCCAAACAAGAGCAGGGAAACAACGGCGTACCCGATAACTATTCCCGTCTTTTTAATCCGGTAGGCGAAATAAATTCCGAAAGGCGCCAGGATATACCAGAGATAGGTCCCCTTCCACCCTGTGGAAGCGCCAAATACGATAATCGCCAGGAATATGCCGAAGGCAGCAGGATTAAAAATGTGCCTGTTTTTAATGCGGATTAAATACTTGGAAAGAATCGCGGCCAGGGATGGCCAGGGCGACCTTCCACCACACCTCATCAGCCGAAAGCACATAGCCGGTAATTACCCCCGTAATAACTGCGCTTTCGGTTAAGCGGAAGGTTTTTGTTTTCGCATATAAAACTGCCGCCTCTGTTGCGAGGGCGCAAACAACTGCGATAAGAATTGTAAATAAAAAAATAACATCCTTATCTTTTACCGCCAGAAATACGGCAAAAAATGACAAAAAAATGATTAATCGGGCCTTTATGGATTTAAGTCCTAACATAAATTAACTTTTAGTTATTTCTTTCCCGAGCAGCAGCCGCCGCCCTTCTTAACTAAAAGCAGGATAACTATCGCCGCTAATATTATCGCCAACCACCACATAGGTTACCTCCTTTAAAACCCCGCCTTCCCGCAGAAAACTGGACACTTGCTATTTAAGCCGCTCTTTCAACCGATACATCACTCCCGAGGCAGTCTCGGCCTGGGGAAGCCCGAATTTATGCGCGGAAATAGTAACCTGGGTTGAGTTCTGCGAAAGTTTCTTCAGCTTAAATGTTACCCGTGCTCCGCTGACTGCTGCGCTGATAGTGCTGCCGGACCTGTCTTCCCCTATGACCTTGCCTGCCGTTTTAATCGCCTGCAATCCGGCATCATACGCCCTCTCCATCGTAACATTGAAAGTCTCCTCTACATAGTCCTTACCGGTAATGGTAAACGCCGCCATAACCGGCAAAGCCGCCACGCCGGCAAGCGCGGAAGCCCCATACACTTTAGCCCCCTGGATACCCGCCGCCTTTAGCGGCTCCGTTATAATCAAAGCGACGAGCTGCTGTACGCTGGTAATATTCTTATAGGTCTTCTTCAAATTAATATCGTACACTTTAACCGCGGGCTGGCCTTCCACGCTGTAATCCCTGCTTACCACCCTGCCCATCCCCAGGTTTACAACGTCTATCTGTATGGCCGGCTGTTTGGCGGGTTTCTTCTTTTTTTCTCCGGGTTTTTGCGCGGCTATTTTAAGGGAATCTACGTTGAGCTTACCCTCTTTATTCTTCAACACGCCCATCTCTTTAATGTCTAACTCCAGCTGCTTCAGATGAATCTTACCGGTGATGAACGCTCCCAGATTACAGGTTACGCCCATCCTGGGAATATCCACAAGGATATCCCTCGGAAACCCCTTGGGGTTATATATCCTGAAGTTGGATATTCTGACTGACTGCCTTATTACGCTCAGCGAAAGGCCGCCTACACGGGTGGGAGCGCCGGTAACGCTGCTTACCACGGTGCCGATTAAGGACTTGATGAGAAAATCCCTGACCAGGCAAAACCCAAAGAGGAAAATAACTGCCAGGACTATAATCCTGATTTTCTTCTGCATTTAACTCCTCCTTCCATGGCCATCCAATCCCACCTCCCTATTATTTTTAGTTAAAACTGCTTTGTTATCGCTTCAAGTGCCGCCTGCCAGAAGAACCCGTTTTGAAACGCCAGCAGATATGGGACCCAGGATTCGCTGGTATTCTGGTTTATCTTTTTATAAACAGGCACGAAGGTTAACGCAGCGGCAATTAAACTAAGGGCCACCCGGATTACAATAACCGGCGCAGAACCCAGCGGAAATCCTTTTTGCGGGTCTGCGAGGTATTGCCAGCCGATTCCCCAAAACCAATTAGCCAGGATACCCACCACAACCAGACCGAATAGCAGCAAAATACGCAAATTAGCTTGCTTTTGCGTTACGGTTAGGCCGGCCTTACCCCTTAATTCCAAGTTCTGCATTATGCGCAACATCGGTATCGCCTCCTTTCGTGGCTGGTTATTTTTTGTTTTCTTCCGAAGTCCATGTGAATACGCAAGGATAAGGCGTCCCTCCCATAAGGTCATAAATCCAGATGCCGACCGCTGGGGCAACTTTCTTCCGCGGTGCAGTAACCCCCGGGACAGCTTCCTGCAACGCCGCTACCTTACCCCCTGAAGTTGCTATCGTTGAAATGGTATCCTTAATAATTGAACCGAGGGCCTGAATAGTCTCGGATGTTTTCGCATCGCCCTTCATATTCAAACCGGTTAGTTTCCAGCCGTCAGCAAGAACTATGGCTGAGTCATATGTCCCTGTTCCTCTCTTGAAATAAAGGGCATATTTCTGGTCGGCGTCAGGCAAATATATAACATGCATTGAATAGATATCAGCGCCTCCGACAGCATCTGATTTTCCGGAGCCAACCGCAGCAGCAGCAGTCTCCTGACCGCTCTTTTTCTCCGTAGATTCGGCCTTTTCTGCCGTTACGTATGTCAGGTTTTTTGTCACCACCAGATACGGATGCGGTAGATAGTATGGAATCCCTTCGCCGGGCGTTTGCGTTTTCGCTTTCTGGCTCAGAGGGAGAGAATATGGCGTCGTGGCGCATCCGCATAGGAAGAGAACCACAAGTCCCGCTACCCATTTCATCCCTTTCATCTTTCCTCCTTTTCCGATTAACTGCGCGAAATCTTTCAGCTGGAAGGTGAAACTTTCGGGCTGCCCGTGACTCTGCTTTTGTCCCTTTTCAGGAAACTACTTGCTGTCCTGTAAACTTTTTACCAGCTTTGCGAATTCCGTCGGAACGAGAATAATCAGACTGTTCTGCTCAGCGCCTATTTCCTGCCAGGTCTGCAGTTGCCTCAGGAGAAGCGCATTGGGAGATTCCGCAATAACCTTGGCCGCCTCCGTGAATTTCCTGCTTGCCTCTTCTTCCGCCGAGGCCTTAACCAGGCGGGAACGCTTCTCGCGGATAGCCTCAGCTTCCTTTGCCATAGCGCGCTTCATGTTATCCGGAATTTCGATATTTTTTATTTCAACGCTTACGATATTAATACCCCAGTCATCGGTAGGGCCCTGGAGGGCAACCAGAACTTCCTTGCCGAGCTGGTCCTTGTTGCTTAATAACATGTCTAAATCGTACTTACCCAATACGTCTCTTAATTTAGACTGGGCAAGGAG
>CAYWCX010000021.1:0-19246 GCA_964456925.1 uncultured Planctomycetales bacterium
ATGCCACGGTAGCCGCTTCATTTAATGTGGAGGGCTTTGGGGCAGAGAGGACGGCGCGCCTGTCTATGGGGGACCTGGATAAACGTGTGCGCCAGTTTAAAAAACTGGTTTTATTTTAGGGGATAAAGGGAGGTAAGTTATGTTAGAAGAAAAGATTCTTAACGATTATAAAGAGGCGATGAAGAGCAGGGATACGCTGAAGAGTTCGGTTTTGAGTTTCCTGCGCGCGGCGATGATTAATCTGGCGGTAGAGAAGAAAAAGAAGCTTCTTGACGATGAGGATGTTATCGGGGTAATCAAGAAACAGGTCAAGCAGCGCCAGGATTCCATCGAGCAGTTCAGGAAGGGCAACCGTCCGGAATTAGCGGATAAAGAGGCGAAAGAACTTGAAATCCTGCAGGGCTATCTGCCAAAACAACTCTCCAGCGATGAGGTGCGCAAGATAGTGGAAGAGGCGGTTGCGGCAACGGGTGCTGCCGGGCCCAAGGATATGGGCAAGGTTATGAAAGAGGTTATGAATAAAGTGGGGCAGGCTGCGGACGGCAAACTGGTAAGCGAACTGGTAAAAGAAAAATTGACTAAAATGGGGGACTGACAACAAAGGAGGAGGGGTGCGGATTAAAGAGATTAAAGCAAGCGGACTTAATACTAAAAAATTTATCGCCGAGAAAACCACAGAGATTTCCCGGGCCGTAGGACGCGGCCTGGCGGTTAATGCCTTGTCCGGCGGAGTGGATTCTTCGGTAGTGACGATGCTGGGTCACCTCGCGCTGGGTGAGAGGATTAAGACCTATTTCATCAATAACGGTATTATGCGCGAGGGCGAACCGCAAAGGGTCGCTTCAATCTTTAGAAAGCTTGGCGTCGCGATAGAAATTGTCGATGCCCAAAAGAAATTCTTTTCAGCTTTTAAGGGGATTACCGATCCCGAGGAGAAGAGAGAGGCAGTTACCCAGACATTTTACAAGGATGTCTTCGGTAGATTAGTGAAGACTAGCGGCGCGCGTTATCTCTTGCAGGGGACAATCCTGACCGATGTTGACGAAACCGTAGCCGGGATTAAAAGGCAGCATAATGTCTTTGAACAGTTGGGAATCGACCCCCAAAAGGCTTTCGGTTATAAGATTATCGAACCTTTGGTTGAACTGCGTAAAGACGGGGTAAGAAAGGTTGCCCGGGCCGTCGGTTTACCTAAGGAGATTTATCAGCGTATGCCTTTTCCGGGGCCGGCCTTAGCCGCGCGGGTAATCGGCGAGGTCACGCCGGAGAAGATCAGGGTGGTACGGCTCGCTACCGTGATCATCGAAAAAGAGCTGTGTGGCAGCGGCGCCTTTCAGTATATGGCTATCCTGCACCAGGACCGCGTCACCGGGATGCGCGGCGGCAGGAGGGACTTTGGGCTACAGATTGAAATCCGCTGTTGGGATAGCATTGACGCCAGAGCTGCCCGGCCCACCAGGTTGCCTTACCAGAAATTAGAGAGGCTGGCAGCCCGAATTACCGGCACTGTGCCGGGGGTGGTCAGCGTTACCTATAATATTACCGCCAAGCCGCCCTCAACGATGGAGGCGGTTTAATTCTTCTTGACAATCGCGGGCAATTGTAGTATCTTAACCGCACGTTCTTTATTTTAGGGGTTGTTTAATCCCGCAAATCCCCTTGTAATTAATCCCTAAATATAGTATAGTAGTGAAGAGTTTTATTTTTTTGTGAAGTAATTGTGATAATTTTCACAAAAATAGCAGTCTTCATCCTTTAAGAGTATTCTCTATCATGGCCAAGATATATTACGCCGAGGCTAACAGGTTCAATGAGTTCGTAAACGAACTCAAAAAGGATTTCCGCGTATTTGCCCCCTTCAAAAAAGATAAACCCGCCAGCGAAGAAGAAGATTATTCTTTGGCGCCGTTAACGGGGGAATATTCCGGCCTCTTTAATCCCTATCGTGTAGTAGAGCCCCTGAAGTCTTTTTTCACCGCTACCCGCGAAGAAGTCGCCCGCTATTTTAATCCCGCCTCCGTAACAGACGATTCCGCGCCCAGCGTTATCCTGGGCGTCAAAAACTGCGCTATCAGCGCCCTTAAGGTCCAGGACTTTGTATTTTTAGAAGGGATAGAAGTGGATCCTCTCTATCGCCTGCGCCGGGAAAACACTATTTTGATTTCAAGCGATTGCACCGCATTCAAGAAAGTATGTTTCTGCCTTGCCGTGGATGTCCTGCCTTATCCAACCCAGGGTTTTGACCTGAGTCTTTCTCCCCTCACCGACGGTTATTTAGTGGAAAGCGGCTCGCGTAAGGGAGATGAGCTCATCGAAAAATACCGCCGCTATTTTAATTCTGCCAGGGAGACACAGATCGAAGGCCGCCAGAGCAAAAGGGAGAAGTTTATCGAAGGTTACAAGAGGCAGCTTCTCATACAGAATATCCCACCCAAAGACAGCCTCCAGAGATTGATGCGCCAGGGTTATAATCTTGATACCTGGCAGCAATTTATGCTTACCTGCGTGGAGTGCGGAGGCTGCAACCTTATCTGCGATACCTGCCATTGTTTCTTATTGGCGGACAATAAAGCCGGCCGCCAGAATAAGAGGTTAAAATTATGGGATTCCTGCCAGTATGAGGGGTTTTCCCGGGTGGCAGGAGGGGCTAATCCCTTAAAGACGCGGACCAAAAGGTTACGTAACCGCTTTATGAAAAAGTTTGATTTCTTCATAGATAATCTCGGGATGCCTGCCTGCTGCGGTTGCGGCAGGTGCATCGAAGTCTGCCCGGGTAAGATTGACCTGCGCGAGGTCTTGAAAGACCTCGCAGCGAAGTTGGCGCCAAAGGCATGAAAAATATCTATCAACCCTTTGAGGCTACCGTAGAAGAAGTAATCGTCGAAACCCCGGCTATTAAAACCTTCGTCTTACGCCCGAAAGAGAATTTTGAATTCAGGACCGGGCAGTTTATCGAACTGACCGTCCCCGGCATAGGCGAGGCGCCGTTTACTCCTTCATCCGACCCCGCAGTAAAGGATATGTTTGAACTTACCGTTATGAAGGCCGGCCGGGTAACCGCCTTAGCGCATAATCTTTTAAAAGGCGCTTCGGTGGGGGTACGCGGCCCCTACGGTAAAGGATACCCTTTAGAAAAATTTTTCGCGAAGGATGTGCTAGTTATCGGTGGAGGCGTAGGTCTGGCCCCCTTAAGGTCTTTGCTCTTTACTCTTTTCGGGGAGATAGATAGATACCATAAGGTTATTCTGCGTTACGGCTGTCGCACTCCGCAGGATATGGTTTACAAGGACGCCCTGCGCGGATGGGCGAAGAAAGATAAAGTGGATGTCCTGACCACGGTTGACGTCGGCGATAAAAACTATAAAGGCCATGTAGGCGTGGTGACCACTATTCTGGATAAATTACCCCTGGATATCAAGAAGGCGGTAGCGGTAGTTTGCGGTCCGCCGATTATGATGAAATTTACCACCCTGAAATTGCTGGATTTGGGTTTTGGGCCTTCGGATATATATCTGTCGATGGAGAAAAACATGTCCTGCGGTTTAGGCAAGTGCGGGCATTGCCGTATCGGCAGCTATTATGCCTGTAAGGACGGCCCGGTGTTCGATTATGGGGTGCTGAAGGATATTCCGGAGGTCTGGGATTAAAAGATGAAAAAGCGCTTATTTATCGACTTGGACCTTTGCAATAACTGCGCCGAGTGCGTGGCGCGTTGCCAGTATTTTTATCATCCCGAGAACAACGGCATTACGAATCTAAGGGAATACGCTACCTTTGCCTTATTCTGCCGGCGCTGTGAGGAAGCGCCCTGCGTGGACTCCTGTTACCACCAGGCGCTCGAGAAGCAGCCCGACGGAATATTAAAGCGCTACAAGATGCGCTGCACCAGTTGTAAGTCCTGCAGCGCTGCCTGCCCTTTCGGCACCATCTTGGCGGACTTCATACCGTACCTCGATTCGCATTGCGATTATTGCATTGGTATTTCGGAGAAGCTGCCGAAATGTCTCGTGAGCTGCCCGGAAAAGGCTATCGAATTCAAAGAGATAGCCGCGGATGATGCCGCCAACGACATTTATCTGGTAGGAGAGCATCTGGCGGTGCATTCCCGTAGATGGTCGAGAGAGGATGTTCAACCGAAGAAAAAATGAAGTTACTTTTTAATTTTTTGATATTTCCCGGAATCCTCTTCAGCGCGGTTGTGGGCCTTTTGGCTTCCTGGGTTGACCGCAAGGTTACCGCGCGGCTGCAGTGGCGCGTCGGGCCGCCGTGGTATCAGAATTTTGCCGATATCGTCAAACTCTGGGGCAAAGAGACAATCGTTCCTGAGGGCGCAAAGTGGACTTTCCTTCTGGCTCCCTATCTTGGGTTTTTGAGTTTAGCGTTAGTCGCGACTATTCTGGGCCGGGCACTCATTTGGCCGCAGGAAAGTTTCGGCGCCGACATTATTGTCGTGCTTTATCTTTTAACCATACCCGCAGTTTCTTTGATTATCGGAGCCGCCAGTTCCCGTAATCCGCTGGCTTCAGTGGGCGCCTCGCGGGAGATGAAATTGGTCTTATCCTACGAATTACCGTTTATATTATCTATAATCGCCGTCGTCATTAAATCGGGAGGGGCAATACGATTAGGAGAGATTTTAAACTATCAGGCGGTGTTTAACTCCAATATCGCTTCTTTATCGGGAGCGCTGGCATTTATCGTGGCGATATTCTGCGCCCTCGGTAGATTAGGGCTGGGGCCTTTTGAAATCTCGGAGGCAGAACAGGAGATTATGGGCGGAGTTCTGATTGAATATTCCGGGATTGGGCTTGCGATATTTAAATTAAACAAGGCGCTTTTGTTTTACGTGATGCCGGTTTTTTTGACAGTGTTATTTTTAGGCAAAGACTTAAGCCCTATTTCGATAGTCCTTAAGTTCGTAATGATTCTGGTGATTTTTATTCTGGTTAAGAATACCAACCCGCGCCTGCGCATAGACCAGGCGATGAAGTTTTTCTGGATATATATGACCATACCTGCTATCCTGGCTGTGGCGTTGGCTATATTTGGTTTATAATATGAACTTTAAATTAAAGGCGCTTACTAAATCACTCTGGGTATTCCACGTCAGCAACGGCTCCTGCAATAACTGCGATATTGAAATCCTCGATTGCATTACCCCGCGTTTTGACATCGAGAGGTTCGGGATGCAGCTGGTAGGTTCGGTGCGGCATGCCGACGTGCTTTTGATTGCCGGAGCGATGAACAGGAAAGCCGTGCCGCGCATGAAAAAAATCTACCAGCAGGCGCCGAAACCCTGCCTGGTGGTTGCCTGCGGTATCTGCGCCTGTTCGCAGCATATGTTCCGGGACAGCTATAATGTAACCGAGCCGCTGGATAAAATTCTGCCGGTGGACGTTTACATCCCGGGTTGCCCTCCAAAGCCGGAGGCAATCATTGCCGGCATCGTTAAAGCGATAAAAAAGGTCAGGAAGGCAAAATGAACATCAGGGATAGTATCAGGGAAAGACTGGGAGATAAGATTAAAGACTGGAAGGAAACCTCCTCGCGCAGGATTTATCTTAGCGTAGACTGCGCCGATATCCGTGAGATTGTCGGATTTTTCTTCACGGAATTAGAAATGAGGTTCGCCACCGCATCAGGGGTGGATACGCCCCGCGGCCTGGAAATCCTGTATCATTTTAGTTTTGACCGGACAGGAGAAATCTATACCCTTCGAGTGCTCTTGAAAGATAAAAAACACCCCGAGATAGATTCTATTACCCCGTTATTTAAAGGCGCGGAATGGATTGAACGCGAAATGTGGGAATTGCTCGGGATAAATTTTAAAGGTCACCCCAATTTAAAGCGCCTGCTTCTGGCAGAGGACTGGCCGGAGGGTGAATACCCTTTAAGGAGACAAAATGAGCCATAGAGTTATCGTGCCCATCGGGCCTTATCATCCTTTACAGGAAGAACCGGAATTCTTCCAGCTCTACGTCGAGGGCGAAAAGGTGGTGGATATCGATATCGTCATCGGATACAACCACCGCGGGATAGAAAAACTTGCCGAGGCAAAGCATTTCGACCAGGTGGCGTTTTTAGTAGAGCGTATCTGCGGCATCTGTTCTTCCAGCCACCCTTACGCCTATGTCCTGGCAGTAGAGGATATTTTAGGCGGCGAAGCCAGGGTCGTTCCGGAAAGGGCATTGTATATCCGCACCATTATTGACGAATTACAGCGTCTCCACAGCCATCTTCTATGGCTGGGCCTGGCAGGGCACTTCATCGGTTACAATACTGTCTGGATGTGGGCCTGGAAGTACCGCGAGCCGGTCCTGGATTGTTTCGAGATGGTTACCGGCAACCGTAATAGTTACGCGATGTTTAAAGTGGGAGGAGTACGCCGCGACCTGGAAGAGGAAGACATCCCGATGCTCAAAAAGGCGATGGATGAGTTGCTGCCGGCAGTGGATATGTTCCGCGGCGCGGTAATGGATGACCCGGTGATCCGGTCAAGGCTTAAAAATATAGGGATACTTACCAAGGAGCAGGCAATAGACTGGTGCGTGGTAGGGCCTACTGCCCGGGCATCCGGCGTAAATATTGACGTGCGCCGCGACGAGCCTTACGGCGTCTTTAACCGACTGAGCTGGAACGTAATCCTGCAGAAAGAGGGCGATGTCTTTGCCAAAACCGTGGCGCGCATCCTGGAACTCTATGAGTCTATCAGTATCATACGTCAGTGCCTGGACAAAATCCCGAATGGCGAGATTGACGCTGACATCAAGGATGTTCCTGCCGGCGAAGGTATCGGCAGAGTAGAGGCGCCGCGCGGAGAATGTTTCCATTACGTTAAAACCGACGGCAGCAATCGTCCGGTGCGCCATAAAATCCGCGCCCCCAGCTTCATGAACGTGGCTTCCAATAAGGTCGGCGCCGTAGGAGGCACGATTTCCGACGCTGCCATTACCCTGGCGGCAGTAGACCCTTGTTATTGCTGTACCGAACGGCTGGCAGTAATAGATAAGCCTACGGATAAGAAGGTCATGAACGGCTGGGACCTTATCCGACTTTCCCAGGAAAAAACAAATCAGTTAAAAGAAGAATTAAAAGATACGCTAAAATGATAACCAATCTTTTTCCCCGTCCCTGGTTCAGGTTAGATCAACTTAACAGCTTTATTATTTTAGCCATAGGGTTGTTCTTCATCCTGACTATACTTTATTCCCTGCGTTTTATGAAAGGGAAAGAAAAACTTCTTCGCTACTATGTCTGTTTAATATTGACCGCCGTCGCTTCCTTGGGAGTTGTCTTAGCCGACAACCTGGTCTTGCTTTTGGGATTGTGGGGATTCTTAGGCCTGACTCTTTATCTTTTGATTTCCATGGGTGCTGATGCCTCCGGCGCAGTGGCAAAAAAGACCTTTATCATTGTCGGCGGCTCGGATGCATTGATGATGCTCGGCATCGGTATAATCTATGCCTTGAGCGGGACCTTCCAGATGCACCAGATTAAACTGGAATTAAACAGCGCTTTAGCGGTGCTGGCATATATATGCATTGCCTTAGCCTGTTTTGCCAAGGCCGGGGCAATGCCGTTGCATTCCTGGATTCCCGATTGCGCCGAAGTAGCGCCTGTTCCGGTAGTCGCATACCTGCCGGCCTCGCTTGACAAATTATTGGGGATTTATCTTCTCGCCAGGATTTCTTTGGATTTATTCGTAATGAATGCGGCAATGAACGTCTTCTTAATGGTAGTCGGAGCTATTACCATAATTGCCGCAGTAATGATGGCGATGGTCCAGCATAATATGAAGAGGCTCCTCGGTTACCATGCGGTCTCCCAGGTCGGCTATATGGTTTTAGGCATCGCAACCGCTAATCCTGTCGGCATTGCCGGGGGGATATTCCATATGCTAAACAACGCCATCTATAAGGCCTGTCTCTTTTTTACTGCGGGAAATGTAGAGCACACCACCGGCACCACGGACCTGGATAAGTTGGGCGGGTTATCTGACTCTATGCCCTTTACCTATATTTGCGCTTTGATAGCCAGCCTTTCCATTTCAGGCGTCCCGCCCTTTAACGGTTTCTTCTCGAAATGGATGATTTACCAGGGGTTAATATCGGGACTTCAGGTTACAGGCTCGAGGATACAGGCAATCATTACTGTTTTATGTCTAGTCGCTGCGATGTTCGGTTCAGCCCTTACCCTGGCAAGCTTTATGAAATTGCTGCACGCGGCGTTTCTCGGCCAGCGCACAAGCCCGCAAGCCCGCAAGCCCAAAAACGAAGTATATTGGACGATGTGGCTGCCCTGTATTGTCCTGGCGGCATTATGCGTTATCTTCGGAGTCTTTGCGATGCAAGTCCCGCTTAAATATTTTATCCTTCCTGCGACAGGTGGGGTATCTTTTACGGGAACGTGGTTTGCCGGCCCATCCACCCTGCTTATTACCATTGCGCTGGGATTAGGTTTTCTCGTCATAAGGTTTAAAGGTTTAAAACCCCTGGTGCGCAGGGATACGGTTTTTACCGGCGGCGAAGCGATTAATTTTGCCGAAAACAAAGTCAGCGGAACGGACTTCTACCTTACGGTTAAGGAGTTCAGGATTTTAAGGGTCATCTACAGGAAGGCGGAAGCGGGGCTTTTTGACATCTACGAACAGGGCAAAAACCTTGTTTTCGGCATCGGTAAATTTTTGCAATACCTGCATAACGGCGTTTTGCCGACATATCTGGTCTGGACGCTCCTGGGGATGATCGGCTTGTTTTTTGCATTAATGAGATAACTATGGAATTACACCTGCTTTTGATTTTTATGATTTTTGCCGCAATCGTGGCCATTGAGGTCAAAGACCTCCTCTCCAGCGTCGTCGCAGTCGGCGCGGTGGGTTTCGCATTATGCCTTGCGTTTTTGATCCTGAAGGCCCCGGACCTGGCAATCACCCAGCTGGTGGTTGAGATTTTATGCCTGATTATTTTAATCCGCGCCACGATAAACAAAGACCTGCCCCTTACGATTGAAGGCCGGTGGGTTTTTAATACTCTTGCTACGCTGGCATTCATCGGAGTGTTTCTTTTCTTCGCGCATTCGGCCTTAAAAGAGATGCCCGCCTTTGGCAATCCCATCATGGCAGTAGTCAGGAAGTATTTAGAGGAAGGGACCGCAAAGACCGGGGCAGTCAACCTGGTTACGGCGGTAATCCTGGATTTCCGGGCCTATGATACTTTAGGCGAGGCCACGGTATTATTTACCTCGGTGATCGGGATTATGGCGGTGCTGCGCCGGCCAGGCAGAAAGAAAACAGGATAAATGAAGCATAAATTGTCGGATAATCCGGATAAAGGGATGTCTTTGATTGTCAAGACCGTTACCCGCCTGACCGTAGGCCTGATTGTCCTCTTCGGCATCTATATCGTCCTGCATGGGCATCTTTCTCCCGGCGGCGGTTTTGCCGGAGGAGTAATTATCGCGCTCGCCTTCGTGCATTTTATGCTTGCCTTTGGCAAGGATGCAGCGCTAAGCAAGATATCCAGGAACCTCGCTTCCAACCTGGAGAGTTTAGGGGCGCTTATGTTTCTGGCTATCGCGCTGGCCGGTTTCCTGGGCGGGTCGTTTTTCTTGAATATTTTAAGTAAGGGCGCGCCTTTTAAATTATTCAGCGCCGGAACCATTCCCCTAAGTAACGCGGCTATCAGCCTGAAGGTAGGGGTGGGTCTATTAGCCATTTTCCTGGCATTAGTGATATTGGAGAAGTCCGGGAAGGAAGAATGACGCTATATTTATTGTGCCTGGTATTGTTCTGCGCGGGTCTTTACGGGGTCTTGCGTAAGCGCAACCTCGTCAAAATTATCGTCGGCCTGGCTATTATCGAGTATTCCATTAACCTTTTCTTTGTCTTGCTGGGATATCGTTTTGAAGGCAGGGCGCCGATAGATGCCTCCGACCAGAATATTTTGAATATGGTTGACCCGCTGCCGCAGGCGCTGGTGCTTACCTCGATTGTCATCGGCCTGGGCATTACCGCACTGCTTATATCTATGGCTATCAGGATTTATGAAAAATATGGGACCTTTGATATTACCAAGATAAAGAGGCTGAAAGGTTAAATGAGCGGCTCCGGCATCATACCCTGGTTTGTGATTATCCCGCTTTTTAGCGCCTTCCTTATTTCCCTTGCGGGCAGGTACGTAAAGAAGGTTTTCGTAAAAACATTTTCCGCGCTGTCGGTTTTTACGCTGATGTTACTTTCGTTTTATGCGGTGCATATTTTACGCGCGAGCGCAAGCCCTGCCCTGGTCTATAAGATCGGCGGCTGGATGCCTCCCTTCGGCATCGCTATGGCAATGGACGGCTTGACCAATTTCATGCTGGTTACGGTGAACCTCGTCGCCTTTTTCATCAGCGTATATTCCTTCAGTTATATGGAGAGATATACCGATAAGCCGAAATTCTTTACCTTATTTTTCCTGATGCTCTGCGGGATGAACGGCTTGATTGTGACCGCAGACTTATTCAACCTTTTTGTCTTTTTGGAGATTGCCTCGATTGCCAGTTACGCACTGGTGGCTTTCGGCACCGAGGCCGAAGAATTGGAGGCCTCTTTCAAGTACGCGATTATGGGTTCGGTTGCCTCAAGTTTCATATTCCTGGGGATTGCTTTCTTATACGGTTATACCTCTACCCTGAATATGGCTGATATTGCCCGCGTCCTGGTTGAAAAGCCCGGCGCCGGAGTAGTCCCTTTTGCAGCAGTTCTTTTCTTAATGGGGTTTGGTTTAAAGGCAGCCCTGGTTCCCTTTCATGCCTGGCTTCCGGACGCCCATCCTTCGGCGCCCGCTTCGATTTCAGCAATGCTCTCCGGCGTCCTGATTAAGACCCTGGGGGTGTATGCGATGGTGCGCGTATTTTATAATATACTCGGCATTACCGCCGCATATTCGCACGTCTTAATGTTTCTTGGCGCGCTCTCCATGGTTACGGCGGTAATCCTGGCGCTCTCCCAGTGGGATTTGAAGAGGTTATTGGCGTATCACTCTATCAGCCAGATTGGTTACATCATCTTAGGATTCGGCCTGGCTACGCCTCTGGGGATACTGGGCGGCCTGTTCCATTTATTCAACCATTCGGTATTCAAGTCATTGTTATTTTTAAATTCCGGGGCTATCGATTACTCCTGCAATACGCGCGACTTAAAAGAGATGGGCGGTTTACGGGAGAAAATGCCGGTTACTGCTAATACTAATCTGATTGCCTCGATGTCCATCGCCGGTATTCCGCCGTTTAACGGTTTTTTTAGTAAATTGATTATTATCCTCGCCTGCATCGAGAAGGGTTATACCGGCTATGCCCTCGCAGCGGTTTTGGCTTCGGTGTTGACCCTTGCCAGTTTTATGAAGGTGCAAAAGTTTGCTTTCTGGGGCCAGTTAAAAGAGAAATACAAAAATATAAAAGAAGCGCCGCTTGCGATGCGGTTTTCCATGATTGCCCTGGCAGTCATCTGTTGTTTGGGAGGTTTATTATTATTGCCGCAGCTAAAATTTTTCCTCAATGACGCGGTAAGCGCGGTTCGCGAAGGCACCAATTACGCTACTATAATCTTAAGACAGGCTGCAAAATGAAAAGCAGGATTATTTTATTCATTATCGGTTTTATCGTCTGGATGCTCCTGGGCTGGCCGCCCGACCTCCAGCATGCCTTGGTCGGAGTCCTGGTTGCGGCGTTCGTTGCCTTTTTAACCGGAGATGTCTTCGCGAGGCGCGCGCACCATTTTAAAGACCCTGCCAGGTATCTCTGGTTTTGCTATTACGTGCCCTTGTTTTTATGGGAATGCCTGAAGGCGAATATAGATGTGGCGCTGCGGGTATTAAATCCGAAATTGCCGATTAAGCCCGGGATAGTCAAGGTAAAGACGACCTTAAAATCAGATACGGCGCTGACATTCCTGGCTAATTCCATTACCCTTACACCGGGGACTTTCTGCGTGGATATCAAACCGCAGGAAGGCATCCTCTACATCCACTGGATTAAGGTGGAGACGGAAAATACGGAAAAGGCTACTCAACTTATCGTGAATAAGTTTGAGGGTATCTTACGGAAAATCTTTGAATAATGGGAAATAAACTTAAAAACTTACGCTGGTTATTGGGGCTCTTGGGCATTGCGGCGATATTACTCTTCATCAGTATTTATCCCTTGTTTTCTTTGTTAAAATGGCAGTCGCCGTTTTTATCGCGCTCATTTTTCATCCTGATGTTATGCTTTGCCTTATGCATCCTGCGCCTGATGCGGGGGCCGACCCCGGCAGACAGGGCAGTGGCAGTGGATACCCTGGGCGTTTTAATCGTAGGCTTCTGCGCCATTTTAAGCATCCCGACGGGAAGGGATTGGTATATTGATATTGCGATAGCCTGGGCGCTGCAGAGTTTTATCGGGGCACTGGCTTTGGCTAAATATCTCGAAGGCAGGGGATTTGATGAGTGAAATTATCGGATATATATTTATAGTGGTGGGCCTCGCGTTTGATATCTTCGGTTGTATCGGCCTGATACGGCTTCCCGATGTCTATAACCGCCTGCAGGCAACTACCAAGTGCGTTACCCTGGGAACCTGCAGCATACTTTTAGGTACGGTAATAACTAAAGGTTTCACCCCCACGGGTATTAAAGCGCTTTTGTGCATTATATTCTTAATCTTAACCGCACCGGTGGCGGCGCACGCCCTGGCGCGCGGGGCGTATAAGTCCGGAGTGAAGTTGTGGGAAAAATCGGTCTGCGATAAGTATAGAGATAGTATGTAGTATATAGTATGTAGGAGTGGAGATGAGGTATCCGAAATTAAGAGAGTTGAAAGAGGCGCTGCGCTCGTTATTCAGGAGGCCCTACACCACGCGCTTTCCCTGTGAGCCGCACATCCCTTTTGAAAGATTCCGCGGCAAGCCGGAATTTCACGTGGACGATTGCGTGGGTTGCACTGCCTGTGCGCAGGTCTGCCCCACGGGCGCCATTACTTTTAAGGATGAACTAAAAAACAAGCGTGCCACCCGGCTGCTGACGGTGCGCTGGGATATCTGTATTTTCTGCGGCCAGTGCGAGGCGAATTGCCTTACCGGCAAAGGCATCATACTTTCCCGCGACTTTGATTTAGCCACTACCGAAAAGAGAGAGGACTTAAAGCAGGAAATAGAAAAGGAAATCGTCCTCTGCGAAGGCTGCCAGGCGATGATCCTGCCTCAAGACCAGATGCAGTGGGTAGCAAAGAAATTGGGGCCGCTGTGTTTCTCCAACGCATCGCTTATGCTATTCTATCTGGATAATTCGGGCTTGAGCTTAAAGGGAGAATCTTCGGTCAAGGAAGAAAGCGAATTCCTGCGCTCCGACCGCATGAAAATACTCTGCCCCCGTTGCCGCCGCGAAGCAGTTTATAAATCTTAAAAGTGCTTTCCTCGTTAAAAGTAAGAGACTTTCGTATCTATTGGTTGGGGATGCTGGTTTCGCTCATCGGCACCTGGCTGCAGAGCGTGGCCCAGAGCTGGCTGGTTTTTGAATTGACCAATTCGGCGTTCCTTCTGGGCATGGCAGGGTTCTTAAACTCCATCCCGGTGTTTCTGTTGTCATTATTAGGCGGGGTAGCAGCGGACAGGGTCAATAAGAAAAATATATTGCTGTGCACCCAGGTTTCCTTTATGGTGTTGGCATTTGTGCTGGCAGTCCTGACCCAGTTAAAATTAATCACCGCCTCCCAGGTTATGTTCATTGCCGTCCTGAACGGCATGGTGATGGCCTTTGACGCGCCTGCCCGCCACGCCATTGTGGCGGAGCTGGTGGGCAAGGAGCGGCTTTTAAACGCCATTGCCCTGAATTCCGCTGCCTTCAATTCCAGCCGCATCATCGGCCCGGCGCTTGCCGGTATCCTGATCGCCGCTATCGGGATGAGCGGGTGCTTCTACATTAACGGTGCGAGTTTCCTGGCGGTAATCGCGGCGCTCTTTATGATAAAAGTGAGGCCCGGCCACAAGAACGAACGAGGGGCGGTGTTTATCAAGGACCTCCTGGAGGGCCTGAATTTTATCCGCCGCAGCCGCACCATTATTATTTTAATCTCGATGGTCGGGGTAACCAGTCTCTTCGGTATATCTTACGTAATCCTGATGCCGGTCTTTGCCCGCGATATCCTGGGCGCAGGAATCAGGGGCTTGGGCGTGCTTATGTCAGCCGCGGGATGCGGGGCGCTCATTGCGGCATTATCCCTGGCAGCGCTGGGAGACTTCAGGCATAAGGGCAGACTTTTACTTGCGTCCTGCCTGATATTCTCGCTGGGCCTGGCATGCTTCGCCTTATCCAGGTCCTATTTATTATCGCTGGCGCTCCTGGTAGTGGTGGGGTGGAGCTCGGTGATGGCAGTCAGCCTGATTAACACCCTTTTACAGCAGATCGTGCCTGACCGTTTCCGCGGCAGGCTGATGAGCGTATTTATGTTTACCTTTGCCGGTGTAATGCCGTTCGGTAACCTAATTGCCGGCGGCCTCACGCAGGCGTGGGGGGCGCCCCTGACGGTTTGCGCGGGTGCGCTCTTGTGCGGCCTGTTTTTTACGGCAATGAATTTACGCTATCCCGATATAAGAAAATTATAGCAAAATAGAAAATTAGTATTATAATCTTAAAGTGGAGACAGTGAATGCCTAAGGAAATACAAATTTCCGGACTTCTGCAGGAAAGACTTATTAATCTGGAGTTAAAAGGCAGGAACAAAAAAGAAATTATTGAAGAACTGGTAGACCTCATAGCTGCTACCGGCAAACTCAAGAACAAAAAGGCCTTTTTAAAGTCAATCCTGGAACGGGAAAAACTCGGCTCCACCGGTATCGGCAACGGTGTCGCTATACCGCACGCCAAATCCAAGGTGGTCCGTGATTTTGTGCTGGTCTTCGCGCGCAAGGACAGCGGCATTGACTTCGGGGCGCTTGACGGCGAGAGGACTTACCTCTTTTTCTCGCTGGCGTCCCCCGAGGACGAAGTAGGAGTCCACCTCAAGGTCCTTTCCGAGGTAGCGCGTTTGATAAAGGATAAATTTATCGTAGATAATCTCAAAAACGCCAAGACCAAGAAAGACATCATCAAAACGCTTTCCTTTTATAACCACGCTAGATAATTTTAAGTGCCATTAAAATAACCCCTTAGGAGGTGATGCGGGTTATTTTTAAAGATACATTTTACTTATTCCAAAGGAGGGGAAAGTGAGAACGTTGCTCGCAGTAGTTTTGGTGTTTGCTTTTGGTATTTATATGTTTGGGTGCGGTAAGAAAGAATCAACCGAGATGCAGGAACAGATGAGTATGGAGTCCCTCGCAACTACGCCCGCCGTCGAAGTAACCCCGGCCTCCGAAACCGGGATGCCCCAGGCGCCTGCCGCTATGCCGGCGGCAAGCGAGCCGGCGGTCGCAGCGAAACTGGAGCCTTTGCCTCCTGCCGGGCCTTACAAGCCGGGCGCCCTGGATATCCAGACCGCCCTGAAGAATGCCGGCTACTATACCGGCGCCCTGGACGGCAAGATCGGCCCGATGACCAAAAACGCGGTCAAGGAATTCCAAAAGGCAAATAACCTCGCCGTAGACGGCCGGGTCGGCCCGAAAACTTGGGAAGTGCTTAAGGCGTATCTTAGCGCTCCCTCTCAGAGAGACTAAAAGCAGAAAATAATCCGCATTTTAAGAGAAAGGCATGCGTAAAATAACCCCGTTGGAAATAACGGGGTTATTTTTTGTTGGGATTTTTTATTCAGAGGTGCTATAATAGGCAATATAAAAGTCAACGCTGTTTTTAGCCGTTGGAGACGATGGAATTCCCGAAAAATTTCTTGTGGGGTGCGGCAACCGCCGCGTATCAGGTAGAAGGGAATAACCTGAATTGCGACTGGTGGGAGTGGGAGAAGAGAGTGGGCCTTAAAGAGCTTTCGGGCGAGGCCTGCCGGCATTATGAACTATACCGTCGGGACTTCGACCTCGCCCGTTCCCTTAACCACAATGCCCACCGTCTTTCCGTGGAATGGAGCCGTATAGAGCCGGCCGAAGGCGAATTTGACGAGCGCCAAATCGCGCATTACCGCGACGTTATCCTGGCTTTAAGGGAACGCAACATCGTCCCTCTCGTTACCCTGCACCATTTTACCAATCCGCTCTGGTTTTCCCGTTTGGGCGGCTGGGAGAATAAAAAATGCGTCTTCTATTTTTCCAGATACCTGGAGAAATTGGTCGATGCCTTGGCGGATAAGGTGGATTTTTGGATTACCGTTAACGAACCGCTGGTCTATGCCTACCACTCCTATCTTTTAGGTATCTGGCCGCCGCAGCAAAAATCACTGCTTAAAACCCTCAAGGTAACCGGTAGTTTATTTTCCGCGCACATCCGCGGTTACCGCGTTATCCATGAGATTTATAAAAAGAAAGGCCTGCCGCCGCCCAGGGTGAGCATTGCCAAGAATACCCAGTTTTTTCTTCCCTGCACGCCGACCCTCAAGAATAAGTTTGCGGTTTGTTTAAGAGACTGGTGGTACAATTTTAAATTTATGGATAAGCTCGCTGCTTGCGGCGCGCTGGATTTTATCGGCATCAATTATTATAGCCCCAGCATCGTTAATGTCGGAGGGTGGGGGCTGCGCAGCCTTATTCTGGATGTCTGTTCCTCGGGTCACCACCCCTTCAAGAAGAATTCTATGGGCTGGTATATCTATCCGGAGGGGCTTTACGGACTGCTTACGGGATTTAAAAAATATCATCTTCCGATTATCATTACCGAGAACGGCATCTGCACTACCGACGATAACCTGCGCTGGGATTATATCCGCCGGCACCTTGCCGCGGTATCCCGCGCGATATCCGAAGGCGCGGATGTGCGGGGCTATCTTTACTGGTCGCTGCTGGATAATTTCGAGTGGGATAAGGGTTTTGGGCCGCGCTTCGGCCTCATCGAGGTGGATTACCGCACCTTCGCCCGTACGGTCAGGGACAGCGCCCGTCGGTATGCCGAGGTGTGCCAGAGCGGTAAACTAATATGACGGATATCTTAAATAAAGATTCCATCTTGCAGGACATCCCTTTATTCGCGGGTCTTAACAAAGGGCAGCGCCGCCTTATCAAAGAAAGGTCTGTTATCAGGGAATACCGTAAAGGCCAGATTATCTACGATGAGGGTGCTCCGGCGGATGCGCTGTATTGCGTGGTGCTGGGCAGGGTCACGATTTACAGCCGCGATACCCACGGTAATGAAGTCATCCTGGAATACCTCCACCGCGGCAAATACTTCGGTATTATTTCGCTCCTGACGGGAGACGCGCATTCGGTAACTGCGCGCGCCCTTAATGACTGCATGCTTTTGATTATTTCCAAAAGCGACTTCGATTACATTTTAAACAAGATCCCGCGCCTTGCCATTGACCTGAGCCAGAGTCTTTCCCGCCGCCTGAAAGACAAGAGCATCCACCGCAAGACCATTTTTGAAAGCACGGTCGTTGCGGTTTACAGTTCGTATTCGCGCGCCGGAAAGACGATTTATGCCATGAATCTTGCGCTTAGCCTGAAAAACGAAACGCGTAAATCCGTGATTGTCCTTGATATCTGCCCGACCGATAAAGCGCCTACCTTGCCGCGGCGCCTCGATATCAAAACTGCCTGCCGCATCTTTGACCTCTGCCGTTATAAGGGCTATGATGCCTCAGTGCTGAATGATTTTATCTTAAGGGATAACTTCGGGATAGACCTCGTGTGTTTCAGTTACCACCCCCGTGACGATTCCTGCGTAAAGAGCCTCTTGAGTATCTTAAGCGTGCTGGTCAACGATTACCACTACATCGTGCTGGACCTGCCGTCGGTAACGGACGAATTTGTAGTCAAGGTGTTAAACCAGTCGGATTTGATACACGTGCTCAGCAGCCCCGAGGCCGGCGACTTAAAGCGCACCGCGCGCCTCATCGACAGGTTGACTTCGGAATTCCGTTTCCGCGATGATAAAATTAAGGTAATCATCAACGAATACAAGGCCGCAAGGCTTAGCCACGACGAGCAGGTGGTTTTATTGGGCCGCGGCATCTTTGCCACCCTGCCCCGGATAGACTGCGCAGGTTCGGAGAGGGTGGTTTTGGATGTCGCGGAGTGCGAATACGCCAAGGCGGTACGCAGGATTTCGCGCCAGGTCGGCGATTGCCTGGTGGGGTTGGCGCTGGGCGTGGGCATGGCCTACGGGTTCTGCCATGTGGGAGTCCTGAAGGTCATCGAGGAGGAGAAGATCCCCATTGACGTCATTTCGGGCGCAAGTTTCGGCGCGCTTATTGCCAGCCTCTGGGCAACCGGTAAATCCAGCGGTGAAATCCTGGAGATTGCCCGCGAGTTCAAAGAGCCAAAAAATATCTGGGGGATTATTGACGTGACTTTTCCGTTGTTGGGCTTTATCAAGGGCAACAAGCTTTATAGCTTTCTCAAGAAACACCTCGACGATAAGACCTTTTACGACGTGCGCCTGCCGTTAAAGATTATTGCCAGCGATATCAGGAGGAAGGAATCCCGGGTTTTCGACAAAGGGTTGCTCGTGGATGCGATTCAGGCAAGTTGTTCCATGCCCGGCGTCTTTAAGCCCTTCAGTTTCAAGGAGGGGATGCTTTTAGACGGAGGCGTGATAAACCCGCTTCCCACCGAACCGCTCTTTAAGATGGGGGTAAAGAAAATCATTGCCGTCAACGTCACCCCCTCGCGCGAAGATATCCTGCAGGAATACGCCAAGATGAAAGAGGAGATGGTGGCGATAAGAAAAAAACGCTGGTTCAGCATCACAGGGTATCTGCGCAGCAAACTACAGACCAATATCCTCGACATTATCTTCTCCAGCATTGAGGCGATGCAGTCGGAAATTATTCAAAAGGAGGCCCAGCTTGCGGATATCGTGTTGCATCCGAGGACCCAGGGCCTGCACTGGCTGGAGTTAAGCCGCGCGCCGGAATTCGCCAAGATAGGCGAGGATGAGGCGCGGCGGCATTTAGACAAAATCTGGAAGGTTATCAATGAGTAAGGAGGAAAAATGAAGTTTAAGATTTTCATGGTTGGCATTTTTCTTTTTTTTAATTTAGCGGGATGCGCCGGTATGAAGGAATGCCTGCGGGGTTTTATGGGCATATCCACCAAAGTCCTGGAGGATAACCGCGCTTCTGCGCTTGCCAAATCCTTTAATTACGATTATGTTACCTGTTACAACAAGGCGCTGGATATTTTAAAAGAGAG
>CAYWCX010000022.1:0-18081 GCA_964456925.1 uncultured Planctomycetales bacterium
TGTGGGGTAGCGGCGATTTCGTAAATGAGGACATCAAGATAAATGAAAAATTTCTTTTATTAATAGGTTATTATTTAGCAGAAGGAAGTGCTGAGGTTGAAAGAAGAAGATTAAGATTTACTCTTGGCGCACATGAGCGAGGTTATATTGAAGAGATTAAAAACCTTATAAAAGATATTTTTGGTTTAGAGGCCAAAGAGGAAACGAAAGATAACCAGAGTTGGGTCAGTATTACTGTGCACAACGCTGTTTTAACTAATTTTTTTGTGCGCTTATTAGGAAAAGGCGCTCATACAAAAAAAATACCGGAATGGATGCTATATCTGCCACCCCATAAACAGAAATGGATTATTGTGGGGTTGTTTCGGGGAGATGGCTGTCATTATTATGGAAAGATACGCGATAGGCTTATTTTAACTTTAGGCAACCGCAGTCTTATTGAACAGGCTTTATGGCTTCTTTATCGATTGAATTACCCGTTTAGTTTTGAGGAGTTCCGGAGCAATGATATAAAATTAAGAAAAAAAGCATATTCTGTTTCGATTTCCCCGATGGAATGCCCCGACCTAATAGATTCTATGGGCGGGAAAGAAAGGCGAGTTCGTAAATACCAGAAATTTTATTCCAAGGTTGGTAATCAATATATCTTCCCCGTTACTTCTATTGAAGAATTTAATTATGAAGGAGAAGTATGGAATTTGGAAGTCGAAAAAGATAACAGCTATATCGTTAATTCTGTAGCTGTACACAATTGCCTGATGAATGCGGCAAGAGAGCTGGGGCAGCTCTCCGCCTGTTTTACCCTCCCTATCGAAGATGCCATGGAGTCGATATTCGAGACCTTAAAGGCCACTGCCATTATCCATAAGTCAGGAGGCGGCACCGGGTTTTCCTTTTCGCGGCTGCGCCCCAAAAATTCGGTAGTCAAGACTACCGGAGGGGTGGCTTCGGGACCGGTCTCCTTTATGAGGGTTTATGATTCTGCCACCGAAGCGGTAAAACAAGGCGGTACCCGCCGCGGCGCAAACATGGGGATCCTGCGCGTGGACCACCCCGATATCGTGGAATTTATCACCTGCAAAGAAAGTAACAAGGCCATCAACAACTTCAATATCTCGGTCGCGATCACCGACGATTTTATGCAAAAGCTAAAAAACGGCGAGGATTACGACCTTATAGACCCGCACACCAAGAAGGTAGTGGAGCGTCTGAATACCAAAGAGGTCTTTGAATTAATCGTAAAGCAGGCGCATAAAAACGGCGAGCCCGGAATAATTTTTATCGACCGCGTCAACCAAAGTAACCCCACCCCAAAATTAGGAAAGATCGAAAGTACTAATCCCTGCGTTATAGGAGATACCTTGGTCTCTACCGAAAAAGGCCTGATGAAGATAAACGACCTTGCTAAAGGATATCCCAACGGCGGGATAGAGATACTTACAGATGATAGAGCCTTGGATGTTCTCTATGGCCCTGGAGAAAGCGGCGGCATAGCCACCGAGACAAGGTTGGGCCTTAAGTTACGGCCGGTTACCAGGGTTTTTAGCACGGGGGTTAAGCCGGTATTTAAAATCATTACGGAATCCGGATTTGAATTAATTGCTACCGCTGACCATCAGATTATGACTCCGGATGGGTGGGTAAAAGTCAAGGACCTAAAATGCGGCCAGGATAGGGTTTTTCTTCAGAAGGGGACGGGCCAGTTTAATTCCAGCTATGACTTTCCCTACGAGATTCAAAATGAATATAAAGGAGAAAACGGCACAACCTATAAGTTCAATTTTCCGACAGCGTGGTCTAAAGAATTAGGCCAGATATTGGGTTGGTTGATAGGAGATGGCTGGCTGCGCGAAGGGGATGAAAATTGCAGGGTCGGGTTTACCTTTAGCCAAGAAGATAAACAGGTCCTTGAATACCTTAAGCCGATTGTAAATAATTTCTATGGCTCCGAGATACAGGAAGTGCTCAGGGAAAATAATGTTTACCATCTTTCATATCACAGTAAATATTTTGTAGAGTTTTTTAAACGTTTAGGAGTTAAAGCGTGGCAGTCAGAACAAAAAGATCTGCCTGAATTAATTTATACAGCGCCAAAGGAAGCGGTAATTGGCTTCTTACAGGGATTATTTACAGCGGATGGGACGGTCAACTACAGGGAAGATCATTCTTCGTATGTGAGGCTTACGGCCAAGTCTCAAAAGCTCCTGAAGGGCGTTCAAAATATCCTCTTGAATCTGGGGATAAAATCGCGCATATACGATAGATGCAGAGGAGAAAGAGTAAGTTTTACTTATGTAGCGAGGTCTGGCGAACCTAGGAATTATAAAAGCGACGGCATATGCTTTGAATTAGAGATTTCCCGGGAAAGCGTCCTTTCTTTTTTAGAAATAGTCGGTTTTTTGTGCGAAAGGCATTCTCAGAAAATAATTAAGTTTAAAAGCAAGAGTTATTACCGGGATTCTTTTGAAGAGAAAATCAAGAGTATAATTGCTGTCGGTGAAGAAATGGTGTATGACCTGACAGAGCCCGAGACCCTTTCTTTTATTACCAACGGGTTTATATCGCTCGATTGCGGTGAGCAGCCCCTCTTACCTTATGAAAGTTGCGACCTCGGCTCAATTAATCTCGACCGTATGTGCAGGAAGGCGAACGGCCGCCTCGAAATCGACTGGCAGAGGCTTAAAACAGTAACCCGCCTTGCAGTGCATTTCCTGGATAACCTTATTGACGTCAATAAATACCCTTTGCCGGAAATTGAAAAGTCTACCAAGCTTACGCGCAAGATAGGGTTGGGCGTGATGGGCTGGGCGAGCCTTTTGATACGCTTGGGTATTCCTTATGATTCCGAGGAAGCGGTAGCGCTGGCTGAAAAAGTGATGTCTTTTATCCTAGATGAGGGTTTAAAAAAATCCCAGGAATTAGCCGAGATAAAAGGGGCGTTCCCCGCCTATAAGGGCAGCATTTACGATAAAAAGCAAAAAGGCATTAAATTACGTAACGCCACTTTAACCACTATCGCGCCTACCGGCACCATCAGTATTATCGCCGGGCCGTGTTCGTCGGGAATCGAGCCGCTGTTTGCCATCGTCTATTACCGCAAGGTAATGGATAACGATAAATTGGTGGAGGCGGACCCTTTATTCGAAGAGGTTGCGCGGCAGCGCGGTTTCTACAGTCCAGAGTTAATGCAGAAGATTGCGGATAAGGGCACGCTTAAGGACATCCCCGGAGTCCCCGAGGACGTCAAGCGCATCTTTGTCACTGCCCATGATATCTCCCCGGAGTGGCACGTGCGCATGCAGGCGGCCTTTCAGAAATACGTGCACAACGCCACCTCCAAGACGATTAATTTTCCGCACGAGGCCACCATTGATGACGTCAGGAAGGCTTACCTGTTAGCCTACGATTTGGACTGCAAGGGCATTACCATCTATCGCGACAAGAGCCGCGAAGAACAAGTTTTGAACATCGGCACGGTCAATAATCCGAAAGCGGAACAGGAAGCAGCAGCGCCGGGCGCGAAAAAAGAGATTGCCCCGCGGCCGCGGCCCGAGGTTATTATCGGGACCACCACCAAGGTTGCCACCGGTTGCGGCAACCTTTACGTTACTATCAATGTCGACGAAGAAGGCAGGCCCTTCGAGCTTTTTACCCAGATGGGCAAGGCCGGCGGTTGCGCCGCATCGCAGCTGGAGGCGATCGGCCGTCTGGTCTCGCTGGGTTTCCGTTCCGGGATTGAAGTCAAGTCTATTATAGAGCAGTTACGCAACATCCGTTGTCCCTCGCCTTCCTGGGAAAAGGGGCAGCGCATCTTTTCCTGCGCCGACGCCATTGCGCGGGTAGTTGAGAAAAGGTTGCTTAGCAACCAGCTTGACCCCGCCGCAATCGAGGTTACGCCGGTGGCGATGAAGCATTCCCGCGATGACCAGGGTACCCCGGTAATAGAAGATAAGCCCCACGGTAACATCGTGGGGGTTTGCCCGGACTGCGGGGGCGCGCTTCGGCATGAAGAGGGTTGCGTAAAATGCCATGCCTGCGGTTTCTCGAAGTGCTAATCCCGTAAAAGATAAGCGATGAAAAAGATATTATATATCGTGCTGGACGGCTTGGGGGATTTACCGCTTAAAGATTTGGGGAACAAGACCCCGCTTGAAGCAGCCCTCACCCCTAATTTAGACCGCCTGGCGCAAAAGGGCATTACCGGTTTTGTCTATCCGGTAGCAAAAGGCGTTGCCCCGGAGTCCGACATTGCGGTAATCAGCCTCCTGGGTTATGACGCCGCCGAGTATTATACCGGCAGAGGGCCTTTAGAGTCTTTTGCCGAGGGGCTGGCGGTTAACGACGGGGACGTGGCATTGCGGGTCAATTTTGCCACCGTGGAGCCCGACGGAAAAACCATCAGGGACCGCCGGGTAGGAAGGAACCTCACTACCGAAGAAGCCACGGCTTTATCCAAAGAAATAAATTCCAAAGTAACCTTGTCCAGCGCGACCTTTGAATTTAAGAATACCATCGGCCACCGCGGGGTGCTCGTGATACGCGGGATGCGCTCCAGGTTATCCGGTTGGATTACCAATACCGACCCTGCCTATGACCGCGAGGGGGTCTTTGGGGTAGCCAGGGAAAAATTTGAAAATTTTGTGGCGATTTCTTCTCCTATGTCGGGATACGAAAAATCCCCGGAGGCGGTTGAGGCGGCCAACCTCTTAAACGAGTTCACCCAGAAGTCCAATAAGGTTCTTGATGATTCCGCCTTGAACAAGAAGAGGGTTGCCGAAGGCAATCTCCCCGCCAATATTATCCTTGCCCGCGATGCCGGCGACCATCTCCCGAAGTTCCCCAAGATCGAGGCGGTCTATAATATTAAATTCGGTTGCTTCGTGCAGATGCCGGTTGAAAAGGGCATCGCCTTATTGACCGGGATGGAGATAATCGGGATTCCGCAGTCGAGCGGCCATCTTGACGTGGATTACCCGGTTTGGGCGAAGGTGGCGCTGGAGTCCCTGAAGATTTACGACGGGATTTATGTGCACATCAAAGGCCCGGATGAACCGGCCCACGACGGAGATTACGAAAAAAAGAAGGAAATTATCGAGGCGATCGATAAATTTTTCTTTAACAGCCTCCTGGGCAAACTCGATCTCGGCGATACCGTGGTAGCGGTGACCGCAGACCATTCTACGGTCTGTAGCATCAAGGCCCATTCCGCCGACCCGGTGCCTTTATTGATTTCGGGAGCCGGCATCAAAGCCGACGGGTCCTTAAGTTTCTCCGAGAAAGCTACTAAGTTCGGCTCAATCGGTGAATTAAAAGGCCGGGATATTATGCCTCTCTTGATAAAACTGGCCCAGCAATAGTATAATAATAAAATCCCGCAGTTAAAATCACCCCCTGTGTTTTTAAGAAAATGAATAACTATGAGGTAATTGTAGTGGGGGCCGGGCATGCCGGCATTGAAGCTGCCCTGGCGGCAAGCCGCCTGGGCTGCTCTACCCTTCTGGTTACCCTAAGCGCACAAACTATCGGCCGCATGAGCTGTAACCCCGCTATCGGCGGAGTAGGCAAGGGGCAGCTGGTAAAAGAAATAGACGCCCTCGGCGGCGAGATGGCCCGGGCAGCGGATGCCTGCGGAATCCAGTTCAGGATACTCAATGCTTCTAAGGGGCCTGCGGTGCAATCCAGCCGCGCCCAGGAGGACCGTGCCCTCTATCAAAAATATATGCAAAATAAAACCACTGCTCAGGGAAACCTTAGGGTTAAGGAAGGGGAGGTAACGGGTTTAATCTTAGAGAATAACAAAGTTATTGGCGTGGAATGCGTTGATACAACCCTGCGCGCTAAAACAGTAGTCATTGCTACCGGCACATTCCTGGGCGGCGTAATCCATATCGGCCTGGAAAGATACGAGGCCGGCAGGATTAATGAGCCGGCAAGCATGCAACTATCTTTAAGCCTTAAGAAGTCCGGTCTGGAAACGGGCCGGCTCAAAACTTGCACTACTCCCCGGCTTAATGGCGCAACGCTTGATTTTTCCCGGATGGCCGCTCAAGCCGGAGATTCAGAAATAAAGCCGTTTTCTTTTTCTACGCGCAAGATTACGCTAGAGCAGCGCCCCTGTTACCTTAGTTATACTAATAGAGAGACCCATGAAATTATCCGGCAAGCCTTAAAAGATAAGAAATTGGTTTCTATTATCAGCCAGGGGATAAACCCCCGCTATTGTCCCTCGATAGAAGATAAGGTGCAGCATTTTCCCGGAAAAGAAAGGCACCAGATCTTTGTGGAGCCCGAAGGATTGGATACCTCTGAATATTATGCCAACGGCCTGTTTACTTTTCTGCCTCGGCAAACGCAGACAGACCTGGTGCATACCATACCCGGATTAGAGAAGGCAGAAATCGCTAAATTCGGTTATGGCATAGAATACGATTTTGTCTTTCCCACCCAACTTTATCCCACCCTGGAAACAAAACAAATCAAGAACCTGTATCTGGCCGGACAGATTAACGGGACAACCGGTTACGAAGAGGCGGCGGCTCAGGGGTTAGTCGCCGGCATAAATGCATCTTTGCGCGTAAAGGATAAGGAGCCGCTTATTTTAGACCGCAGCAGCAGTTACATCGGAGTGCTGATTGACGATTTAACTACCAAAGGTACCGATGAACCCTACCGCATGTTTACTTCCCGGGTAGAATACCGCCTCCTCCTGCGTGAAGATAATGCGGATTTACGGCTGAATAAAATAGGCTGTGAAGTAGGCCTAATATCAAAAGAAAGGTATCTTAAAACACAGGCCAAAATAGAGGCGATCAGAAAAGGAATTGATATTTTGAAGAATACGCGCCTGAGGCCGACGTTAGAAATAAATGAGAAGATCGAGCGTATTAAAACTACGCCCATAAAAAGGGTAGTTACCCTGGAAGATATTTTGAAGAGACCGGAAGTTAGTTTAGAAGATTTAAAGATACTTAGCCCTGCCGGCTTAGTTATACCAGAAACCGCTTGCCGCCAGGTGGAAATCGAAGTAAAATATACTGGCTTTATCCAAAGGCAGCTCGCCGAAGTAGATAGATTTAAGAATTTAGAAAAAATTAAATTACCGACGGATTTGGATTATAACGGTATACCCGGGTTATCCCGCGAAATAGAGGAAAAACTGAGCCAGTTTAAACCCATGAACCTGGGCCAGGCATCGCGCATTTCCGGCGTAACACCGGCAGCCATTTCCATCTTGATGGTTTATTTAAGAAAAATTAATAGGTGATTATTAGGGAGAGAAAATATGGCTAAAGAAGTTATATTTGGTATTTTGGGAGGCTTGGGCTTATTTATCTATGGCATATGGCAGATGAGCGAAGGGCTGCATAAGGTCTTTGGCGGAAGGATGCGCAAGATTCTCCACAGTCTCACCGGCAGCCCAGTCAAAGGTGTTTTGGTTGGTACAGGCATTACCAGCATAATTCAGTCCTCTTCCGCTACCACGGTGATGGTGGTAGGTTTTGTGAATGCGGGCTTGATGACGCTTGTCCAGGCATTAGGCGTGATATTCGGCGCTAATATCGGTACCACTGTCACTGGCCAGATAATCGCTTTTAGACTTACGGATTACGTCCTTCCGATTATCGGCATCGGGATGCTGACTATATTTCTTGCCAAGAGAAAAAGCCATAAATACCTGGGCGAGTTCCTGATGGGGTTTGGCATCCTTTTTCTGGGTTTGAACATATTAACCAACGTCGTTAAACCCTTAGAGCAATACCCCTGGTTTAATAATGCGTTTGTTACTTTTAGCAGGAACCCCTTTTTAGGAATATTAACCGGCATGGTTGTCACCGCGATACTACAGAGCAGCTCTGTGACTACAGGTATGGTTATAGGTTTAGCCATGGTAAATTTAATTGACCTGCGTGCGGCTATACTTTTGGTTTTAGGTTGCGACATAGGGACCTGCGTTACGGCATTAATCGCCTCCATCGGCACTAATATTTCTGCAAGGAGAGCGGCGGTAGGGCACATAATGTTTAATATTATCGGAGTAATTATCTTTCTTCCTTTCTTAGGTTTTTTCCAGAATCTGGTCAGCCACACCTCTGGCGACCTACCCCGGCAGATTGCTAATGCCAACACCTTATTCAAGGTGGTAAACACCCTTCTTTTCTTGCCGTTTGTACCTCTATATGCAAAGTTTCTTACCCGGGTGGTTAAAGGCGAAGAAGAAGAAGAGATTGAGTACCTTCCTAAATATCTTGAGCGCCATTTATTGAATACTCCGCCCATTGCCATAGAGGCGGCGATTAAAGAAACAGTCAGGACTTTAGGCTTGACCCAGAGAATGGTGGGCATTGCCATGAACAGTTTTTTAAAAAATGACCAAAAGTCCTTGGAAAAAATAACCCGCGGCGAAGAAGCAGTGGATTCTTTAAGAGAGGCTATCACAAACTACCTTGTGGAATTAATGCAGCAGGAATTAAGCCAGGAGGAATCCAGGAAGATACCCCCGCTTATACACGCAATTAATGACGTGGAAAGAATAGGAGACCACGCCGAGAACTTAAGGGATTTAGCCGAGCAGAAGATTGACAGCAAGCTTACCTTTTCCAGCATGGCCACGGAAGAATTGCGCAAGATGTACGATGATATAAACCGGATGATTAGTTGCGCGATTAATGCCCTGGAAATCAAAAATATAAATGAGGCAAAGCTGGTTTTAGAACAGGAGTGCGAAATCAACACCTTAAGAGACAGATTAAAAGAGAACCATGTAAAACGCCTGGAAGAGGGGCAATGCAACGTCCTTTCAGGAGTAATCTTTTTAGATACCATCAGCAATCTCGAGAAGATAGGCGACCACCTCACCAACGTGGCCCAGGCAGTGATAGCAGGCCTGCAATACGGCGCTGGTTAGCTTAAGGTTAAATACCCTTGACCGTAGCCCCTCCCTGTTATATAATCTTTCCGTTAACAAGGCATCATCAGCGGTTTTTACCTTAGCGTGGAAAAAAGAATAGTCGCGTGGCTCAAAAAGCAGATTGCGCTTAGCGGTGCCAAGGGCCTAGTCCTCGGGCTTTCGGGAGGAGTAGATTCCTGCGTGGCAGCGGCATTAGCAAAAGAGGCGGTGACAAGAAACCGCCTCTTGGCTTTAATCCTGCCTATCGATAGCCATAAGCAGGATTTAAGGCATGCCCGGCTCTTTGCCAGAAGGTTTAACATTAAGACCAGGGTCGTGGAACTGTCCAGCATATATCGGGGCCTTTTGAAGATATTGCCTGCGGCAAATAAGACTGCTGTGGCGAACCTCAAGCCGCGGCTGCGCATGCTGGTCTTATATTACTTTGCTAACAAGCTTAATTACTTAGTCTGCGGCACTGGCAATAAGTCGGAGCTATCCGTCGGTTATTTTACCAAATACGGTGACGGCGCAGCAGATATCCTGCCGTTGGGAGGGCTTCTTAAAAAAGAAGTCTATGCCTTGGCCCGTTCGCTGGGCATACCGCAGGAAATAATTAAAAGAAGGCCGAGCGCAGGGCTCTGGAGCGGCCAGACCGATGAAGGCGAAATGGGCATCAGTTACGCCGAACTGGATGAGATATTAGAACGCCGCGAAAGCAAAAAAAGGCAGCGACTTGGCGGCGATAAAATTTCCAGAGTAGAGGCGATGATCCGGACATCCGAACACAAGAGGGTTCGGCCCGCGGTCTGCCATATCTAAAACGGAGGTTTAAGATGGATGAGATATTAGAGATATTGGAGAAGAACGGCCGTGCCAGTTTTGAGGATATCGCCAAGATGCTAAAGCAAAATCCGGAATCCGTAAAAGAGGCGGTGGCTAAGTACGAAAAGGATGGGGTTATCTTAAAATACAAAGCCGTTATCAACAAGGAGCTGGCAAAGGAGCCCGGTACCGAGGTGCGCGCGCTCATTGAAGTTAATATCACCCCGCAGAAAGACGTAGGTTTTGACCGCGTGGCAGAACGGATATATTCATTCCCTGAGGTAGCGAGTTGTTACCTCATCTCCGGGACTTACGACCTCCTTTTGATTGTTGAGGGTAAAGACCTGCACGCGGTTTCCAGGTTCGTCTCCGAGAAGTTAGCGCCTTTAGAGAACGTGAAAGGCACTACCACCCACTTTCTCCTTAAGAAATATAAGGAGGACGGGGTAATCTTGAAGCACAGGGAAGAAAATAAAAGAATCGCAATATCATATTAGTATGTAGTAGGTAGTAGTATAGAGTATGTAGGGAGTGGGTATGTCGGTAGCCAAGAAAGTAGAAAATATGCAGCCTTCCGGCATCCGGGCATTTTTTGACCTGGTGCTGGGGATGAAGGATGTGATTTCCTTAGGCGTGGGAGAGCCGGATTTTGTCACCCCCTGGCAGATCCGCGAGGCGGGGATATTTTCCTTAGAGGAAGGTTTTACCTCCTATACCTCCAATAAAGGGCTGTATAAATTGAGACTGGCGATAACGCGGCATCTTAAGAACCGCTACGGCCTGGAATACTGCCCGGAGGAGGAAATTCTGATTACCGTCGGAGCCAGCGAGGGCATGGATTTAGCGCTGCGCGCCCTTATCAATCCCGGGGATAAGATTTTAATCCCGGTGCCGAGTTATGTTTCGTACGGCCCGCTTACGGAACTGGCAGGCGGGGTGCCGGTATATATCGATACCACCCCCTGCGGTTTTAGATTAACCCCGCAGTTATTGGAGAAATATCTCGGGAAGAATCCCAAGGCGCTGATTTTAAACTATCCCTCTAACCCTACCGGCGTCTCTTATACCGCAAAAGAATTAGAGGAGATTAACCGCATCCTTTTAAAACATAAGGTTCTCTGCATTACGGATGAGATTTACGGGGACCTCACCTACGATTTTGAGCACACCCCCTTTGCCACCCTGAAAGGTGCTAAAGACAACACCGTATACCTTGACGGTTTCTCCAAAGGTTATGCGATGACCGGCTGGAGGGTGGGTTTTGCCTGCGGGCCGAGGGATATTATCGCGGCAATGACCAAGATCCACCAGTATACTATTATGTGCGTCCCCATTACCTCCCAGATGGCTGCCTGCGAGGCGTTGCAGGTAGGCAGGAAATCTGTAGAGGAGATGAAGCGCGAATACCGCCGCCGCCGGGAATTTGTAGTAGCAGAGCTTAACCGCCTCGGTCTTGACTGTCACAAGCCCGAAGGCGCTTTCTACGCCTTCTCCAGCATTAAAAGCACCGCAATGAAGTCCCTGGATTTTTGCGAGGGGTTGCTAAAAGAAGAAAAGGTGGCAGTAGTGCCCGGGACTGCTTTCGGGGAGGTGGCAGAGGGGTATCTTAGGATTTCTTATGCCGCAAGTATGGAAAATATCAAGGAAGCAATGACAAGGATGGAAACTTTTCTTAAAAATAACCGGAGAGGGAAAGCAAAATGACCGCCAGGAAAAAAACAGACATAATGAAGATTGTTAAGGACCGCAGGGTAAGGTACGTACGTTTATGGTTTACCGATGTGCTGGGGTTCCTGAAAGGGTTTACCATTACCATCGATGAACTGCCGCGGGCATTAGAGGACGGTATGGGTTTTGACGGGTCCTCGATTGAGGGCTTTGCGCGCATCGAGGAGTCGGATATGATTGCCAGGCCCGACCCCGCGACCTTTGCCATCCTTCCCTGGGAATCAAAAGAGCAGCCGGTGGCGCGGATGTTCTGCGATATCTACACCCCTGACGGCAAGCCCTTTGAGGCTGACCCCAGATACGTATTAAAGAGGAACCTCCAGCGCGCCAAAGACATGGGGTATACTTATTATGTGGGGCCGGAACTGGAATATTTTTATTTTAACAATCCCAAAAATACCATCATCCTGGACAAGGGCGGGTATTTTGATTTGACGCCGCTGGATATCGCCCAGGATGTACGTAACGAAGCGGTTTCGGCCCTGGAGGATTTAGGCATCGTGGTGGAGTATAGCCATCACGAGGTAGCCTCCAGCCAACATGAAATTGATTTACGCTACACTGATGCCCTGAGCATGGCGGATAACGTTATGACTTACAGGCTGGTAGTCAAGGAGACGGCGCAGGCCAAGGGCTTGCACGCTACTTTTATGCCCAAGCCCATCTTCGGCATTAACGGTTCGGGGATGCATACCCACCAGTCGTTATTTAAGGCTGAGAGAAACGCATTTTTTGATGCCAAGGCAAAATATCACCTTTCGGATGTCTGCAGGTATTTCACCGCCGGATTACTGAAGCATGCCCCGGAGATTACCGCGGTAACCAACCAGTGGGTCAATTCCTACAAGCGCCTGGTGCCCGGCTACGAGGCGCCGGTTTATATCTGCTGGGCGCAGATGAACCGTTCTTCGCTTATCCGCGTCCCGATGTACAAGCCCGGCAGGGAAAAGGCCACCCGTATCGAGTACCGTTCGCCTGACCCGGCCTGTAATCCGTATCTTGCGTTTTCGGCGATGCTGGCAGCGGGGCTGGCGGGGATCGAGGGTAAATACCGTCTGAGCGAGCCGGCAAACGATAATATTTATAGCATGAGCGAACAGGAGAGGGCGCGTTCCGGCATCAAGTCCTTGCCTGATGATTTACTGGAGGCGGTGAAGATTACCGAAGGCAGCAAATTAGTGCGGGAATGCCTGGGCAACAAATTATTCGAATATTTCATCCGCAACAAGAAGCTGGAGTGGGACGAATATAAGGCCCAGGTTACGCAATACGAGGTAGAAAAATACCTGGCCATACTTTAAGCGGCGCAGATATGCCCAAAAGCAAAAAAAGTTACGAGATTTACCTCAAACAGATTGAGGCGCTCTCCAAGGTCGCCAGCCTTATTACTTCGGGGCTGTATCTGGATGAATTGCTGAGGTTAATCGTCAATGTCACTGCCGAAGTAATGAACTCCAAGATTTGCTCCCTGATGCTTTTAGACCCCGGAAAAAAAGAACTTGTCGTCCGCGCGACCCAGTCCATATCCGAGGCCTACAATAAAAAGCCAAACGTCAAACTGGGGGAAGGGATTGCCGGCATAGTGGCGCAGGAGAACAAACCCATCTGGATCTTGGACGTTAAAGAGGAGCTGCGTTATGTCAACCGCGATATCGCCAGAAAAGAATCCCTCTGTTCCCTGGCGAGCGTTCCGCTGGCAGTAAAAGGCAGGGTCATCGGGGTATTGAACTGTTATACCTCCAAGAAACATAAATTCAGCGATTATGAAATTGATATCCTGACCGCTATGGCAAACCAGGCAGCGGTGGCTATCGAGAACGCGGAGCTTGACCTTAGGGCGCGCAGCGCCGAGGAGGCCCTGACCACCCGCAAACTTATTGAGCGGGCAAAGGATATACTTTCCCAGGAGGCCGGCGTTTTGCCTTCCGAGGCCTACCGTCTGATGCAGAAGGAAAGCATGGACACGCGCAAATCCATGCGCGAGATTGCCGAGGCGATTATCGTGGCGCGCGAGGTTAAAAACAAAGGCCCCCGTTAAATTTATCGTCCATTCAATGGTATACCGCAGTTATTCGGGCAGCGACAGAAGAAGATTCCAGAGGCTGGATGTAAATATCACGGTTTTTTACCGCGTGGACCTGCCGCTTAGCGCGCGGGTGCTGGTAGGAAACCAGGAGGTTGAAGCTATCATGCTTAACCTCAGCGCCGGCGGCATCGCTATCGTGACGAAATACGGCATACCGGCGGGGACCCTGCTCATCATAAAGTTTACCCTTACCAGTATAAACAAAGATGGGGAAGTCAGCGTTTACGGCCCGATCGAGGTCAGGGGCGAGGTGCGTTCCAACCTGACCTGGGAGGATGGCGGTTACCGCCTGGGTATTTCCTTTACCGATATTGATAAGAATAATAAAGTCGAGATAGCGCGCTTCATACAGATGGCGATGAGCAGGCGCAAGGTTTTTTATTGAGCATGATTAAAAAGACCGGGTTTGATAACGAAAAATACCTTAAGGAACAAAGCAGCGCCATCCTGGAAAGGATCGGTAAGCTCAAGGGCAAACTCTATCTGGAGTTCGGAGGCAAAATTCTCTGGGATTATCACGCTGCGCGGGTTCTGCCGGGTTATGACCCAAACATCAAGATAAAATTACTCAAGCAACTCCGGGACAAAATCGATATCGTGCTCTGTATCTTTGCCGGAGATATCGAAAAGGGCAGGATCAGGGGAGACTTCGGGATAACCTACGCCGTGGATGCCCTCAAACTTATCGACGATATCCGCGAGCACGGGCTGGATATCCTGGCGGTGGTGATTACGCGTTTCGCCAACCAGCCCCAGGCAATAACTTTCAAGAACAAGCTGGAGAATCGCAACATCAAGGTTTACCTGCACGGCGCCACCCCGGGTTACCCCACCGACGTAGATTTAATCGTAAGCGAAAAGGGTTACGGGCTTAATCCCTGCATCCAGACCAGGAACCCCATTGTCATCGTCACCGGCCCGGGCCCGGGCAGCGGAAAACTCGCTACCTGCCTTTCTCAGTTATATCATGATTACCGCAAGGGGATAAAGTCCAGTTACGCCAAATTTGAAACCTTTCCCATCTGGAACCTTCCCTTAAAACACCCGGTTAATATCGCTTACGAGGCCGCTACCGCCGACCTTGCCGACATCAACCTTGTCGACCCCTTTCATCTGGCGGCCTATAACCAGACCGCGATAAATTATAACCGCGACGTAGAGGCATTCCCTCTCCTGAAGAAGATTATGGAGAAGATTACCGGAGATGAACTGTCTTACCGTTCGCCCACCGATATGGGGGTGAACCGCGCCGGCTTTGCCATTGTCGACGATGCGGTAACCCAGCAGGCAGCCCGGGAGGAAGTTATCAGGAGGTGTTTCCGTTATAATTACGAATACCTGATAGGGGTGGAGAAGAAGGAGACGATAGATAAGATTAACCTGTTGATGGAAGAGTTAGGCCTTAAGCCCGAGGACAGGAAGGTAGTGGAGCCTGCCAGGAAAGCGACAGGAGAGTCCCGTCAGGCCAGGGTAACGCCTGCGGTAAGTTGCGGCGCCGCCATTGAATTGAGCGACGGCGCGATTATTACCGGTAAGAATTCGTCTTTAATGAGCGCGTCATCAAGCCTGATCCTTAACGCCATCAAGCACCTTGCCGAAATCCCGGACAAAATCCACCTCTTATCGCCCAAAATTATTGACCAGATCAAGAACCTCAAGAGAGATATCCTGCATTCTAAACAGGAAATCCTGGACTTAGAAGAGACCTTGATTGCGCTAAGTATGTCCGCCACTACCAACCCGACTGCCGAGATTGCGATGGAAAAACTCAAAGACCTGGCAACGAACGAAGTGCACCTTACCCATATCCCTACCCCGGGGGATGAGGTGGGGTTGAGGAGATTAAGAGTCAACCTTACCACCGACGGTAATTTCCCCTCCCAGGACCTCTTCATGGTTTAGAAAGGAAATTTTGCAGATGAGCGGAATATTCGGGTTAGTTTCCAAAAAGGACTGCGTAGAAACCTTGTTTTACGGCACGGATTACCACTCCCATTTGGGGACCCAGTTTGCGGGCCTGGCGGTATGGGGAACCTCCTTGAACAAAAAGATACACGATATCAGCGGCGCGCAATTCAAATCAAGATTCTACCCCGAATTAAACGGGTTAAGGGGCAATAAGGGGGTCGGCGTCATCAGCGGCCAGCAGCCGCAACCCATCGTGATAAATTCCCGCTTCGGCCAGTTCGCGCTCGTTACCAACGGTTTTATTGAAAATAGCCGGGAGCTCGCCGAGGAGATGCTTTCCGAGGGGGAATCCTTCAGCGATTCCTTTGACAGCCAGATTAACGCTACTGAGTTGGTGGCAAAATTAATTAACCGGGGCAGCAGCATCAATGAAGGCATCGAGAAGATGTTCGCCCAGATACGCGGTTCATGCTCCTTGCTTATTTTAACCAAAGACGGCCTCTGGGCAAGCCGCGACAGGTTCGGCTATACGCCGTTAATAGTAGGGGAAAGGCGGGGTGAATTCGCGGTGACCACGGAGACCGCGGCGTTTTCAAACCTGGGCTTCAATATTAAGAAATTTCTCGGGCCGGGAGAGGTCGTTTTTATCAATGCCAAGGGCATGAAATCCAAAGTCCCCGGCCGCGCCAAAAAGCAGATTTGTTCCTTCCTCTGGATATATGCGGGATTCCCCGCCTCTACCTACGAAGGCATCAACGTCGAGACGGTAAGAGAAAGGTGCGGCGCTTTTCTGGCAAAAGCGGATAAATTGAAAGTAGATTTAGCGGGCGGTATCCCGGATTCCGGCACCACCCATGCCATCGGCTATGCGATGGAATCCCACGTGTCTTTCCGCAGGCCGCTGGTAAAATATACCCCGGGTTTTGACCGCAGCTACACCCCTCCGTCGCAGGCCCGGCGCGACCTGATTGCTAAAATGAAACTGGTGGCAATCCGGGATATCATTAAGGGCAAGAGGATTGTCATCTGCGACGATTCCATCGTGCGCGGCACCCAGTTAAAAAACTTTACGGTGCAGAAACTCTGGGATAACGGCGCAAGGGAGGTGCATCTGCGCATTGCCTGCCCGCCGTTAATGTTCCCCTGTAAATTCAATTATTCCACCCGCAGCATCTCTGAACTGGCTACCCACCGGGCAATCAAGGATATCGAAAAAAAAGAGCCCAGGGGTATCGCCGCATATCTGGACGAAGACAGCCCCCAGTATAAAAGGATGGTTTCTTGGATAGCCCGGGACGTCCATGCCACTACCCTGAAATACCAGCGCCTGGCAGATATGATTAAGGCCATCGGCTTGCCACAGGAAGATCTTTGCCTTTACTGCTGGACAGGCAAGGCTGCCCGCTAAACCGATGGATAAAGACAAACAACTGCATTGCGGTATCGTCGCCATCGTCGGCAGGCCTAACACCGGAAAATCCACCCTCCTGAATGCCATCCTGGGAGAAAAGGTCAGCATCGTCTCCGAGATACCCCAGACTACCCGTTATCAGATTAAAGGCATTTTTACCGATAAGCGCGGCCAGATTGTTTTTATCGACACCCCCGGGATGCATCTGGCAAGTCACCGTTTAGGCAGCCTTATGGTGAGGCAAATCGAAGAGGCAATGGAAAACAGCGATATCGTTCTGTATCTGGTAGATACCAATGACGCCCCCGGCAGGGAAGAAAACCTCATTATGCAGCGGCTCAAAGGCGTTAAGGTGCCTATTATCCTGGGATTAAACAAAGTGGATGCGAAGGCGATATTTCTGGATACGTATATCAAGATCTGGGAGGAGATGAAGGGCAAGAGCGCTAATGAGATGGCCAAAAGCCTGGTGTTGATGCCTCTTTCCGGACTGCAGGGGATTAATGTCACCACGCTGGTCAACACAATTTTTAAATTACTGCCGGCGGGCGGCTTACTTTATCCCGAAGACGTGGTTTCGGACTTCCCTCAGCGCCTGGCCCTGGCAGATATTATCCGCGAGAAGCTCTTTGGCGTGATGCGTCAGGAGATTCCGCATTTTCTGGCGGTGTATGTTGAGGAAATGCAGCCGCGTTCGCCCAAACTTACCTATATCCGGGCGGTGATATTGGTGGAACGGCAGTCTCAGCGGGCAATCGTAGTGGGCCGGGGCGGAGGAGTGCTTAAGGAGATAGGAAAGCTTGCCCGGGAGGAGATTGAGGGGTTGCTGGAGAAAAAGGTATTCCTCGAGACCCAGGTCAAGGTAAAACCCGGCTGGAGGGAGAACACCGAAATCCTGCGTCAGCTCGGACACCTCTAAACTCACATTCGGGATTGATTTTATGGTTTTGCCTCGCTGTGCTCCAAATTTTTTGCCGTCGGCTGCGGTTTACTCGCTGCTTCCGTCAGTAGGCTATCGTAAGGCAGGCGTATTCCAGCAGCTCGTAAATCCTTGCAGACTCTAAGCCTAAGCGAGATGCCAAAAAATTTCTTATGCACGCTCCGTCAAAAACCATAAAATCTTTACGATATAATTCGAGCAATTACCAGGTTCATTGTTATATTTAGCGGGGAGGCTTGGTTTGATTTCGAGCAGCATGTAGTTTATGCGAGCGGCCAGGGTTCACCCGCTAAAAT
>CAYWCX010000023.1:0-17623 GCA_964456925.1 uncultured Planctomycetales bacterium
TATTCCCATTCAATGGTGGCCGGAGGCTTGGACGAAATATCGTAAACTACGCGGTTGATGCCTTTAACGTGGTTGATAATACGGTTGGAAATTTTTTCCAGCACCTCATAGGGAAGCCTTACCCAATCAGCAGTCATACCGTCAATGCTGCTGACGCAACGCAGCGCTATGACGTTCTCATAGGTGCGCTCGTCACCCATTACCCCCACGCTCTTAATAGGCAGGAGTATGGCGAACGACTGCCAGACCTGCTGGTAAAGCCCGGCATTGCGAATTTCATCCAGGACATGCTGGTCAACCTCACGCAGTAAATTCAATCTTTCCGTAGTGATTTCCCCGATAATGCGGATAGCCAGGCCCGGACCGGGGAATGGCTGGCGGTAGATAATATTGTCGGGCAGCCCTAATTCCCTGCCGATCTCCCTTACCTCGTCTTTGAATAAATCCCGCAGCGGTTCGATAAGTTTCAGTTTCATATGCTGCGGCAGGCCGCCTACATTATGATGGCTCTTGATGCGGCTGGAAGGCGCACCGGTCGCGGAGATGGATTCAATCACGTCCGGATAAAGCGTGCCCTGGGCAAGGAACTTCACCTTCTTGACCTTAGCGGCCTCCTCTTCAAAGACCTTTATGAATTCTTCGCCTATAATCTTGCGTTTGACCTCGGGGTCGCTAACGCCCTTCAAGCGCAGGATGAAACGCTTGCTTCTGTCCACACAACCTAAATTCAGGTGAAAGGCATCCTTAAAGACCTTGCGGATCTGCTGCGGTTCGTCTTTACGGAGCAGGCCGTTATCAATAAAGATACAGCGCGAATTCCTTCCGATAGCCTTATGCAGCAGTATTGCGGTTACCGAAGAATCAACGCCGCCGCTTAAACCCAGCACTATTTTATCGCGACCGACGGTCTTTTTGATGCTCTCGATGCTATCCTTGATAAAAGACTCCATCGTCCAGCGGCCGAGGCAGCCGCAAATCTTGAAAATAAAATTACCGATAATCTGGTTTCCCTTTTCGGTATGGGTTACCTCGGGATGGAACTGCACCCCGAATATCTTCCTGGAAGTATGCGCGATGGCGGCAATGGGGGCATTTGCGGTATGGGCGATTATCTTAAAACCCGGCGGTAATTTTTTCAGGTAGTCGCCGTGGCTGGCCCAGCAGGTAAAATTGCCCGGCATATGGCTGAAGAGGTCGCGGTTATAGTCCACGAAGAGCTCGGTCTTGCCGTATTCACGTCCGCTGGTATGCTTGACCTTACCTCCCAGCATCTCGGCAATCAGCTGCATACCGTAACAGATGCCCAAAACCGGCACCCCCAATTTAAAAATCCCTTTATCAGGATGCGGGCTCTTCTTCTCCAGCACCGAGGCGGGCCCCCCGGAAAGGATGATGCCCTTCGGTGAAAACGCGGCAATCTCGCGTGCGCTGGTATTATAAGGTATGATGCGCGAAAATACCTTATTTTCACGCACCCTCCTGGCGATTAACTGGGTGTACTGCGAACCGAAATCTAAAATAAGGATAACCTGGCGGGTCATTTGCCCATCCCTATCCCCTGGCTGATCTGAAAGATTTTGCCTTCGGTCTGTATTGAGGGGGCGATGATGATTTCTACGTCGTGCATTTTCTTTAAATCCTCCGCACCCAGCGAACCCATTGAAGTTTTAAGCGCGCCCATAAGGTTTTGCGAACCGTCGTCAACTCTCGCCGGGCCAAAAAGGATATCCTTCAGGGTGCCGGTAGTGCCGACATAAATGCGCGTGCCGCGCGGAAGGTTTACGTGCGAGGTAGCCATGCCCCAGTGATAGCCCTTTCCCGGCGCTTCTTTGGCGCGGGCAAAACTGGAACCGATCATCACCGCGTCCGCTCCGCAGGCAAAGGCCTTGCAGATATCGCCGCCGCGGTTCATCCCCCCGTCGGTAATAATCGGGACGTACTTGCCGGTCCGCTTGAAATAAAAATCCCGCGCAGCGGCGGCATCCACGGTAGCGGTAACCTGCGGGACGCCTATTCCCAAGACCCCGCGGGTAGTGCAGGCCGCGCCCGGGCCGATGCCGATTAATAAACCGGCAGCGCCGGTCTTCATAAGTTCAACCGTAGTCTCGTAAGTAACACAGTTTCCGAGGACCACCGGAACCCTGGCGGATTTACAGAATTTATAAAGGTCGAGGCTCTTGTATTCTTTGGCTACGTGCTTGGTCGTGGTGACGGTGGACTGCACCACGAAGATGTCCGCCCCGGCGCTGATGGCAATCCGGGAGAACCTTTCGGCATGGGCCGGGATACAACTTACTACTACCGTCCCCCCCTTTTTTTTGATTTCATTTACCCTTTTGGAGATTAATTTTTCCTTGATCGGGCTGGTATATATGGACTGGATTAATTCCGTGGCTTTCTGGGGAGTGGCTTTGGCAATACGTTTTAAGACTTCATCGGGGTCGCTGTAACGGGTTTGCACCCCGTCTAAATTCAACACCGCGATGCCGCCAAGCCTTGACATCTCAACCGCAAACTTCACATCCACTACCCCGTCCATGGCTGCGGCTAAAATCGGGACGGCGAATTTCTTGCCGGCGATTTTAAAACTGATGTCAACCTCATTAGGATTAACGGTTTGCGCGCCAGGCACCAGCGCAATCTCGTCAAAACCGTAACAACGGCGCGAGCGCCTGCCTATACCTATCCACTCTGCCATTTTCTGACTCCTTTATAACTCCTTATTTATCAATGACTTATATCTCAAAATTCCTCTTCCGGGGGCATCTTAAGAAATGATTGAGAAGGATTCTACACCCGTATGGCTGGCTTGTCAATGATTATTTTAAAATAAAAAGCGCAGAGTTTTTTAGGCCCTGCGCTTTTTTGAATCAACGCCTGTTTTTGAGAACTTAATACATGCCGCCCATTCCGCCGCCTCCCGGTGGCATCGGAGGCATCTTATCTTCCTTTTCAGGCTTGTCCGCTACCAGCGTTTCGGTAGTCAGAAGCAGTGCCGCGATACTGGAAGCGTTCTGAAGCGCGGTGCGGGTAACCTTGGTAGGGTCAATTACGCCTGCCTCAATCATATCCACATAGGCATCCTGATTGACATCGTAACCTACATTGGTCTTCTCTGTCTTTATGCGCTGCGCTACCACGGAACCTTCGAGGCCGGCGTTCTCGACAATTTGCCTTAAGGGCTCTTCGATTGCCCTCTTGACGATGTTGATGCCGATCTTCTCGTCCCCGTCTGCTTTGATTTTATCCAAGGCCGCGATAGTGCGTATAAGCGCCACTCCGCCTCCCGGAACAATACCTTCCTGGGAAGCTGCGCGGGTAGCGTGCAGGGCATCCTCTACCCTTGCCTTCTTCTCTTTCATTTCGGTCTCGGTGGCAGCGCCGATATTAATCACCGCTACGCCCCCGGCGAGTTTTGCCAGGCGCTCCTGCAGTTTCTCTTTGTCATAATCCGAATCACTGTCCTCCACCTGCTTCTTGATCTGGGCAATCCTGCCGTTAATGGCCTGGGTCTTGCCTGCGCCTTCAACGATAGTGGTATTTTCTTTGTCAACCTTAACCCTCTTGGCGCGCCCCAAATCGTCAATATCTACATTTTCCAGTTTGATACCGAGGTCTTCGGTAAGGGCCTTACCGCCGGTAAGAACCGCGATATCCTCTAACATTGCCTTGCGCCTGTCGCCGTAACCCGGGGCCTTCACTGCACAGGCCATAAAGGTGCCGCGGATCTTATTGACTACTAAAGTAGCCAACGCTTCGCCCTCGACTTCTTCGGCAACAATGAGAAGCGGTTTACCGGTGCGGGCGATTTTCTCTAAGAGGGGAAGGATATCCTTAACGGCAGCAATCTTCTTTTCGTATATCAGGATATAAGGGTCTTCCAGTATTACTTCCATCCTTTCGGCATCGGTAACAAAATAAGGGGAAAGGTAACCCTGGTCAAACTGCATTCCTTCAACCACATCAAGGGTAGTCGCGGTGGACTTGGCTTCTTCTACGGTAATAACGCCGTCCTTGCCGACCTTATCCATTGCCTCGGCAATCAACTCGCCGATAGCGGTATCGGAGTTTGCCGCGATTGAGGCGACCTGGGCTACTTCCTTCTTATCCTTAATGGGCGTGGAAAGCTTGCCTAATTCTTCAACAATCTTGGCAACTGCCTTGTCGACCCCGCGCTTTAACTCCATGGGGTTGGCGCCGGCAGTAACGTTTTTCAAGCCCTCGCGGTAAATCGCCTCGGCCAGTAACGTGGCGGTGGTAGTGCCGTCACCGGCAATATCCGAGGTCTTCTCCGCTACCTCTTTTACCATCTGGGCGCCCATGTTCTCGAAATTGTCCTCAAGTTCAATCTCCTTTGCTACTGTCACGCCGTCCTTGGTAATGGTGGGGGAGCCGAATTTCTTGTCAATCACTACATTGCGGCCCTTTGGGCCCAACGTTACCTTTACCGCGGCAGAAAGCTGCTCGATGCCGCTTAGGATTTTACGGCGCGCTTCGTCGCTATATAAAAGTTCCTTTGCCATGCCAACAACCTCCTTTATCTTATTATCGCGAGAATGTCCTCCTCGCGCATAATCAATAATTCTTCGCCGTCCTTGGTGGTAATCTCATTGCCGGAATATTTTCCGTATAATACCCTGTCTCCCACCTTGACCTCTAACGAAGCAATATTGCCGTTATCAAGAAGCTTGCCTTTGCCGACAGCCACAATCTCGCCCTCCTGGGGCTTTTCTTTTGCCGTATCAGGCAAAACAATCCCGCCCTTCGTCTTGTTTTCTGCCTCTAAGGGCTTCACTACTACGCGGTCTGCCAATGGTTGAATCTTCATACTTCACACCTCCTCTTTGATTGTTAATTTTAGTCCGCCATCATTAGCACTCATCCTACAAGAGTGCTAATTATAAAATAAAAAAAAATCTTGTCAAGTATTTTTTTTACGCCATCGCCCCTGAAGCCCGGATAAAAGGCGCCATCCCCATCAGGTCTATCCGGCTTAAACGCACCCCTACGCGGTATCTATCGGGTTCCAGCTGTTGCAACCAAGCTACTTCTCCACGCGTGTAATATGTTTCTCCCTTATCGGGTATGGGCAGCCACATCTCCAGCGGGGTGCGCGGCTCTACCCGCCTCTCGGTAACCATGCCGATGCCGGCAGCGCTGATATCCTCGGTATGCACCAGATTCCACTTATTGGTAAGGGTATTGAGAAAGCGCATGCTGATCCGCAGGGGGCTTCTCTGAAAGATTCTCTTATCTTGCGAGGTATCTGTCTGCATGGAAATAAAAAACCACGGATTATCTCTTCGACCCCTCCGTGGCTTTCGCGACCCGTTTAGAGTTACGCATCTTCCATTCTAGAATTCTTAACCATTATAAACTAAAAGCGCTTTTTTGTCAAGGAGTTACTGCAATAAAGCAGGCTTAATCCCTTAAGGGTCAAATCCGTATCTAACCGGTCGAAACCCCCGATATATTTCGCCAGGAGGACGCTATCCCCTCCGGTAAGGATTACAACCGCATCTTTGCCTGTCTTATTTTTGATGCGGCGTATCAAATCCTGCGCCATTGCCGCAAAGCCGTAAACGATGCCGCTCAGCATGCTGCTTGCGGTATCCCTGCCGATGAACTCAGGGGGCCTTTTTAATTTTATGCGGGGCAGCAGCGCGGTTTTCTCGGCAAGGCTTTCGAGGGAAAGACCCAGGCCCGGCAGGATCATACCGCCGAGGTATTCTTTTTTGCGCGAGACCACATCAAAGGTAACCGCAGTGCCGAAATCCACCACAATGGCAGGCGCTCCGTAAAGCCGGACCGCGGCATAGGCATTTACCAGCCGGTCCTGGCCGACCTGGCGGGGCCGGCGGTAACGGTTAATTATAGGTATAATGATATCGCTGCCTGCGACTACCGGCCTCTTTGTTATAAAACCCGCCAAATCCTTCTTTAATAAAACGCCGGCGGCAGGCACTACGCTGGATATTATCACCGCCCTGATTTTATTCCTTTTAAATATCGCTTTTAGGTCCTTGTGGTAGGAAGGCTGCCGCGTCGCGATGCTGTAACGCTTCAGAAGGCGCCCCCTTCTAAACACCCCAAGGCTTATATTCGTATTACCTATATCAATGGCTAACAGCATTCTTTACCCTCGCTATTTCATCGCGCAGCTGGGCTGCTTTTTCAAACTGCAGGTTCCTGGCAGCCAGCTCCATTTCATATTCCAACTCTGCGATATATTTGGCAAGTTCGTATTCGTCGCGTTCCTGACCGGTTAAATCCGCCACAAAGACCCGGGCCTCCTCTAAGTCTTCGATGCCCGCCCTTATTTCTTTTTGAATGGAGCGTGGGGTAATACCGTTCCTACGGTTAAACTCCAGCTGGATTTTTCTCCGGCGGTTGCTCTCGGCAATCGCCTTTTTCATAGAGCCGGTGACGGTGTCGGCGTACATGATTACCGTCCCGTTAATATTGCGGGCGGCGCGACCGGCAACCTGAATCAGGGAAGTAGCGGAACGCAGGAAGCCTTCCTTGTCCGCATCCAGGATCGCCACCAGAGAAACCTCCGGCAAATCCAGTCCTTCCCTTAAAAGGTTTATCCCGACCAGGCAATCGAACTTCCTTTCCCTTAATTCGCGCAGGATTCTGGAACGTTCGATAGTCTCTATCTCGGAATGCAAATATTTTACCCTTAATCCCTTTTCCTGTAAATAGGCGCTTAAGTCCTCTGCCATCCTCTTGGTCAGAGTAGTCGCCAGGACACGCTCGTTATTTTCGGCGCGGGCCTTTACCTCTCCGATTAAATCTTCCACCTGGTTACGGGTAGGCCGCACGATTATTTCCGGGTCAACCAGACCGGTAGGCCGGATAATCTGCTCGATTACTGCGCCGTGGCTCTCCTTGATTTCGTATTCATCCGGCGTAGCCGAAACAAAGACAGTCCTTTTAATCAAACCGTAAAATTCCTCAAATTTTAAAGGCCGGTTATCAAGACACGACGGTAAACGGAAACCATATTCCACTAAAACCTCTTTCCTGGCGCGGTCGCCTTCATACATCCCCCGCAACTGCGGCACGGTAACGTGCGATTCATCGATAATCGTGAGGAAGTCGCCGGAAAAATAATCAATCATACTGTAAGGCCGCGAGCCGGCAGGCCTGGCCGAGATGTGGCGGGAGTAATTTTCAATGCCATGGCAATAGCCTATCTCGCGGAGCATCTCCATATCGTAGCGGGTGCGCGATTCCAGGCGCTGTGCCTCCAGGAGCTTGTTTTTACTGCGCAGGAGCCGCAGCTGTTCGCTAAGCTCCTGCTCGATGGAATCAACCGCGGATTCAATCCTGTTGCCGCTGACCAAAAAATGCTTGGCAGGATATATTGCGGTTTTATCCAGAGAAGCTAAAATCTCCGCTGAGACCGGCTCAATTTCAGAGATGGCCTCGATACTGTCGCCGGAAAAACTGATGCGCAGGGCCTTCTCTTCGTAAGAAGGAAAAACCTCCACGACGTCCCCTCTTACCCTGAGCCTTCCCCGAATAAACTCATAATCATTCCTTTCGTATTGCATCTGGATGAGCCTCTGAATCAACTCTTCGCGGCTAATATTCTGCCCCTGCTCGATAAAAACCAGGGATTCCCGGTAATCCCCGGGAGAACCGAGGTTATAGATGCAGGAAACCGAAGCCACCACGATGACATCGCGGCGCGACATAATGCTGGCGGTGGCGGAAAGCCGCAGCCGGTCGAGCCGGTCGTTGATGGAGGCGTCCTTTTCGATATAAGTATCGGTAGAAGGTATGTAGGCTTCGGGCTGGTAATAATCGTAATAACTTACAAAATATTCTACGGCATTGGAGGGGAAAAATTCCCTGAATTCCGAATACAACTGCGCGGCGAGGGTCTTGTTGTGCGAGATGACCAGGGTAGGAATATCGAGGTTGGCAATGACGTTTGCCAGGGTAAAGGTTTTACCCGACCCGGTGGTACCCAAGAGGGTGCGGAATTTAGCGCCGCTTAAAACACTGGCGGTAAGTTCGCGGATGGCCTTGGGCTGGTCACCGCGGGGGCGAAGTCTCGTTTCTAATTTAAATGGTCCTCGAGACATCACAAGCCATACTGCCTGCAAACGTTAACAATATAAGGCACGGCGTCTTTGTCCTTTAAATCCCCTAAAACATAAGCAACGCTGGCCTGAAATTCGGGGTCTTTATCAGAAAGCGCTTCGCGTAAAAACGGATAGCTCGTGCTCTCATTCAATTCCTTAAGTACCGCAGGCGCATCTTTATGCAGGGGGTTTTTGGCATCCCGCAGGGCGTCAATAAATATCGTTACTAAATTCTTACCGTCTACCGTATAGTAGATTTGGAGGTTCTCGCTCAAGATGCTCATATCTTCTTTAGAACCGGCCTTACTTACTAACTTGTAAAGGTATGGCTTTAATATCATCAGTGCCCTTGCGCCTTCGCGCTTAATCAGGGCAGGACTATCCGCAGATACCATTTCCTTTAACGCCAGGGGCACTATTTTGGTTTCATCAAGGTTTGCCAGGGCAATATAGGAACTTGCACGGGCAGCGGGGTTGGGGCTCCTGATATCCTGCCATAGAAGCGCCTTGAATTTATCTTGTCCCCCCAGTCCCTTCTTTTTAGCACCCTTGCTTTTAGCGGCCGTAATAGCGCTTAAAGCTGCTTTAGCTGCAGCGCGTACGTAGATATCGGGGTCAGAAAGCCGCAGATTAAGCAAAACTGTGCTTTCTTCGCTTCCGATTTTACCGAGAGCAACGCAAGCAGCCTGACGCACCATCGGGTTCTTATCCCGGGATGCCTCTTTGATATAAACCAAAGCGGGGTTAAACCTGTTCTTGCCGAGCTGTTCTATTGCCTTGATACGCACTATGTCATTCTTATCCTCCAATAATGCCCGCACCAGCAAAAAAAGATACCTGTTCCCGAGATCCCCCAATTGCTCGACGGTAATAACGCGCACCTCCGGTAACTCCTCGTTTAAAAAATTCAGCAGTTTCTTCTCGTAGGATACCTGCCCTAACTGCACCAGGGCTTTAGTGGCAAATATCTTTGTTAAATAATTACGGTCCCCGGCGGCCATTTTCAACCAAGGAACGGCATCTTTAGAATTTATTCTGCCTAAGGCCTGGGCAGCGTAGGCGCGCAACAGGAAATCCCGGCTCTTGAGCCCCTGGATTAAAACCTTTTCGGCTCCGGGGTCGGATATCTTGCCCAAGGCCTCAAAGGCCTTGGTGCAAAACACTATCCTGGAATATTTATTCTCCTGTGCCCAGAGAGAAAAAGAAAATAAGCTTGCTAAAACCGCTAACGCCACGACCAACGCTAATTTCCTCATCTCTTCCTCCAGTTTAAGTTACTCCCTGTCAGTTCTAATGCTATGTCCAGCGATTGTATATCCTTGGTCAGGGTACCCAGGGATATAAAATCTATGCCGCAGGCGGCATAAGAACGTATGTTGGCAATATTGATGTTACCGGAGACCTCAGTCTTAATCTGTCTTACCCGGCGAGAAGCGTATTTTTTTTGGAATTTAACCGCCCTTGCGACCTCTCGCGGCGCCATATTATCCAGCATAATAATATCCGGCCCTGCTTCAACTGCCCTGCGGAATTCTTTGAAATTTTTTACCTCTACTTCAATCTTTATCTTGCCGCGGGTTTTTTTTCTTAATTTTTTAATAACGCCCCCGATATCGCCATCCGCCAGTTTATCCCGGATTTTGATATGATTATCCTTAATTATCGCCATTTCACCGAGAGTGAAACGATGATTATAACCTTTGCCTATCCTGACCGCGTATTTTTCCAGTTCGCGCAAACCCGGGATGGTCTTGCGGGTATCGAGAATCTTTACCTTGTAGCGTCCTGTCATCCGGACAAATTTATCGGTGCGCGTCGCAATACCGCAGAGCAGGCCCAGGAAATTTAAAGCCGTCCTTTCCGCGCTAAGTATTCTGCCTGCCGGGCCCCAAAGCCGCGCTAGAATTTTACCCTTGGTAATCCTGCCTCCCTCTTTGACTGCCGGCAAAAACCTGATTCTTTTATCCGCGCATTTAAAAACCAACCCTGCGATATTAATGCCGCAGGCAATCCCTCTTTCCCTGGCGATAATTACCGCTCCGGAATTGATTTTACGTGGCACAAAATAGCGCGTCGTGATATCGCCTTTTCCGATATCCTCTATCAGGGTATCCTTTACCAACCGGACTATACGGGGATTATCAACGTAACTCATCGCGCATTCTTTCCAGCCGTCTTAAAAGCTGTTTCGCCTCCTCTAAACCCTGCTTTTCCTTTTCCACTACTTGTGCAGGCGCCTTCTTGACAAACTCACGGTTCTTTAATCTTTCGCCTTTAGATTTAATCATAGGGTTAAGCTTATCGGTTTCCTGTAGTATTTTAGCGCGCTCTCTGGCAATATCAATCAGGCCGCCGTAATGAAGGTAGATGTCGGTGTCGGCAACGGTATCGCTTACTGCAGCCGCCGGCCTTTTTGCCTCAATCAATAATTCAAGGCGGCTTAGCCGGCTTAAATTTACGACCCAGTCGGCATTCTTCTCAACTGCCTCCCTGATGAGTTTGTTGTGGGGGTAAAGCGAAACCGCAGGCTTTAATTCCGGGTCAATCTCAAGTTCGGCGCGCAGGTTCCTTACGCTTTTAATGATGTTAAGAAGTGCTTCCATCATCGACTCAAGTTTATTGTCAATCATCTGCTCCTGCAGGTGCGGCCAGGGCGCGGTCATAATAGAATCCCCCTGGTGGGGAAGGCGCTGCCAGATTTCCTCGGTAATAAAGGGCATAAAGGGGTGCAGCAGACGCAGGGTTTTCTCCAGGACTTTATACATCACTATTTGATGTTCGTATTTCTTAATCTCGGGCTTGATAATCTCCAGGTACCAGTCGCAAAACTCGTGCCAGAAAAAACCATAGAGGGCATTGATTGCCTCATTAAAGCGGAAGGCGCCGAAAGACCTGTTCACCTGTTTTAAGACCGAATAAAACCTGCTTAATATCCAGCGGTCGGCTATGTCAAGATTTTCCTTGCCAAAAAATTCACAGAGGTCTACTTTAATCCGGGAGGGCTCAAGGTTCATCAGGATAAAACGCGCGGCATTCCAGATTTTATTGGCGAAGTTCCTCCCCTGTTCGAACCTCTCTTTGGATAAAAATACATCCTGGCCCTGGGCAGTGATGGAGATAAGGCTGAAGCGCAGGGCATCCGCACCGTATTCCTTGATGATATCGAGAGGGTCAATGATGTTACCGAGGGATTTGGACATCTTCTTGCCTTCGATATCCCGTACCGTACCGTGGATATAGACATCCCGGAAGGGTATCTCCTTCATAAACTCTATGCCTGCCATAATCATACGCGCTACCCAGAAGAATATTATCTCCGGAGCGGTAACCAGCACCGAAGTAGGATAAAAATATTCTAATTCGGCCTTCAGTTTATATGCCTGCGGCAGCCGGAAAGGCCAGTAAAAGGTAGCAAAAGGCCATAACCAGGAGGAGAACCAGGTGTCCAGAACATCCTCGTCCTGATAAATGTTGCTTGAGCCGCAATCCGGGCAACTCTGCGGCTTCTCATAGGCAACGATAATGCCCTTTTCGCCGTTTTTCTTCTGGCACTGCGGACAGTAGTAAACCGGCAGACGGTGGCCCCACCAGATCTGGCGCGAGATACACCAATCCTGGATGTTCTCCATCCAGTTCAGATAGACCTTCATCCAGCGCTGGGGATAAAACTTAATCTCCCCCTTTTTCACCGCATTAATCGCCGGGCCGGCAAGGGGCTTCATCTTTACAAACCATTGCCGTGATAAATACGGTTCGATAATGGTGTGGCAGCGGTAACAATGTCCCGCTGACAGGGTGTGCGGCTCAATTTTTTCCAGTAACCCCTGCTCATCTAAATCTTTCAATATCGCCTTGCGGGCCTGGAATCTTTCCATGCTGCGGTAGCGCCCGGCATATTCGTTCATCTGGCCGTCGGGAGACATCACCTTGATGAATTCCAGGCGGTGTTTTTTACCCAGGGCGTAATCAGCGGGGTCGTGCGCCGGAGTTACCTTTACTGCACCGGTCCCGAATTTCATATCTACTATGCTATCCGCGATAACCTTAATCTGCCGGTTCATTAAAGGCAGGGTCAGGGTCTTGCCGATTAATTTTTTATACCTCTTATCCCGCGGGTTAACCGCTACTGCAGTATCTCCGAGCATCGTCTCCGGCCGGGTAGTGGCTACCGTAATATAACTTTCCTCCCGGCATCCCTGTAGCGGATACCTGATATAGTAGAGCTCGCCCTGCAATTCTTTATGCGGCGCCTCTTCGTCGGAAAGGGCAGTTGAGCAGCGCGGGCACCAGTTGATGATATAGGTACCGCGGTAGATAAGCCCCTTCTGGTATAATTTTATAAAAACCTCCTGCACCGACTTGGAATATTCGGCATCCATGGTAAAGCGGGTGCGCGGCCAGTCGCAGGAAGCGCCTAATTTTTTGAGTTGCTTGATAATGGTGGAGCCGTATTGCTCTCTCCACGACCATACCTTTTCGATAAACTTCTCGCGGCCGAGGTCCTGGCGCTTTAAACCCTCACTGGCCAGGGATTTTTCTACGACGTTCTGGGTGGCAATCCCGGCGTGGTCAGTGCCGGGCATCCAGAGCGTTTCCTCACCGGCCATGCGGTTATAGCGGATGAGTATGTCCTGGATGGTATTGTTAAGGGCGTGGCCCATATGCAGGATACCGGTAACATTGGGCGGAGGAATGACTATGCAAAAAGGTTTTTTAGCGGGGTCGGGCTCGGCGTGGAAATAATTTTTTTCTTCCCAGTATTGATACCACTTATCTTCGCTTTCCCCGGGGTTATAGCGGGTAGGGATATCATTCATCATTAAATCTTATTTTACCTTGTCTTTGAGTAACTTATATTCAACGCTGTCTACCAGCGCCTGCCAAGAGGCCTCAATGATATTTTCCGAAACCCCGATGGTGCTCCAGCTATCCTTGTCGTCCTGCGACTGAATAAGGACGCGCACTGGCGCCGCGGTGCCTGCCTTTTCATCCAGCACGCGCACTTTAAAGTCCGAAAGGCGCATTCGGGAAAGCGTCGGATAGAAATCCTTTAAGGCCTTGCGCAGGGCATTGTCAAGGGCATTTACCGGGCCGTCGCCTTCTGCGGCGGTATGTTCCCTGACCCCCTTTACCTTCACCTTGATAATCGCTTCGGAGGTAATTTTCTTATCCGATTTCTTTTCGACTACCACGCGGAACCCCTCTAATTCAAAAAACCTGCCGTATTTCTTCAGGGCTTTCTTCATCAAGATTTCAAGAGAAGCCTCGGCAGCCTCGAAATGATAACCGCGGTGCTCCAGGTCCTGAATGAGTTTTAAAATCTTTTTAGTCTTGGGGTCCTCTTTGCTTAAATCAAACTCCATCGCCTTGGCGCGCAGCATAATCCCGGTCTTCCCCCCTAATTCGGAAATAAGTATCCTGCGGCGGTTACCTACTAAACCGGGGTCAATATGCTCGTAGGTGTGCGGGTTCTTCATTACCGCATTAATGTGCATCCCGCCCTTATGCGCGAAACCGGAGTCCCCGACAAACGGCTGGTCGCTCCTGGCGCGCATATTGCTTATCTCGCTGACGAAGCGCGATAGGTGGGTAAGTTCTTTTAATTTCTCATTGCTTATGCAGTCAACGCCCATTTTTAATTTCAGGTCGGCGATAATCGGAATAAGGTCGGCATTCCCGCAGCGCTCGCCGTATCCGTTAATCGTGCCCTGCACCATACTGCACCCCGCCTCTACCGCGGCAAGGGAATTCGCAACCGCAAGCCCGGCATCGTTATGGCAGTGGATTCCCAAATCTACTTTAATTTTGGGCCTGACTTCCGAAGTAATTTCTGAAATCCGCGAGGTCAGGGTGCCGCCATTAGTGTCGCACAGGCAGATTGCCTTTGCGCCGGCATCCTGAGCCGCCAGCAAACACCTAAGGCTGTATTCTTTGTTTGCCTGATAAGCATCAAAGAAATGCTCCGCGTCGTAGAAAACCGCCAGCCCTTCTGAAACGAGATACTCGATAGTATCCTTAATCATCTCCAGGTTTTCTTCCGGGCTTATCTTCAATACCTCCTTTATATGCATCTCCCAGGTCTTCCCGACAATGGTAATAACCTTTGCCCTGCATTTAAGCAGGGCCTTTATATTACCGTCGTCTCTGGCCTTCAAATTCTGCCGGCGGGTCATGCTGAAAGCCACGAGCGAACTGTTTTTAAGCCGCAATTTTGACATCTTCAGGAAAAACTCCCTGTCCTTGGGGTTAGAGCCCGGCCAGCCGCCTTCGATATAATGTATGCCTAATTTATCCAGCTCCTGGGCAATGCGGATTTTATCCATCGCCGAATAGGAAATGCCTTCGGCCTGCGCCCCGTCGCGTAAAGTAGTGTCGTATAATTTCACTTCTTTCGCCATGTTATCCTCTCTTATCTTGCTGCCTCTTGCTATTTAGCCAAGCCGAATTTCTCATGCAGTGCCCTGACTGCGGTTTCGGCGAATTTCTTCCTGATGATACAGGAGATGCTGATCTCCGAGGTGGAAATCATCTCGATATTGGCATTGCTGTGCGCCAGGGTCTCAAACATCTTGGCAGCCACGCCGGGATGCGACTTCATCCCCACCCCGACAATCGAGACGCGCGCGATATCCTCGTCCTTCAAGACCTCCCCCGCCTTGATACTCCGGGCTAACCTTTTGGTTAAACGCATCGCCTTCGTAACATCGCTTTTATTGACCGTAAAGGAAATGTCGGTTGAGCGTAAGTGGCTGACGTTCTGCACAATCATATCCACGCTGATACCCTTGGCGGCAAGCTCCTTGAAAATCTTGGCAGCGATGCCCGGCCGGTCCGGAACATTACAGACCGTGATTTTGGATTCGCTTTTATTAAGGGTTATACCGGTGACAACAGCATTTTCCATTTTTTTGGCCTCCCTCACAATCATCGTGCCGCCGGCTTTAGAAAACGATGAACGCACGTGTACCGGCACGTTAAATTTCTTGGCTACCTCAATAGAGCGCGCCTGCATTACCTGCGCGCCTAACGATGCCATCTCCAGCATCTCGTCGTAGGTAATCTTTTTTATTTTTTTGGCCTTCGGCTCAAGGCGGGGGTCAGTGGTATAAATCCCCTCGACATCGGTGTAAATCTCGCAGGCATCTGCCTTAAGTTCCTTTGCCAGGGCAACGGCGGTTAAGTCCGAACCTCCGCGCCCCAGAGTAGTAATCTCGTAATCCGGGGTTATACCCTGAAAACCTGCCACAATCACAATCCTGCCCTTGAGGAGTTCCTGGCGGATTTTATCGGTATTAATTTTAACGATGCGGGCCTTGGTGTGCCCGGTATCGGTAATAATCCCCACTTGGCCGCCGGTAAAGGAGATTGCCTCGCAGCCTAATTTATTGATTGCCATAGCCAGAAGCGCCACGGAAATCTGTTCTCCGGTAGAAAGAAGCATGTCCATTTCGCGCTCTGCCGGGTCGGTATCAATCTTATGCGCTAATGCCACCAGTTCATCGGTAGTATCGCCGAGCGCCGAAACCACCACTACCAGGCTATGGCCTTTTTTCTTATAATCTACCACCCTCCTGGCGACATTCTGGATGCGTTCCACGTTCGCGACCGACGAGCCGCCGAACTTCTGCACTACCAAAAGCTTTCTTTTCATTTCCTTCCTTTCCTTGCTATCACCGGGATGACATCATAAAGCATCACCCCTGCCAGGATTAAAAGCGCGAGCGTTACCGTCAGAAGCACGATATCCTTCTGCGCAAAATATCTTATCCCCTGCGATACGAGTGCCGCGACGGTAGTAATCAAGACCGCAAACGCCGCCCAGAGGGTGAATTTGGCGCTTTTATTTCTTGTCAGCAGCCAACAGCTGATTACAAAGAGGGCCAGGGCTGCTACTAATTGATTTGATGCGCCGAACGCCGGCCAGATGCGGTTCCACTTGCCGCTGAATGCCAGCGCCGCGCTTAAGGCCACAATAATAAGGGTCGAAAGGTAACGGTTCTTTATCTTGAATAATTCCTTGGTAAGATAACGCTGGATACGCGTGGCAGTATCCAGGGTAGTAAGAATAAAAGCATTAAGGATGGTAACGGCAATAAAATGCCCGTGGTTACCCAGCAGCGGTTTGGTAATAATTCCGTAGCCCTTGCCGAAAATATTAATCGGGCCCAGGCTCTTTAAAACCTGGCCAAAGTTTTCACCGGCCGTAAACAGAACAGCGGTAGCAACGATTGCTAAGATAGCCACCAGCGCTTCAGCTACCATACCGCCGTAGCCGATCCGCTTAACCTGGTTTTCGTTTGCGATTTGCTTGGAAGAGGTGCCGCTGGCAATCAGGGAATGAAAACCCGAAAGCGCGCCGCAGGCAACGGTAACAAATAAAGCCGGCCAGAGATAACCTTCCTGGGTTTGCCAGCCACTATAAACAGGCATAGTCAAATGCGGCAGCGTCAGTAATAACCCTAGATAACCGCAGCCCACCCCGAAAAATAACAGGAAACTCGAGAGATAATCCCGCGGCTGCAGCAGGATATTTACCGGTAGAATTGATGCAAAATAACAGTAGGTCAATAAAACAATAATCCAGACGCGGACATCTAAATCCACCTTATAAAAATTCCCGGCAAAGATTAAACCCACCAGGCACGCCAATCCTAAAATCGTGGAAAGCGTAAGGTTTACGCGAAGGTTATAAATCAGGTAACCTACCAGCATTGCTACTGGGATTAACCCCAATGAAGGCAGGATGATCTTGGGCTCTTTCACAAAGGTATCGGCGCACAGATACACAAAAACCGTCACCACCAACAATAATGCCAGCCAGACGAACAAAGAAAAGATAATCTTGGCGCGGCGAGAGATGACGTGGCGGGCAATGTCCGCTACCGAAGAGCCGCCTTCCCTGACCGAGGTAATCAAAGAACCGAAATCGTGCACCCCACCGATAAAAATCGTGCCTAATACCACCCACAATAAAGCCGGCAGCCAACCCCAAAGCATCACCGCAATCACCGGGCCGATAATCGGGCCTGCCCCGGCGATAGAAGAAAAATGATGCCCGAATAAAACCAGCCAGTTCTTGGCCGGGATATAATCCACGCTGTCGTATTTGGAGAATGCCGGAGTTGCCCTCTTGGGGGCAATTCCCCAGAGATTTTCTAACCTGCGGGCATAATATTTATAACCCCACAGCAATAATACCAGGGACGGTAAAACCACGATTAAGGCGTTCAATTCAGGCCTTTGATAAAATAATTTATCAGTTCGTGTCCTTTATCAAAATAAAAGGATGATTTCAGGGCTTCCTTTTCGTTGTAACCGCCGGAATTACCTGCGGCAATGTCCTTGCCGTAAATAGCGAAAGGTATGACATCCGAACTATGGGTTTTTAGCGCGATTGGGGTAGCGTGGTCCGGCATCACCAGGACCCTGAAGTCCTTCTTCTTTTTGAATTCCTCCAGCACCGCGCCGACGATAAACTGGTCAAAACGTTCGATGGCGATAATCTTTTCCTGAATGTCGCCGTTATG
>CAYWCX010000024.1:0-17028 GCA_964456925.1 uncultured Planctomycetales bacterium
ACCTCAGACCTTTGCGATGTCAACGCAACGCTCTAACCAACTGAGCTATGAGCCCAAAAGTGCCGGGAGAGGGAGTTGAACCCACACGCTCTTACGAGCAGCGGATTTTAAGTCCGCATCGTCTGCCATTCCGACATCCCGGCAATAACTCTAATTAAGAACCGTTTTACTTTTAGTCCAGCCCGTATAAGATTCGAAACAATTTTGTGCTAATTCTATTTTTCTTCCCAAACCAAAACAATTTTTATAGTAACATTGTTTGGCGATTTGTCTCGCAGCCATCTTGCCGTATTTCAATACCCAAGTATTATTTGCATTTTTATGGATTTTGCCGAATACGTTTAATAACTGCTCTGTCTCGCTGCTCAACCAGTTAATAAACTCTGGCGAACCCGAAAATATTCTTAAGCTCCATTGTTCTTTTTTGTTGGTCGGATGTATCCAAGAACGAATACACCCATCACCGTCTATTACTCCTCTTAAAAAATCAACAAAGTATTGAGGTGGTATCTTTAGCGCACCTAAAGTGAGTGATTTATTTTGTGTGAGCCCGATTGATAAAAGAAAATCATAAAAATTCCTGTTAGCAAATTGTATTTGATAAGCCTGGTTAACCTTTCCTTTATTCTTAGTGCCAATCCTGTTTTCTGTACCAAGCACCCGGTTAACATTATTTAAAAAATCTTGCTCTTTAGAAGTAATATTAATGTGCCTCCCATCGGAAGATAGGCATCCATCACTTGTTATTAAGCCTACTAAATGCCAAAGATTTGGTTCTTTGATTTTTAGCTGCTTTCTTTTTTGTGGCATTTATTATTTTGGAGGCGACGAGCGGATTCGAACCGCTGTATAACTGTTTTGCAGACAGTTGCCTTACCACTTGGCTACGTCGCCGCTATTTTTTAAGAATCCTTTTTACCTTGCTAACGATCGCTTCAACCTCTGCCAAACAGCCGATACCGCTCTTACCGCACGCCAACTTTCCTTCGCGGGGCTCCACAAACCTGTAACCCAGCCCTTTTAATTTATTAATATTGGCCTGGGTGATTTTATTGGTGTACATATTCTCGTTCATCGCCGGGCAGATCAACACCGGAGCGCGCGTCGCCAGAATCACGCAGCTTAAAAGGTCATCCGCGATACCCGAGGCGATTTTAGCGATAATATTGGCGGTGGCCGGCGCCACCAAAACCAGGTCGGCCTTGTCTGCCAGGGAAACATGCTCAATCTCCCAGCAATCCGACCCCTCGAACATCCCGCAATAAGCCTTATTCCCCGAGAGGCTTTCAAATACAATCGGGCTCATCAATTCCCGCGCCTCTGTGGTTAGCACCGCCGTAACCGAAAGGTTGTTTTTGCCAAGTTGCCTTACAATATCGCAGGCCTTGTAAATTGCAATGCTGGCAGTAACTCCCAAAATAACATTCTTATTCTTTGGCATAGTCTAACCCCTGGGCTTCTTGTATTGCACCTTGCCTGCCGCAATCTCCGCCAGGGCCACGGTAGAGGGCTTAACGCCGGAATCCCTGTCCACCAACTTTGGTTGTCCCTCGGCAATCTCCAGGGCCCTCTTGGAAGCCATGATTACTAATTTGTAAACTGAGTTGCCGCTTTTATCTAAGATGTCCTGGACCGGTGGTTGCTCCATAGCTTCCTGACCTCCTGTTATGCTGCAGCGCCTATCTCGCCTAAGATGATCTTCTTCAATGCCTTAGTTGTCTGCTTTAAATTTTTATTTCGCAAGCGGTAATCAAATTTAGGCGCCAGCGCCAACTCTCTTTTGGCTAACCTTAAGCGCTGCCGGATTTCCCCTTCTTTGGTAAGGTGGCAACGCTCTCTTATGCGCGGGCGCAGCGCCGCCACAGAAGGCGGCAGGATGAAAATCGTGACAGTGCTACGCGGCAAGATGCGCTTAAGCTGCAAAACGCCCCTGAAGTCCAGGCAGAGGATAATATTTCTGCCTTTTCTGAGGTGCTCCTCGACGAATTCGCGGGGCGTGCCGTAATAATACCCTAAATACCTCGTCCATTCAAGAATTTTCTTGGCCGAAAGCCGCGCCTTAAAGACCTTGTTGCCGATAAAAAAATAATCCTTCCCCTCTTTCTCCCCGCACCTCTTCGGCCGGGTAGTAAAGGATACGGATTTAACCAGTCTCTTCCTTAATTGCCTGTCCCTTAAAAGCCCCCCCACCAGGGTGCTTTTGCCTGAACCTGAAGGGCCACAGACCACAAAGACGAGCCCCTGTTTTTTCATTCTATATTCTGCAGTTGTTCGCGAATCTTTTCAATCTGGCTTTTAATCTGCACCACCGTCTGCGAGATAAGTTTGTCGCAGGATTTAGCGCCCATGGTGTTGGCTTCGCGCTGCATCTCCTGTGAGATAAAATCCAATTCTTTGCCGATTGAGCCGTTTTGGGCGATCTTGTTTTTAAAATTACTGATGTGGAAGGCGAGGCGCTCGAGCTCCTCGGTAATGTCGCTGTCTTTTAAAAAACAGCTGCGTTCCTCGTCGCTGGTTAAGCGCAAGAGCCTTTCCTTAATCGCCTTCCTGAATCTTTTCTTGATGCGTTCCAGGTCTGCCACCAACACCTTGGCCCTATTTTTAAGGTGTCGGTATAAAACTGCCCCTTCCTTGCGGCGCATCTCGGCCATATCGTCAAGGGCGGCGTTCAAAAGAACCCTCAGGTGCGGCCAGACCTTCTCTTTGCCGACCGCGCTCTCCTCTAACCCAAGAACTCCGGGCAGCTGTATCAGGGCATCGAGGCTTAAGTCGCTCTTAAGGCGGAATGTTTCCTTAATGTCTCTTAGCGCCGCAAGATAATTCTTAAGCAGCCCCTTGTTAATCACTACGCTGTTGGCGTGGCTGCCGTTGATAGTGAGGACGCAGGTAATCCTGCCCCTTTTAAAACGGCGCTCGATCTCCTTTTTAACTTTATCCTCCAGAGACAGGAGCCCCTCGGGCAGATGTAGAACAATATCCAGGAATTTATGATTGGAACTCCTGAGTTCCACCAGAATCTTGCCGAATGGTTTTACCTGTACCTCGCTCCTGCCAAAACCGGTCATACTTTTTATCATCGCTTTCTCCTTAAAATTACGCCCAGGCCAGGGTTTTTTTCTTTGCCTCGACAATCTCCTTGGTGGGGTATAAATCCACGATAATCTCCTGCGGCGCAAACCAAAGCTTTATCTCCCTTTCGGCCTCGGCGGCGTTAGAAGAAACATGAATGACATTCTCGTAGATACCCTTGGTGGTAATCCTGCCGTAAGAGCCGCGGATAGAAGTGGGGTCTGCCTGTTCGGGGTTAGTGGCTCCGGCGAGCTCCCGGCATTTGTTAATCGCGCCCTCCCCCCAGTAAATCAAGGCCATTACCTTGCGGCGATTGTGCAACTCTCCGCAGAGATAGCGGATAATCTCCTCGAAAAAAGGCTTGTCTTTAAGATGGCGGTAATGTTCCGCGGCAGCCTCTTTGGAGACGCGCGTAATCTTGGCCGCGATAATCTCCAGTTTGGTTTCCGACAGGCGAGTGAGGATATTGCCGGTGAGGGACTTCTTTAATCCGTCGGGCTTGATCAGAATCAGGGTTGCCTCGTTCATGAGTTAGGACCTCCTTTAATGCGGTTGAGGATCCTCTCTAAATCCTCGGAGGAATAGAATTCAATCAAGATGTGGCCGCGTTTTTTCCTTTTGCTAATCCTGACCTTGGTAGCCAATAAATGCTGTAGCTCCTCTTCGGCTGCCACTACCAGGGTTTCGCGGGCTTGCCGGGGCCGCATGCGCGCCTTGGAAGTTTTTGGCCGCTGCTTACGGATTAAATTTTCCAACTCTCTCACGGATAAGCCCTTGGCAATAATTTCATACATCAGGCGACGCTGCTGATTGGCATCCTCCAGTTCCAGAAGCGCCCTGCCGTGCGCAAAAGAAATCTCTCCCTTTTTAATCTTCTCTTGGATTTCTTGTGGTAACTTTAAGATTCTCAATATGTTAGCAACAGAGGTCCTTGCCTTGCCTAAAATTTCACTGATTCTTTCCTGGGTCAGATTAAATTTATCCATCAGGTACTGGTAAGCGTGCGCCTCTTCAACGGGGTTAAGGTTCTGTCGCTGGATATTTTCAATCAGGGATAACTCCAGAGAATCGTGGTCGGCTACGTCTTTGACTACAACTGGTATCTCTTTTAAATTCAACAGGTTAGCAGCACGAAGCCTTCTTTCGCCGGCAATTAATTCAAAATACTCCCCCTGCCGCCGCACCAGCAGCGGTTGGAGCAACCCTTTTTCCTTAATGGATTGCTTGAGTTCTTCTAGATTTTGGGAGTCAAAATCTTCGCGCGGCTGAAAAGGATTAGGCCTGACTTTTCTAATATCCACCAAAATGATGTCTGCCTCTTTTACGCCAGTCTCCCTCTCCGGTATTAACGCGCCTATTCCTTTACCCAATGCTTTTTTCTCCATTATACCTTCTCCTCTGATGCATCTGTGATAGTCTCAATATTTTCTTTATTTAGCGGTGGCAGGCCTAAAATTTCCCGACTTAATTCTTCATATTTATGTGCTCCCATTGAGCCTTTATCGTATAAAACAATGGGTTTACCAAAGCTGGGGGCTTCGGTGATACGGATATTACGCGGTATAACCGTATCATAGACCTTTTCTTGGAAGAAATTCCGTACCTCCTTGATGACTTCCCGGGTTAAATTAGTGCGAAAATCCGCCATAGTCAACAAAACCCCTTCAATTTCCAGGTTCGGATTAAGGTTATCTTTTACAAGTTTAACGGTATTAATGAGTTGTGTCACTCCTTCTAAGGCGTAATATTCGCACTGCACCGGTACAATCAGGGAATCCGCCGCACATAGCGAATTAATGGTTAAAAGGCCGAGGGAGGGCGGTGAATCAATAAATATAAAATCAAAGTTGTCCCTTTCTTGAACCACTGCCCTTTTTAAGCGATACTCCCTGCCCAGGGTTCCCACTAATTCTACTTCCGCGCCGGTAAGGTCAAGGTTGGACGGAGCAAGGTATAAATTTTTAACCGAGGTTTCTTTCAGGGTTTCTTTAATGTCTAATTCTTCGAGGAGGACATGGTAGGTGCTTTTTTTAATCTCGTGCTTGTCAATCCCTAACCCGCTGGTGGCATTGGCCTGGGGGTCGAGATCAATCAGTAAAACCCTTTTCTCGGCTAAGGCCAGATAAGCGGCTAAATTAATAGCTGAGGTGGTCTTACCCGTACCACCTTTTTGATTGCAGATTGCAATAATCTTACCCATTGCAATATATAAGGTTATAAAATGTTCCCCGCGGAAACATTTTATTAATACCCAATTTTATCTTTATTATCTTATATTCTAACGGGTTGTCAAGTTTTTTCTTTGGACCGAAGAACCGTTACGCGCACCTTAGCCGGCTTGGCTCCGGACATCCCAAAAAGGCCTTTTTGCTCTTCAGAAAGCACCTTGATTTTGAGTTTCTCGCGCGGCAATTTTAATTCCTGAAGCGCTTTCTTAATCGCTTCTTCGACGGTCTTACCTTCAAATTCCCGGGCGGTTTCGGAGGTCATTTTGTGCGATTAATTAATAACTGCTGCGTAAGCATCAGCAGGCTGTTTACAAACCAATAAAGCACTAATCCCGAAGGCATGCGATAGAAAATAAAACCGAACATAATCGGAAAAAGGATAAGCATTAACCGTTGCTGCTCGCCAGAAGAACTACCGGTGTTTTTCGACGACAACTTCTGTTGTAGAAACATTGTGATGGCCATTAGTATCGGAAGGATGTTAATTTCATTCCCCAGGAAAGGCATTTTCTGAGGCAAAATAAAAAGCTTGTCCGGCCCGGATAAATCCTTAATCCAGAGAAAATGCGCGCCCTTCAATGTCGCCGAGCGCATTAATACCTGATATAAGGCAAAGAAGATTGGAATCTGCAAAATCATCGGCAGGCAGCCACCAAAAGGGTTAACCTTATATTCGCGGTAGAGCTCCATAATCTCCTTATTTAATCTTTGGGGGTTATCTTTGTAAGCAGCCCTTAACTGCTCAATACGCGGCTGTAAGGCCTGCATTGCTTTCATAGAGCGCATCTGCTTTAAAGTCAAGGGGTAAAGTATCAAGTATATTATAATACTTAACAGTATTATTGCCAGCCCCCAATTATGCCCCACATTTTGCAGTAATCCTAATAATTGTATTAGCAGCCGGGCAATAAAATCAAAAGTACCGTAATGCACCACTGCCGCCCAATCCGGATTAACGCTGTTTATAAGACGCAACTCTTGTGGCCCCAAATAGATATGAAACTGTTGACTTGAATTTTCCCCTGGCATAAGCACAAATTCCGCCGAGCGTAAAACTAATTGGGATTCCTGGGGAGTAGTCTTTTCCAAGTCTAAGCGATAAGAACCTCTGCCCGGCTGAAGAATCCCGCAAAAATAACGTTCGCGCCACCCCAGGAACTTTACCTTATCCCAACTGCCGGCCTTGCGGGGATTAGGGTATAGCATCTTGTCCTCTGAAAAAACAGCGACATTCTGATAATGAACTTCGTTGCCGCGGCTGGAGAAATCTAAAACTGCGGGGATAAGCGCCAGGCTGGTTTTCAGGGGGCTGTTACCGGTGTTATGAATCGTGATTTCTAACTCTATGATATATCGAGACTTGTCAAAAGTAAAACGCTTGGTAATTTCCTGATTGTTACCTTTAGAAATAAAGATTATTTCTGTGTCTGTGGCAAGTTGTTTCTGGAAAATAAGAAGGGGGTCATCAATGGCCAGGCCGTATTTCAGGGGAAAGCGGTAAGAATGGTACTTCTTAAAAGTCACTTCTTTGATTGCGGCGCGGGAGTCGCTAAAGTCAACCTTTAAACTCTCTGTCGAGAACGCGGTAACCGTATCTTCGGCGACTGCGGGGGGCGTAAGAACGGCGGGCCCGGCCCCTGGGGGCAGATTGGGCTTGTTAATTACAGGTTGCGCAGCAGGGGAGTCTGGCTTTCTAACTCTTGTATTATCAACCGGTTGCATCTTAGATACAAAGGCCGACCAGCTCATCAATATTAACAGCGATAAGGCAATTGCCAGGATTAATCTTTTTTCCATAGTCAATTTTAAATTAAGGGGTCATACCCCGACTTGCCACAATAGGGCTGACAACATAAGAGTCTTTTTGCGCCTTTGATTAAGCCGCGCCAGAAGCCATATTTTAAAACTGCCTCGCGGGTATATTGAGAGCAACTCGGGGAAAAACGGCAGCAATGGGGCAATAATAAATTTATGTACTCCTGATAAACATCAATGAGGGCAAGGAATATTTTCTTCAACATCAAAACGACAGGCTTTTTCTGCCTTTGCTGCGACGGCGCGCCAGCACCCGCCTGCCGCCCCTGCTGGCCATTTTCTTCAGGAAGCCGTGGCGGCGCTTCCCGACGATGTTTGTAGGAGTTTTTAGATGTTTTTTCATTTGCCTTCTTCTTCCTGAATAATTATTTCGCTGTCGTCCCCGCAACTCTTCGTTGCAGGAAGCGCTCTCCAAAATGAATAGGGCTTAATTATAACATAAAGATAAACCAAGTCAACACATTCATATGCCGCGGGGGCAGCGAAGGGCGACGCTTGTAACGCAGCTTAACCGCGGTGGAAAATACCGGGATTTACTTCGACCGTATCGCTCTAAAAAACCGCGGCTTAAAAAACAGGGCTTGCCGCCTGCGGTCCGCGGGTAAGCAGCGCCACTCTTTAAGGATAATTATTTTTTTGTTGACGGCACCAGATAGTATTGTATAATAATTCACGCTTACTTTTTTGTTGCGGGGTTCTATTTCTCTGCTATAATAATTTCCACAGGTTTATACAACTTGTGAATAAGTTGTGGATATTGTGCACAATTACATAACCGTTTAATAAGGACGGCGAATGCAGGATATCTGGGATAAGGCTTGCGAACAACTGAAGGATAAGCTGGGCAGCGCCTCCTTCGAGAGCTGGATACTGCCGCTTAAGGCCAAGCCGAAAGATAAACACGGCCTTATTTTAGAGGCGCCGGATCAGTTTTTCAAGGAGTGGGTGGAGGAGCATTACGCCGCAATTATCCGGGAGACGCTCAAGAACGCTGCCAAGCATGACGTCGCAGTAGAGGTGAAGGTGAGTCCTTCGGGGGTTGCCCTAAACGAAAACAGCCGCCTAAAAGAAATTATCGGACCGATGACGAAGGAATCCCGCGACCCCCTGAACCTCAACCCGCGCTATACCTTTGAGAACTTCGTAGTGGGCCCGTCAAACCGCCATGCCCATGCCTACTGTTTAGCGATAGCGCAATCGCCCGCTAAGGACTATAATCCGCTATTTATCTACGGCGGGGTGGGGCTGGGTAAAACCCATCTTATGCAGGCAATCTGCCATTTTGCAAAAAATAACAGTCCCGGCAAGCTCAAAATCTTTTATACCACTTCGGAGCGTTTTACCAACGAACTCATCGACGCTATCCAGCACCACTCTACCAATGCCTTCAGACAGAAATACCGTAACGTTGACATCCTGGTTATCGATGATATCCATTTTATCGCCGGCAAGGAATCTACCCAGGAAGAGTTTTTCCACACCTTTAACGCCCTCTATGATGCGCATAAGCAGATTGTCGTCTCTTCGGACCGGCCGCCCAAAGAGATCGCCAACCTCCAGGACAGACTGATATCGCGTTTCAGTTGGGGACTCACTACCGATATCCAGCCGCCGGACCTGGAGACGCGGGTGGCGATCCTTAAGAAAAAAATTGAGCGCGAGCCGGTAATGGTGCCGGACGAGGTCATCTTTTTTATCGCCCAGATTATCAAAACCAATATCCGGGAGTTAGAGGGGGCGCTAATCCGTACCATTGCCTATTCTTTATTGGAAGAAAAACCCATTACCCTGGATTTAACCAAGGAGGTCTTAAAAGACCTTTTAAAAGAACCCAAGAAATTAATTACCGTAGATTTTATCCAGCGTTGTGTGGCGGAAGAGTTCGGGATATCCCTGCATGATTTTAAAATCAACCGCCGGCATAAAAATATCGTTCTGCCGCGTCAGGTGGCAATGTATTTAAGCCGGGAGTTCACGGATTTTTCACTGCCGGAAATAGGTAATTTTTTTGGGGGCAAAGACCACACTACGGTTTTACACTCTTATAATAAAATTAAGGGGGATTTACAAAATAACAGGGATTTGGCAAATAAAATAGAAAGGATTATTCAGGTTATTCAACAATAAATCCCAAACTTCTCCAAGGGATATTATTGTGATTAAATAAGGTGTGGTTGGGGGTTAGGGTGGTTTTGGGTGAAACCCAACTACATTACTTCTAATACGATATAATTATTTAATATACTAATAATAAGGAGAGTTAAATGAAGTTTAAGATCGAAAAAGAACCACTATTAACCGCAATACAAACCGTACAAAATGTGGTAACACCAAAGGCAGCATTACCTATACTGTCTAATATTTTAATCGAGACCCAACAAAACAAATTAAGGTTAACCGCCACGGATTTAGACCTCGGAATAACTTGTTTAATACCTGTTAATATCCAGGAAGTAGGGGCGATAACTATTCCAGCTAAAAGATTTAACGATATTATCCGGGAATTACCCGTTAAAGAAGTGAATATTACCACCAAAAAAAACAACCAGATCAATATCGAAACAGATTTATGTCATTTTAAAATTATGGGTCTGGCGCCTGAAGAATTTCCCAAACTACCAGAGTTTAAAGATAAAGAAACAATTAAAATAGAGCAGGCGATATTAAAACAAATGTTAACCCTGACCTGTTTTGCGGTATCGTCCGATGAGAGCCGGTATATTTTAACCGGGATACTGTTTATAATCCAAAAAAACAACATTACCCTTGTTGCCACCGATGGCAAACGTTTAGCAGTAGTCAGCAAAAAACCCCAGGAGGACATTAATAAAGACATCCGCATTATTGTGCCCATAAAAACCATTCAGGAACTCAACCGCAACCTTCAAGAAGAGGGGGATGTCGTAATGGTGTTGGGCGACAACCAGGTAATGTTTGACCTAGGGCAGACCGCGATAATCTCGCGTTTAATTGAAGGAGAATTTCCAGATTACCGCCAGGTTATCCCGCCGCCGTCTAACACCAAGATGAAGGTGAACCGCGAAGAGTTGTTGCTGGCGGTGAAGAGGGCGGCGTTGTTGGCAACCCCGGATTATCAGGCGGTCAAAATGGAGATTTTTAAAAATAAATTAGTGGTTTCTAAATCCACGCCGGATATCGGAGAATCCCGGGAAGAGCTCACAATAGAATATGACGGTAGAGAGCTGGTTATCGGCTTCAACCCCGCGTATCTAATCGATGTGTTAAAGAATCTCGGGGAGGAAGAGATAGAAATAGAGTTAACCGACAGCGAAAAACCCGGGGTGATCCGCACCAACGGTTACATCTATATCGTGTTACCGATGCGGTTAAGTTGACAAGATGCAGGCAATAAAGCATGCCATTCAGGATTTTATGGAGGAACTCAAGATTAAGCAACGCGCCGCCCGTAAGAGCGACCCGCAGCGGCTGCTGCAGGCGGCCTTGCCCAAGAAAGACCTGCAGCACGTCAGACTCAGTTATTTTAAAAAAGGTATTCTGGGGGTTGAGGTAGATTCGTCTGCGCGGCTGTACCTTTTAAACCTACGCAAGGAAACGATTCTGGAAAAATTGCGCAGGAAGCCAAGCGGAGTTAAGGATATCCGTTTTCGCTTAGGGGTATTGGAATGAAGAAGAAGAAAAAGATCCGGGCTCAAGCCAGAACCGGCGAGCAGCAGGCACCGGCCAATAAAGCCGAGCGCGCCTATGACGCCACCACCATCCAGGTCCTAGAGGGCACCGAGGCGGTGCGGCGTCGGCCCGCGATGTACATTGGCGATACCGCGGTGCGCGGGTTGCACCATTTAGTCTACGAGGTGGTAGATAACAGCATTGATGAGGCCCTCGCGGGTTATTGCGATAATATTACCGTAGAGGTGCATCCCGATAACAGCGTGAGCGTCACGGATAACGGTCGCGGCATCCCGGTGGATATGCACAAGACCGAGAAGAAGCCGGCGATAGAGGTGGCGCTTACCACCCTGCATGCCGGAGGCAAGTTTGACCACCGCGTATACAAGGTCTCCGGCGGCCTGCACGGCGTGGGGGTAAGCGTGGTCAACGCCCTTTCGGACTGGCTTGAGGCAGAAGTCAAGCGGGACGGCAGAATTTACCACCAGCGTTATGAGCGCGGCAAGACCGTTTCAAAATTAACGGTAATCGGCAAGAGCAACGCCACCGGCACCAAGGTTACCTTTAAGCCCGACCGCACCATCTTCAGCAAAATCGAATTTTCTTACGATATCCTCTCGCAGCGCCTCAGAGAGCTGGCGTTTCTCAATAAGGGGCTAAGGATTAAATTAAGCGATGAGCGCAGCGACAAGGAAGCGGTTTTTGAATTCTCCGGCGGCATCGTTTCCTTTGTGGAGTACCTCAATAAAAATAAGAACCCCCTGCACGGTAAGGTCATTTACTTCGAGAAAACCCAGGACGCAGTGGTGGCAGAGGTCGCCCTGCAGTATAATGACGGTTACGCTGAAACCATCTTTTCTTTCGCCAACAACATTAATACCGTGGAGGGCGGCACTCACCTCTCGGGGTTTAAGTCTGCGCTTACGCGCGCCATCAACCAATACTCCAAGAATAAGAATTTAATCAAAGGGGAAGAGACCGCTATCAGCGGCGACGATGTCCGCGAGGGGTTAACCGCGGTAGTGAGCGTCAAGGTTCCTAATCCCCAATTCGAGGGGCAGACCAAGACCAAGCTGGGCAACTCCGAGGTCGAAGGCATAATGGCCTCGGCCAGCCTCGACGCCCTGGCAGCCTATTTTGAAGAGAACCCCTCGGTCGCCAATAAGATCGTCGAGAAAGTTATTGTGGCTTCGCGGGCCCGCGAAGCGGCGCGTAAGGCCAGGGAACTCACCCGGCGCAAGGGTGCGCTGGAAGGCGCGGGGCTGCCCGGAAAATTAGCGGATTGCTCGGAGCGGGATGCCGCGCTTTGCGAGTTGTATATTGTTGAAGGCGATTCTGCCGGCGGTTGTCTGGCCGGAGATACCAAAATTGCCTTAGCCGACGGCAGGAATATAAGCTTTAAAGAGCTTATAGAAGAATTTAAGACAGGTATACAAAATTATTGTTATACAATTAAAGAAGACGGCACCATCGGTATAGAAAAAATTATCCACCCGAGGGTAACGAGAAAAAACGCAGAGGTAATCAAGATAATTTTAGATAACAACGAGGAAATTCTTTGCACCCCCGACCACAAATTTATGCTAAGAGACGGTTCTTATCTTGAGGCAACAGACTTGCTGCCTACAATGAGCCTGATGCCGCTATGCCAAAAACTTTCAAAAATAGAACACAGGATTACCATTGAGGGCTATGAAATGGTTTTGAATCCTGCAACGCACAGGTGGGTTTTTACGCACCTCTTGGCAGATAAATACAATTTGCAAAATGGCATTTATCAGGTTGATTTAGGGGCCCATAAACACCACATCGATTTTAATAAATTAAATAATAATCCCGCTAATATAACCAGGTTGAGCGGCCGTGACCACTTAGGTCTTCATAGAGAGCAAATTAAACTCAACCTTCATTCAAAAAAAGCCATAGAGAAATGCAATCGAATAAAAAGGACCCCGGGGTATCGCCAAAGGATAGCTAAAATCATGAAAGAAAAACTGGGCGATGTATTAAGCGCAAGGGCCAAAAAACAATGGGAAAACCCCGAATATAAACAATATATGGTTAAGAAATTTCTAGAATTTTATCATAGCCACCCAGATTATCGAGAGGCAAACGCACAATTGTTGAATTTGGCTCAGAAAAATTATTGGTCTCAAGTAAATCACAGAAAATTACAAGCCGAGAAAGTTAAAGAATATTTCAGGGCTCATCCCGAAGCAAGAAGGCTTTTTTCCGAAAAGGCTAAAATACAATGGTTAGACAACAACCTGTTGCGATGGAGGAGCCAGAGAACAAGAGAGCAGTGGAATGAAAATTTTAGACATAGAAGGCATATGTCCTATAACTTGCTTTACTTAGGCGAAGGTTTATCTTTTGCAAGAAAAGTATACGATAAATATGGAGATGTCAATTTATATGATTTAGAAAGAACTAGCCTGGCAAAAAGAAATAATAACCTTTTGAAATTAAACACGCTTATTGAGCGATTTTTTGATGGCGACAAATCAAATTTTACGGAGGCAGTAAAGAATTTTAATCATAAGATTAAGCGCATAGAAAAGATAAAAGAAAGGATCGATGTTTATGATATAGAAGTTCCCAACACGCATAATTTTGCTTTGGCATGCGGCGTGTTTGTGCATAATAGCGCAAAGCAGGGCCGCGACCGCAGGTTCCAGGCGATCCTGCCGATTAAAGGTAAAATCTTAAATGTGGAAAAGGCACGCCTGGACAAGATTCTTTCCAATGAAGAGGTCCGCACAATTATCACCGCCCTGGGCACGGGGGTGGGCGAAGAGTTTGATTTGGCGAAACTGCGCTACCATAAGGTAATACTCATGGCAGATGCTGATGTGGACGGCTCGCACATCAGGACCCTGCTTTTGACGCTTTTATACCGCCAGATGCGCAAGCTGGTTGAGGAGGGGCACGTCTATATTGCCCAGCCGCCGCTTTATAAAATTAAGCGCGGCCAACGCGAAGAGTACATCCAGACCGAAGAGCAGCTTAATGAGCTGCTCTTGGACCTTGGCCGCGAAGGCCATCGCCTCGTGCACTTAAAAGATAAACAAGTCTTTACTGACAACCAGTTTAAGGGGCTATTATTTTTATTGGTGGAATTAGATAAAATAGCGCGCATTTTAGATAAAAAGGGAGTAGAATTAGCGAAATATCTCAATTTTAGGCATCCAAAGACCAAAAAAATGCCTGTTTATAGGGTAAAAGTGGAGGGAAAAGACCTTTTTCTCTATTCTGATAAAGAATTGGCGAAATTTACGGCCTCCGAGGGGGAGGAAATAGAACAGAATGTCATGGAGCTTTTTGAGGCCACGGAAATTGAGCAGATTTTAGTGAAATTAGAAAAGCTCGGGTTAGAAGTGGAAAATATTTATTCGCTTACGGAAACCGCCGCTGCCCGGCCCAACTCCAAAGAAATAAAAAAACCCAAGCCGCTATACCGCATTACCAATGAAAAGGAGCAAAAGGACCTCTTTTCTTTAAGGGAGGTTTTGGGCTTCATAAAAGAAACCGCAACCAAGGGGATGCACATTCAAAGATACAAGGGTTTAGGCGAGATGAACCCGCAGCAACTCTGGGAAACCACCATGGACCCCCAAAGGCGCACCGTGCTGCAGGTGACCATGGAGGATGCGGCCGGAGCGGAAGATATATTTACCAAGCTTATGGGTGAACAGGTTGAGCCGCGCCGAGAGTTTATCGAGGAATACGCCCATCAGGTAAAAAATCTGGATATATAAAATGTACACGCGTAACGAAAAAATAGTTCCGATTTCCATCGAGTCCGAGGTCAAGGATTCCTACCTGAATTACGCGATGAGCGTTATCGTAGGCAGGGCGCTGCCGGACGCGCGCGACGGCTTAAAGCCGGTGCATCGCCGCATCCTTTACGCCATGCAGGAGCTCGGCCTCGAGCACAGCAAACCTTACAAGAAATGCGCGCGCATCGTCGGAGAGGTGCTCGGTAAATATCACCCGCACGGGGACGTTGCGGTTTACGATACCCTGGTAAGGATGGCCCAGGATTTTTCGCTGCGTTATCCGCTGGTTGACGGTCAGGGCAACTTCGGCTCGGTCGACGGGGATGCTGCGGCTGCGATGCGTTATACCGAGGCCCGGCTTGCCGCGATTGCCGATGATGTCCTGGGGGATATCGATAAAGATACCGTTAATTTCGGCCCGAACTTCGACGCCTCCCTGAAAGAACCGCTTTTGTTACCGGCCGCGCTTCCTAATCTTCTGGTTAACGGCTCCAGCGGCATTGCCGTCGGTATGGCCACCAATATACCGCCGCACAACCTTAATGAAATAGCCGATGCCATCATTTATATTTTAGAGCACCCCGAGGCCGAAGCCAAGGACCTGATGCGTTATGTCAAGGGACCGGATTTTCCGACCGGCGGGGTCATTTGCGGTAGGACAGGGATAAAGGACGCTTACGCTACCGGCAGGGGTAAACTCGTGGTGCGCGCCCGCGCCACTGTAGAGCATCTAAAGAGCGGCAAAGACCTTATCGTGGTCACCGAAATTCCCTATCAGGTGCAAAAATCCGCTCTTATTGAAGGGATCGCCGCGCTGGTAGACGAAAAAAAGATTGAGGGTATTTCGGATATCCGCGACGAGTCCGATAAAGAGGGGATGCGTATCGTAGTCGAGCTCAAGCGCGATACCGAAGCCCAAATCATCCTAAACCAGCTCTTTAAGCACACCCAGCTGGAGACCACCTTCGGCATTATTATGCTCGCGCTGGTGGAAGGCCGGCCGCGGGTTTTAAATTTACGCCAGATGCTCGATGCCTATATCGACCACCGCAAGGTGATTATCCGGCGGCGCACCCAGTTTGAATTGGACCGCGCACTGAAGCGGGCGCATATATTAGAGGGCTTAAAGATCGCCCTTAAGTTTATTGACCGTATTATCAAGACTATTAAAACTTCCAAAAATACCGAGCAGGCGAAGGAACGCCTGATGAAGGAATTCGAACTTTCCGAGATACAGTCGCAGGCGATTCTGGAGATGCAATTGCAGCGCCTCACTGCCCTGGAGCGCGACAAGATTGATGCCGAATATGCGGAGCTGCTTAAAAAGATAGAGTTGTGCCGCGCAATCCTCGCCTCCGAAAAAAAGATCGAAGGCATTATCAAGGAGGAGTTGGAGGTTTTAAAGAAAAAATACGGCGATGAACGCCGAAGCGATATTGTCGGCGAGGTTGAAGAGTTGGAGGTAGAGGACCTTATTGCCGAAGAGGATGTGGTGGTGACCATCAGCCACGGCGGCTACATCAAGCGCCTGCCGGTCGGTGCTTACCGCAAGCAGAAACGCGGGGGCAAGGGGGTTACGGGCGCCGAGGTCAAGGAAGAGGATTTCATCGAACACCTCTTTGTTGCCTCAACCAAGGATTACCTGCTGATTTTTACGGACAAGGGCCAGGTGCACTGGCTTAAGGTTTATGAAATCCCCCAGGCAAGCCGGATCTCTAAAGGGAAAGCCATTGTAAATTTATTGCAGATGGCGCCCGGTTATAAGATTAGTTCTACGGTACCGGTTAAGGAATTCATAGTGGATAAATACCTGGTAATGGCAACCCGCCGCGGCCAGGTTAAAAAGACCCGGCTGGATGCCTACGGCAATCCGCGTAAGGGCGGGATCATCGGCATTACGCTGGATAAGGACGACGAACTGATCGGGGTAGAGATGACCGACGGAAAACAGGAGCTTCTTATTGCGACCCGCCAGGGCAAATCCATCAGATTTTCCGAAGCCAAGGTGCGCGATATGGGCCGGGCAGCGCGCGGGGTGCGCGCCGTTTCCCTTGCCAAGAAAGACGAAGTCATCGCCATGGTGGTGCCCCAGAAGGGGTCCACAATATTAACGGTTACCGAGCTGGGTTTTGCCAAGCGCACGCCGATCGAAGAGTATCGCCTGACCAGCCGCGGGGGCAAGGGCGTTATTAATATTAAGGTCACCAGTAAAAACGGTCAGGCAGTCAGCCTTAAGACGGTGTCGGATAACGATGAATTGATGGTGATAACCCAGAACGGTATGTTCCTGCGCTGCGCCGTCAAGGATATCCGCACTACCGGCAGGTCTGCGCAGGGGGTGCGCCTGATTAAGCTCGAGAACAAGGACCGCGTCTCCTGCGTTGCTCCGGTGATTGCGGAAGAAGAAGAGTAATTCAAGTCCCCATCGTCTAGTCTGGTCTAGGACAAGAGCTTTTCAAGCTCTCGACACCGGTTCAAATCCGGTTGGG
>CAYWCX010000025.1:0-16977 GCA_964456925.1 uncultured Planctomycetales bacterium
GAACCCTCCTATCCAGCTTGGGAAGCTGGTGTTCTACCGATGAACTACGCCCGCACGCACTCCTCCATTAATTTGATAGAACAGTATCTGCCGCACATCGTACAGACATCCTTAAGGGCAGGACGGAAAGAATCCCGCATCGCTTTAGCCCTGACGGGATCCAGGGAAAGCCGGATTTGTTTTTTCCAGTCCCGCTTTTTACGGGCGAGGGAGATATCCCGGTCCCATTTTACTGCTTTTTTTAAACCTTTGGCTATGTCTGCGGCATGAGCAGATATCCTCGCCGCGATAACCCCTTCTCTGACGTCTTCGATGCCGGGATGACGCAGGTGTTCTGACGCCGTGACATAACAGATGAAATCTGCGCCGAAACTGGCGGCTAAAGCCCCTCCTATCGCGGCGTTGATATGGTCGTAGCCGGCAGCCACATCGGTTACCAGCGGCCCCAGTACATAAAAAGGCGCACCCCGACAGATCTTTTTTTCTAAAAGGATATTTTGCCGTATCTGGTGCAACGGCACGTGCCCCGGGCCTTCAATCATCACTTGAACGTCCCTCTTTCTGGCGCGGCTTGCCAGTTCCCCCAAAATATGCAACTCTGCCAACTGCCCCCTGTCCGTAGCGTCTAATATTGAACCCGGCCGCAACCCGTCCCCGAGGCTGAGCGTTATGTCATACTCACGGGCAATATCCAGAACTTCATCAAAATACTCATAGAAAGGATTCTCTTTTTTATATTCATTCATCCAGCGCGCCAGTATTGCCCCTCCCCGGGAAACTATGCCGAGCAGCCTTTCCTGGCTCCTTAAAGCAGCGAGGCTTTTGCGCGTTACGCCGGCATGGACAGTGAAGAAATCTACGCCGTCTTCGGCCTGTTCTCTTAAAGCAGCCAGGACATCTTCGACGGTAAATTTTAAAAAACCGCCCTTGTCCTCCTGGGCGTTCACCGCTATTTCGTATATCGGAACCGTTCCTACCGGGACGGCCGAGTGCTTAAGGATTGCCCTTCTTATTCTTTTGATATCGCCGCCTACGCTCAAATCCATTACCGTATCCGCCCCGGCATCAACAGCCACTTTTAACTTCTTTAATTCTTCCTTAAGACTATGCCTGTCGGTAGAGGTTCCGAGGTTGGCGTTTATTTTAACGCTTAGGCCATAGCCGATGCCGCAGGGGTTCTTTATAAAACGGCCTTTATTACAGGGGATGACTATTTTACCTTCCCGGATGCGCTGCAGCAAAAACGCAGGGCTTAAGTTTTCCTTGGCGGCGACCCGCCGCATTAAAGGGGTGACGGTTTTATTCCTGGCAGGTTCAATCTGGGTCATGGATTAATAGACGAGGATATTATGAGGACGCAAGAATCCCGGCTATTCTTTTTTCGCTTTCGTAAAGACGGTATCTTATCTTTTTAAAAACTATCGCGGTATTCTTATCTTTAAGCTTGGCGAACTCTTCCAGCACCCGGACCGATTCTTTCACGCGCTGGATATTGGCAAAAAAGATGTCCCGGTAATCTTTTCTTTTTAATTCAGTGCCGTAAATATTCCTGCCGACGTCCTGCCGTATATCCCTTTCTTTTAAAAGGTCGGAAACGGGAAGCAGTTTCTGGGATGCCGTTTTAAGGGCGTGCCTGGTATCTTTAAGGCTGGCGGTTAAGCCGGGACTGCCGATAATAAAACGCGTTATTTCCTCGCAGACCCTGAGGCCCTCCTTCGCGCGGTTGATATTGGCATCGATAATCCTTGCGATGCCGATTTTAAATTTTTTCTTAGAAGGACTCGGCAATTTTTTTTATAATCTCGGTGGTGGAGCGCCCCCTGCTAAGCTTAATGGTGTCGACTCTTCCGCCGTAACCCCTGACGTAATCCGCTCCCACTATATCTCTCTTTTTCCAATCCGCCCCCTTGACCAGGAAGTCCGGTTTAAGCATCTTGATAAGTTTTAATGGCGTATCCTCACCGAAAGAGGTAACATAATCCACTTTTTCCAGGGCGGCGATAGTGCCTAAGCGGTCCCCCTGGCTTATAATCGGCCGGTTCTTTCCCTTGATCCTCTTAATTGAAGCGTCGCTGTTTAATGCTACTACGAGGATATCGCCTTTTTTCCTGGCTGCCTCGAGGTATCTGATATGCCCGTAATGGAGGAGGTCAAAACAGCCGTTAGTAAACACGACCTTCCTGCCTTTTTTCTTAAGGCGGGACAGTATCTTGATTAATTCCTGCGGGCTTTTTATTTTTGACCTTGAAAAATAGTATCTTCGACGATTTCGCATATGATATGGCCTATTGTAATATGGGCCTCCTGGATTCTCGGCGTAGAAATCGAAGGCACTACCACTGAAAAGTTGGCTAATTTTGCCAGCTCTGTGCCGTTGGCGCCGGTTAATACCACGGTCTTTAAACCCATCTTGGCTGCCTGTTTGATTGCTGCTGCGACATTTCTGGCTTTACCGCTGGTAGAGATCCCTACGGCGACATCGTTCTTTTTACCGAGGGCTTCAATCTGGCGGCTGAATACCGCTTCGTAACCGTAATCGTTGGCAAGCGCAGTCAATATTGAAGTATTGGTGGTAAGCGCTATTGCCGCTAACCCGGCCCTCTCCTTCTTGAACCTTCCCACTAATTCCGCGGCGATGTGCTGGCTGTCGCCTGCCGAACCGCCGTTTCCAAACAGGATAACCTTGCCTTCCTTTTTCAAACATTCGCTTATCAGGTTTGCGATTTCCATAATCTGGCTGATAGCAGTGCGCAGCATCTCCTCTTTAACCCGTATGTTCTCTAAAAGTATGTCTTTTACTTTATCTCTCATGGCGTCCGCATCCTTTTTTAACCAAAGAATACCTTGGCAATCTCGTAAAGTTCGTTATCTACCGTCTTAATGGCTTTTACCGCATCGCTTAAAGGCACGTCGATAATTTTATTGCCCGAAAGGGCTGCCATCCTGCCGAACCTTTTGTTCTTCAGCAGTTCTACCGCTTTAACGCCGAACCTTGTTCCAAGGACCCTGTCAAAGGCAGTAGGCGAGCCCCCCCTCTGGATATGGCCGAGGACGCTGACGCGGGTTTCGTAACCCGTCCTTTTCTCGATCTCCTGTGCCAGCAGTTCACCGATACCGCCCAGCCGGATATGGCCGAACGCATCCAGTTTTTTATCCTGTATCACCACCGTCCCTTCTTTAAACTGCGCTCCTTCGGCAACCACGACGATGCTGAAGGTCTTTCCCCTCTCGTGCCTTTGTTTGATGAGGCCGCAAACCTCATCCATATCAATGGGGAATTCGGGAATTAAGATTACGTCTGCCCCTCCGGCAATACCGGCCTCTACCGCAATCCATCCGGCGTGCCTGCCCATTACCTCTGCCACGATAATACGGTGGTGGCTCTCGGCAGTGGTGTGCAGCCTGTCAATACACTCCATCGCGACATTAAGGGCGGTATCAAAGCCAAAAGTATAATCGGTGCAGGAGAGGTCATTGTCTATGGTTTTGGGCACCCCTATCATGTTGGAGATGCCGTCGGTGGTAAGTTTTGCCGCTACGCCCAGGGTATCTTCGCCGCCTACCGCAATCAGCGCATCTAACCCCAAATTTTTAAAATTTTGCTTTACCTTCTTGAGGTCTTCGGGTTTTTTATAGGGGTTAGTCCTGCTGGTGCCCAGTATAGTCCCCCCCTTAGGCAGGATACCGGAAACCGCGCCGAAGTCCAGCGAAACGGTATCGTTCTCGATTAAGCCCAACCAGCCGTTTTTAATCCCGATAATCTCATAACCTTCCTTAATGCCTTTGCGGACTACCGCCCTGATTACCGAGTTTAATCCCGGGCAATCGCCGCCGCCAGTAAGAATCCCTATCCTTGACATACACCTGCCTCCTTTTTAGGTTCTTCCATAGCCGCTAAAGGGTATGGTAGGTTCTTCCTTATCGGTTTCCTTCCTTTTTCTTTCTTTATCTTCTGCGGAAATAATCTTGGAGATATGTATCCGTATGATAATCTGCTCTTCAATCCCGAGCACCTCCTGGATCCTGGAGCGGGTTATCTCCTGAAGCCGCGAGGTTAAATCCGGGATGTTTGCCTCGGACCTCAGGGTTATCCTTAAGTCCGCGACGATGCCTTTTTTAGTCGCAATGACATCGGGCCGCAGTTCCCGGATTTCCGGAATGACTAACGCCACCCGCTTGATGAGGTCTTCTACCGCGGAAAGCGCAATGGTAACTTCTCCCGCAGAGGTGGTGAAGGCGATTGTTTTTTCCCTCTGGAAGCGGCCGAGTATCAATTGGGCAAAGGAAAAACTTATCAGGATCAGCAAAAGCCCGGATAACCCTACGATGATACGGGAGTTTATGCTGGACGCCAGATACATTAAAAGATTATTGATTACTTCGGGCTGTAACAGATTGAAGGAGATTATTACCAATACCAGGCCGATTACGATGAGGATTATGGTGTAGAACAATATCCCTAAAACGTTAAAAAATCTCATCTGTTACCCCCTTTCTATGCCCCAGATATTGACGTTAATATCTTTTATTGAAAGGTTCGTCGTCTTTTCAAGGCGGTTGCGGATATTCTCCTGGACGCGGTTTGCGACATCGGGAATATTAAACCCGTACTTTATGATAAGCGGTATTTCTATTCTTACCTCTTCATTTTTTTCGATTGCGACCTTAATCGAAAAAGAGGGCTTCCTGCCGAGGAGCTCCAGGACGCTGGTTTTAAAATCGCGGCCGATGCCCTTTACGCCCTCGATTTCAAGGGCTGCGAGGGATGCGATTGAGGCAATGACATCGCGGTATATCCTGATGCTGCCCAGCCCGGTACGCGACTCTTCTTTATGTATCACTCCTCTTCTCCCTTTTCTTTAAACATTTCCTGGATAAAATGGGTTGATACCTCCCCTTTCAGGAATAAGGGGTTATCCATAAGTTTCAGATGAAAAGGGATAGTGGTTTTAATCGGCGCGATGGTAAATTCGCCAAGCGCCCGTTTCATAATCCTGATGGCGTCGCGGCGGTCCTTTCCGTAGGTAATCACCTTGGCCAGGAGCGAATCGTAATACGGCGTCACCTCGTAGCCGTTATAAATATGGGTATCCAGGCGCACCCCCGGCCCGCCGGGAAAATTAACGGATTCTATCTTGCCGGGAGACGGCAGGAAATTATTCTCATAGTCTTCGGCATTAATGCGGCACTCCAATGCCGCACCCCTGAAGTGAATATCGTCCTGCTGGAAAGACAACCTTTCTCCCGAGGCAATGCGCAATTGCTCCTTTATAAGGTCGATACCGGTGACCATCTCGGTTACCGGATGTTCGACCTGGATGCGGGTATTCATCTCCATAAAGTAAAAATTCTGGTCAGAATCCAGGAGAAATTCGATTGTCCCTACGCTTACGTAATTTACCGTCTTAGCCGCCCGGATTACCAGCTCCCCGAGACGCTTGCGCAATTTATTATCTATTGCCGGCGAGGGCGACTCCTCCAGCAGTTTCTGGTGTCTCCTCTGGATACTGCAATCCCTCTCGCCGAGATGCACCACGTGTCCGAATTTATCTGCTACCACCTGCACCTCGATGTGCCGCGGCCTTTCAATATACTTTTCGATGTAGACATTGGAGTTGCCGAAATTCGCCTCTGCCTCCTGCTGGGCAGTCATCAGGCTGCTGATGAGCCGGATATCGTTATGGCAGATGCGCATCCCCTTTCCGCCGCCGCCCGCAGCGGCCTTGATAATCACGGGATAACCGATCTTCCTGACGGTCTTCATGACCTCCTCTTTATTTTTGATTACCGCGGTGCTTCCCGGGACAATCGGTAACCCTGCTTTCTGCATTGTATTGCGCGCAGCCATCTTATCCCCCATAAGCCTGATGTTCTCGGGGTTAGGGCCGATAAAGACGATATTGCAGGATGAGCATATTTCGGCAAAATGGGGATTTTCCGCCAGAAAACCGTAGCCGGGATGGATTGCCTCGACATCGGTAATTTCGGCGGCGCTGATAATGGCGGGGATGTTAAGGTAACTGCTGCTGCTTGCGGCCTTGCCGATACAGATTGCCTCGTCGGCGAAACGCACATGCAAAGAATTCTTATCTACCTCGGAATAGACCGCGACAGTGCGTATGCCCAGTTCGCGACAGGCACGGATGATTCTTAGGGCTATTTCGCCGCGGTTGGCGATTAAGATTTTGGAAAACATCAGGACAAGCTATTGGGATCGGTTAGAGAGGCATATTTCGGCAAAATGGGGATTTTCCGCCAGAAAACCGTAGCCGGGATGGATTGCCTCGACATCGGTAATTTCGGCGGCGCTGATAATGGCGGGGATGTTAAGGTAACTGCTGCTGCTTGCGGCCTTGCCGATACAGATTGCCTCGTCGGCGAAACGCACATGCAAAGAATTCTTATCTACCTCGGAATAGACCGCGACAGTGCGTATGCCCAGTTCGCGACAGGCACGGATGATTCTTAGGGCTATTTCGCCGCGGTTGGCGATTAAGATTTTGGAAAACATCAGGACAAGCTATTGGGATCGGTTAGAGAGGCTCAATGAGAAACATCGGCTGGCCGAACTCTACCGGTTCGGCATTTTCCACCATTATCTCGAGGACCCTGCCTTTAATCTCGGACTTTATCTCATTCATCAGTTTCATCGCCTCGATAATACAGATTATCTGGCCCGGCTCGATGACCTGGCCGGCCTCAACAAAAGGAGCCGCTTCCGGGGATGGGGCGCGGTAAAAAGTGCCTACCATCGGCGCCTTTATCTCCATGGTTTTAGCTGCGGTTTTTTCCGTTGCCGCGGAAGCCTCTCTGGGCCTGGATAACGCAGCGATATTTTCTCTTTCAATGAGGATCGGTCCGCTGGTGCCTTCGGCAGCAGAGGTAATCTTCTTAAGCCTGACGCGCATCCCGTCTTTTTCTATCTCCAGTTCAACCAGACCGTTTTCATTCATAAGGCTTATCATCTCTTTAATTTCTTTGATATTCATCTGGTCTCCTTAGTAGGCGCGCTCCACGTATTCGCCGGTGCGGGTGTCCACTTTTATCCTGTCGTTGGGTTCGATAAAAAGCGGAACCTGAATTACTGCTCCGGTTTCGATGGTCGCGGGCTTCGTGCCGCTCTTGGCGGTATCCCCCTTTATCCCCGGTTCGCTCTCAATGATGGTGTATTCTACGAAATTGGGGAGATTTACGGTGAGGACATCGTTCTTATAGTAAGAGGCAACCACATCAAGGTTGTCTTTAAGGAACTTTACCTTGTCACCGAGGTTATCCCTGGCAATGGAGATTTCCTCGAAATTTTCCTGGTCCATAAAATGGTAGATATCGCCCGAAGAATAGAGATACTGCAGTTTTCTTTCGTCCACGTAGGCCTCTTCAATCTTTTCATCGCCCCGGAAAGTCCTTTCCTGGACATTATTATTCTTCATCCCGCGGATCTTAACACGTGCGAAGGCTGCGCCTTTGCCGGGCTTGATGTGCTGACAGTCCACTACTAAACATACCTCGCCGTCTACCAGTATGGTTAACCCTGATTTGATGTTATTTATCGAGAGCGCCACTTAATACCTCCACCCCTTTAGTGGTTACCAAAACCATATCTTCAAGCCGGATACCGAATTTGTCCGGCAGATAAATTGCCGGTTCGACGGTAAAGACCATCCCTGCTTTTAATCTTGCCTTTTCCGCGGGCCGGATACGCGGGCTTTCGTGCACCTCTAACCCTATGCCATGACCGAGGTTGTGACTAAAAAACCCGCCATAACCCTGCCGGGTTATATATTGGCGGGCAGCCCTATCAATTTTATTTATAATAACAGCGGGTCTTATCCTCTTTAATGCCCTGCCTTGCGCCTCTGCTACAATATCATAAACCTCTCTTACCGAGGGTTTTATTTTACCCAAAAAGAATACCCTTGTCAAGTCGGATTTATAACCCGAATAATCCACCCCCATATCAATAAGCACCGGTTCGTTATCGCGCAGGCGGCGCGAAGAGGTAAGGTGGTGCGGGAAGCTGGAATTTGCTCCCGAAGCCACAATAATCTCAAAAGACGAGGAATGGCCCCCCTTATACCTGATAAAATGCTCCAGCTCTGCGGCGATTTCAAGTTCTCTTTTGCCCGGCAGGATAAACTTACGGATATGTCTTAACGCCTGCATCGCGATGTCGGTGGCTACGCGGATTTTTGCTACTTCGTCGCGGTCCTTGATTTCCCTTAAATCCTCCACTAAATTGCGGACAGGCACTAATTTTATTCTTCGGCGGCACTGACGGCTTAACCGTTGGTGCTGGGAAACGCTAAGATGCATATCTTCAAACCCCACGCGCCTCAATTTCAATTCCTGCAGTATATCGGCGATTATACTGAATACCGAGGTATCTATCTTGCGCAGGGAAAAGCCCTTTAGTTTCTTTTTAAACTCTTCGGTGTAGCGCGCATCCGTAAGATAGACGCGTTCCTTTGCCGAAACTATCAGGTAGGCATCGCGCGAGCGGGTCTCGGTTAAATAGGAAATATTATGGGCTGAAGATACGATGAAACCGTCCAGCCCTTCTTCCTTTAACCGGGAAAGGATATTTTTGATGCGGCTGTTCATGAAAGGTCGACCAGGTTCAACAAGGCCTCCAGCCCGAGAAGATAACTCTTTGCACCGAACCCCATAATTGTGCCTTTGGCTACCGGGCTGATAAGCGAATGGCGGCGGAATTCCTCCCGGCAGTAGATATTCGAAAGATGCACCTCCACCGTCGGGACGCCGCAGGATAAAATAGCGTCGCGGATGGCGACGCTGGTATGGGTATAGGCAGCGGGGTTAATCAGGATGCCGTGGAATTTCCCTTTGCTTGCGGTAATCAGGTCTACGATCTTGCCTTCGTAATTGGACTGAACGATGGTAAGCGCCGCATTTAATTGCCGGGAGATTTTTTTAAGTTGCCGGTTTATTTCGGCAAGGGTGGTGCGGCCGTAGATATGCGGCTCCCTTTGGCCTAAAAGATTAAGGTTAGGGCCGTGTATAACGAGGATTTTTTTCTTTTTCATATGTATAGACCCTAAATTTCGGCTTCGTCAATAAGCATTACCGGGATACCGTCGCGGACAGGATATTTCCTGCCGCATTTCCTGCAGCAGATTTTATTGTCTTTTAACTCCACATCGCCCTTGCAGGCCGGACAGGCCAGGATATCTAATAATTCCTTGTCAATCATTTGCCCACCTCGTTTTTACTTTTAGCAATGTACTGCACCCTTAATTCGTAAAGCACGTTTTCCAGCAACTCTTCTTCTTCCTTGGTCAGATTGCCTTTGGTTTTATCCCTCAGCACTGCCAGGGTATCAATGATAAATTTTGCCTGCGGGAGATTGGCTTCGGTTTTGCCGGTAGCGGGGTTCGCTACCGCCCCGAGGCTAATCGACGCCTGTAACGCGAGGGTAGTGACAAAAAACCCGAAATCCGCTTCCGGGGGGATAAACTCACCCTTATTTTTCATCTCCTCCTTCTCTTTTGCCGCTGTTTCCTTCCAGCTTTCGTCGATATTCTTATCCTGCTCTTCCATATTTTAAGAGATTATGATTCCGGCATAGCCGACGACGCTGCTTCTGTCTTCGGTAACATCGCCGCTGGTTTGGTATTTCACGAGTTGCGCTTTTGTGGCGCCCAGGGCCTTGGCGCAGGTTATCATGACGACGGTAGGCATTACCCCGCACATCGAGATATTAAAGCGGCCGATGACATCCAAAAGCCGGTCCTCATCAAGGCTTAAGATTGCCTCGATAGCCAGACGATCCTTATTCTGTGCGCTGGGCTGCGGCTCATAATGCGTCATATCGGAGCTTGCCACGAGCAAAACCTTATCCTTTAACCCCTGCTGCTTAACCGCTTCGGCTATGGCGCCGGCCACCTCCTTTAACGCGCCCGTTTCTTCAAAGAGGAATGCTATCGGCACAATCCGGAAATCATTTTTAAAATACTGCAGGAACGGTAATTCGACTTCCAGGGAATGCTCGGATTCGTGAGCGAGGTTATCGTCTTCCAAATAACTGCAGCCTTCGAGTATTTTTTTAGCCAGGACGGAGTCTATTTTAACCTCGCCTAACGGCGTCTGCCATGACCCTTCCGTCATAATGCTGATGTTTTTGCCATAACCGGTATGATTCGGCCCTAACAGCACGACCTTATCTTTAACGCTAATGCGCGAAACCGTCTGGGCTGCCACCGGCCCCGAATAAATATAGCCCGCATGCGGAAGAAGGCAGGCTACGGCGTTTTGCTTAGGTACCGCAGGGCCGATAAAAGACTGGATCTGTTTTTTTAAAACCTGGGCTGAAGCAGGATAAAATTGTCCGGCAAAGACCGGCATCCGGGTTTCAGGCTCTGGCATCGAATATTTTCTCCAGCAATACGCTGCTTTCTTTTAGGTCCTCAGGCGTGGCGCTGGAATGCGCCTCAATTACCTTCAAGGTATTCTTTTTTAAATACGGCTTTAAAGAATTAAAATCTACTTCACCTGTGCCCGGCGCAAGGTGGTCCCGGCAGTTTCTGATGTCATGCAGATGTACCCCGACCATACTGCCGGCATAGGCATCGAGGTAATCGCGCTGCCTGCCAAAACCCAATTCCTGCATCAGCTGGGCGTGCCCGGTATCGTGCCAGTAAAAAATACTGCTGTCTCGCAGGGCTTTTAAAATCAGGCCGGTCTCTTCAAAAGAAGGTATTTCGCGGTAATAAAAACGGGTTTCTATTCCCAGTTTAACGCCGCTCTTGCGGGCGTAAGACTCAAGCTCGCTAAGGCTTTTTAGCGCTGCCCTGACAAACAGCGCGGCGTATTTTTTTCTCTCCCCGACGGCAAGCTCTTTTAAAAAACGGTACCTGCCGCAATTCCTGTGGCCCCTGCGGCAGAGGTTTATTAAATCGCGCGTGCGGTCGGGTATCTCCACCCTTCCGCAGTGTAACACTACCGCCTTCGCTCCCAGCTCTTTGGCGGTATCAATGGTGTTTTTGCTATATTTGAGCGCCTGCTGCCTTTCCTCTTCGCGCAGGGATGACATCGAATAGCAGTCCGGCAGCGCCTTGGAACGCATTAGCCCCCGGGGTATAGGGCAATAATTATGCAAACTCGCAACCCCTATTTCGCCCCTTTGAACAAAATTCCCCACCCCGGCTACCATCGAAGAGGTGAGGCTAAAACTCAACTCGATATCTTTAAAACCAAGCGCTTTTATTTCACGGATAAGGCCTGCGGCGCGGTTATAACGGAAGGCATTCCACGAGGTAGAAAGAACCAGGCCCATTTTATCTTCTTCGCTTGAGTCTCTTTCTTTTACGCTCGCTGGGCTTTTCGTAGTGCTTGCGGTCACGCAGCTCCTTAAGGATGCCCTCCTCTTCAATCTTCCTTTTGAACCTGCGTAACGCCGATTCAAAGGATTCATCTCTCCTGATTTCTATCTCCTGCATTCTTGAATTCAACTCCTTTCCGGTTTGGATTTAAGGATTATAATATAGCATTCTTTTCACCGGGTGTCAATCTCTTAGGCGGCGGGAGGGGTAGAGTTTATTCGATTTCGAAGGAGATAATGACGTTGAAGGATAGCTGGGCGTAATCGAGGTCTTTCGGGAAATCCGGGAAAGGCGAGGCCTCGCGGATACTGCGTAATGCCACTTCCCTGAGATACTTACTGGAGGAGGATTTCTCCTCTACCAGCCGCACATCGGTAAGGAAACCTTCGCGGGAGATGACAAATGATAGATACACCTCTCCGCTGTCCGTGCGGGTATAATTCTGGTAGGCTGCCCGCCGGATTTTCTCCCGCACGATCTGGTAATAACTCAAATAGGAAGGGTTGTCGATTTTATCGATATCTACCGTCGGCAGGGTGATTTTTTTCTTTACCGCAATCACGTCCGGTTTGATGAACGCGGGCCTGGTAATATCGGGCTGGCGGGTAAGGACCTCGCGGTTTTTACGCGCCAGTATCTCCTTGTCTATCTCGATAAAGGGCGGCGGGCTCACCTTTGAAGCCGTAACCTTGGAGGGTATTTTTACCAGCTCTCTTTTCTGAAGATTCTCCCTGGTCTTTTCTTTAAGCTCGGCCTCCTTTTTAACATAACTTATTTCAAGGGCTTCCTCTTTCTTATTGGTAATGACATTGAAAAGGTTAAAATTGGGGTTATGAAAGAGGAATGCCCCGTGGATGACGAGCGAAACAACAAGAGCGACCTGGAATACCCTGTCGGAAAACATATCTCTATATTAGCATATACCGCCCTATTTTACAAGGTCTGCTAAAATTTATATTCCAGCCTAATATTAAAATTCCTTCCGGGCGCAGGATAATAAAGCTTATTACCCGAAAAGGCGCCATAAGTAGCGAACTCGTAATAACGCTTATTGAATAAATTGTTTATCCCGGCTGCGATGCTAAAATCCTTACGTTTATAGTTTAAACCGAGGTCGGTGGTAAAATAGCCCTTTATCTTAGGCAAAATATTGTTAACATCGTTGATACGGTATCTTGAACCGGTATAGTAAACGCCGAGGTTCGCAGTAAAATCCCGAAGAAACTTATAGCCCAGGCCGAAACTTGATTTCTGTCTCGGAACCCAGGGGATATCCTTTCCTCCGAGGTGGTTTTTGTAAAACTCTACATCCTGCCAGGAGTAACTGCCCCAGAACGAAAGAGCGGGCGTTGTTTTGAAATTAACGTTTGTATCTAATCCCTGGTGGACCGTCCTATCGTAATTTGAGGTGGCGCCGAGCCCGCCCGCAGCGGTAGGGTCAGTAAACAACTCATTGCTGACCTTCATTCTGTAAGCGGATACCTCAAAATGAAGGCGTTCGTTGAAATTATGCCTGAACCCGGCTTCGATATCCTTGGATACCTGGGGTTTTAAGGCGGTGTTAAGGGTGCCGGTAAAAAATTCGTCGGTTGCCGGAAACCTGAAACTCTGGTTGATATTGAAAAAGGCATTGGAACCCCTGCCGTATTTATAGTTCAAGCCGAAATTATAGGCCTTTTCGTTCGGTTTGGTGCTGCTGTCGATATCCGAGTACCATCCCGAAAAATCATGATAATTAAACGAATACCTGACCGATTCATAGCGCAGGCCGCTCAAGACCGAGAGGTTCTTGGATACGAAAAACTCTTCCTGGATATATCCTCCCAGTGAATTTTTATGGATCCGGGTAAGATCGGCTAGTTCATTTGAACTATCGAGATTGTCGGAGCGATAGAGGCTGCGGTAATAATCCAGACCCGCAACCAGTTTGTTTTCCCGCCCCAAAAACGCTCTCTCAACCGTAAATTTAGGGGTTATTCCGAAGGTATCGATTTTGCTTATTCTGATGGGATTCCAACCTCCGTTTCCGCCGATCAAATTTGACTTAACGTCCTTGATGCGATAAGATAAATCAAGACTAAGCTGCCCTAATCCAAGAACCTCGTTTTTCGCACCCATCATAAAATAATAGTCTTTATCGGTAGCGCGGTCATCCCCGTTTTTTGCAAAACGCCTTCCGTAATTGCTGATTTCGTTTTCGGAAAGCCCGCCGGGTAAACCATAGCTTGCGCGGTGGAACCCCGAATTAAAATATACCGTAAGTTCATCGCTGAAATCATACCCCAGCTTAGAGCTATAATCGTAGGTCTTAAAGAAGCTGTTGTTGCGATACCCGTGCGTACCTTCTCTGCTTGCACTGAAGAGATAGGATAGTTTACCGCGGGAACCGCTAAAGTGAATTTTTTCTGAGTTCCGGTCGTAACTGCCGAATTCGCTGCTGATTTCAAAACGCGGTTTGCCTTGGCCTTTTTTGGTTATGATATTTATTACTCCGCCTACGGCATTTTCTCCGTATAATACGCTGTTGCCTCCCCGGATAATTTCAATCTGCTGGATCTGATCCAGGGGGACCTGCGACCAGTCCACCCCGCTTAAATCAACCTCGTTGACCCGCCTTCCGTCTATAAGCACGAGGATATTCATGGCATCCATATCGCCAAAACCGCGTAAATCCAACGAAGCCTTGGCACCATTGCCGTATAAATCCCGCACGATAATCCCCGGCACCGGCCTAAGCGCATCAATAACCTTTGCGGCATTCGAATTCTTAATCTCAGCTGCAGTTATCACCGTAACGCTGGAAGCAGTTTTGCTTAAAGTTTCTTCGTAACGGTAAGGCGTCACTACAATCTTATCCCACGTTACCTCGGATTCCTCTGCCCATACCCCTGACGCAAACAACGCCATCACAATTACTGCCACCAATACTTTTTGAAACATTTCTCCTTTCCTTTCCCGGACAAATAAAAAACCCTTGACTGCCTTATGCAATCAAGGGTTAACCCTGTTTTATTCACCCTTACGGCCTTGTCCGCGGGCCGGTCGTGTTTGGACTTTTATACAGCAGGTCTTCTGACTCGCCTGTTTCTTAAAACCTCAAGCCTTCCCGGCCCGAAAGCCAGTGGCTGTTTCCGCGCGAAGCGTCGAGGTTTAAGGATTACCGCACAGGACTACAGCAGCGGGACTGTGGCCGCTTCTACGGCCTTCCCTAACCGTATAAAATATTCCTATCTTGTTAAAAGAACTCTCGCTAACCTGGTATCTTTGACGTAATGCGCGATAATTTCGTAAATACCGAACAAAACCGCTGCATAACTTAGCGTTGCAATGGTGAAATTTCGCAGAAAAGGCAACCCCATTATATAGGAGTCTGCCAGGCCTTTCAAATCTTTGGAATACCAGCCTACCAGCCATACTCCAAAATTTGTAACCAGGTAAAATACCAGGGAGGAAAGCAGGGATAAGGAAATTATCCTGCCTGCGCCTTTCTTCCGGCGGATTGCGGTGCCGAAAAGTGTCACCAGAATAAAACTTCCCCAGGTAAATAATACTACGTCGTGCAGGCCGATTACGAGGTCGCTCGCAATCATCAGCACGAGCGGTACGATAAAAGCGTATTTTTTATTAAGGTATGCTCCGCTGAATAATGCGATGGCTGCTACCGGAGTGAAATTCGGAGCGTGGGGAGCAAACCTCATTAATATTCCCGCTAATATTAAACTTAACGCCAGCATTTCCAACCTCCTTTTATTTTAGCGCTATCTATACTAATTCCAATCTGCTGTTTTGTCAACATAATTTTTAAAACTCAATGCCCCTTCTGGCCTTGACGCCTTTCTGATAGTAGTGTTTTGTTTCTCTGATATCGCTGATGAGGTCGGCAATCTTTAGAATTGCCGGCGGGGCATACCTGCCGGTCAGGACAAGTTCGATATTGCGCGGGGATTTTTTAAGGATATTCATAACCTCATCTATTTCTAAAAGCCCGATTTTCATCGCCACATTAATCTCGTCCAAGATAACGAGACGGTAGCGTCTTTGCGCAATAACCTGTTTTACTTTTGCTAATCCTGCCTTGGCTAAAATAATATCCTTTGCTTGAGGTTTATCTTTAATAAAACAGCCCCTGCCGCATTGCACCAGCGTTATCTTTTTGATTTTTTTGAGGGCGGCGAGCTCGCTGTAGCGCCTGCCTTTGATAAACTGGATGATGTATACCCGGAAACCCGCGCCTGCTGCCCTAAGCGCCAACCCCAGCGCTGCGGTGGTCTTGCCTTTGCCATTACCGGTATATACCTGTATCATTTTAATAACTCCGAACTAATGCGCTACCATATTCCAACCCAGGATACCCAGGCTGCAGAGGGTTATTACAATCAGGCCTGCGCCGATTACTCCTGCGCTGATGGCAAGAAAGGCATACCTGAAACGAATCTTGAAAAGCGATGCCGCTATTACCCCGCTCCAGGCGCCGGTCATGGGAAGCGGGATAGCCACGAATATCGCCAGGCCCAGGGCTTCGTATTTCTGTATCGCGTCAGAGTTCTTTTTCGTGCGTTCAAAAAGCCAATCAAAAAAACGCGCCCAGGGTTTAAAACGGCGCAGGCGGGGAGATACCGGTTCCAGCAGAATTAGCGCGGGTATGACAGGTATGATATTACCCAGGACCGACAGCCAAAAGGCCTTGCTTGCGGAGAAACCAAAAGACAACGCCAGCGGTATTGCGCCTCTTAATTCCGCGACGGGAAGAGCCCCGACGATAACCACGATTAATTCCCGGGGCAAACACTTAAGATATTCTAAGAGAACATTAATCATACAGGGGACACTTTAAGCGTATTTTCCTATCAAGGGCACAAAAGCGCAGCCGCAAATCTCCTGATATTGAAATATGCCGTTTTTCTTTTCTGCCAGGGTTAAAACCTGGCCTAAAGCCGTTCCTAAGGGCGCGATAATCCTGCCGCCTTCTTTAAGTTGCTCAATTAGCGGTTGAGGTATGTGATTGGAAGCAGCGGTAATAATAATCCTGTCAAACGGCGCTGCCTCAGGCCAGCCTAAAGTGCCGTCCGCAATTTTAATTTTGATATTTTGATAACCGAGTTTCTTCAAGAGCCCTTCAGCCTGCTCTCCCAGTTCTTTGATACGCTCAATGCTGTAGACCTCTGCCGCCAGTTCCGCCAATATTGCCGTCTGATACCCTGAACCGGTGCCGACCTCAAGCACCTTTTCCTTTCCGCTCAAGTCGAGAGTTTCGCTCATCAACGCCACGATATAAGGCTGCGAAATGGTCTGGGAATTGCCGATAGGAACCGGCGAATCCGCGTAAGCACTGCCCCGGAAATCTTCGGGCACAAATTCCTGCCGCTCTACTTTATAGAAAGCCTCCAGCACCCGTTTGTCCTTTATCCCCCGCAGGCGTAGTTGCTCTTCTACCATCCCTTTTCTTAAAACAGCATAGTCCATATTTCCTTAAGGATAAAACGGATGAATCTGAGGCTGTCAAGAAAACTGTTAATCTCGCTTTTCTCCTGGCCATAAACGGTATTAATGGTAAGGGATTCAATGCCAAACCCCAACTGTGCGGCCCTGATAAGCATCTCGGATTCGGTTTCGTATTTGTTGGTAACCAGATTCAGAC
>CAYWCX010000026.1:0-16798 GCA_964456925.1 uncultured Planctomycetales bacterium
CATATCAATACCGGCCTTATCCACCAGCGATGCCAGGGGATAATCGTAGGCGGTGAGCATGGTAAGTTTCCCACCCGTCTTTTTCCTGCCGGTAATATCGCTGATTTTTATTTTTTCCATCGCCTCTCTATTTAATAAAGCCGGTAAATAACAGCACGAGGGATAATCCGATCATTGCTACTACCGTTAACACCGCAAAAAAGTTGTAGATTCTGGAATTAGTGTAATTACCCATTAGGCGTTTGTTGTTTACCAGCAAGAGCATGAATATCAAGACAAAAGGCAGAAGGATTCCGTTGGTGGCCTGGGAAATTAACATAATGGGTATAAGCTTGACATTCGGAATAAGGATTACCGCAGCGCCGATAATGATGATAATGGTATAAAGCAGATAAAACTGCGGGGCTTCGCGGAAACGGCGGTTAACCCCCACCTCCCAGCCCATACCTTCGCACACCGAATAGGCGGTTGATAAAGGCAGGATACAGGCGGAGAATATCGAGGCATTCAGCAGCCCGAAAGCAAAAAGGTAAAAACAATACTTTCCTGCCAGGGGCCGGAGCGCCAGGGCAGCGTCTTTGGCGGTCTCAATGCGTATCCCGTTCCTAAAAAGGGTGTTGGCGCAGACCACCACGATGAAAATCGCGACGATATTGACGATAAAAGTGCCGATAATGACGTCCAGACGGCTGTATTTGTAATCCTTTAATTTTATCTCCTTTTCCACTACCGAGGACTGCTGGTAAAACTGCATCCAGGGCGCGATGGTAGTCCCAATTACGCCCATAAGCATCAGGATATAACCCCGGTTGAATTGAAAAGACGGCTTGATGCTTTCGGTTAAAACATCGTTCCAATCGGGCTTGGAGAGAAAGCCGGAAATAACGTAGGAAAGATAAAACAGGCAGGCCACCAGAAACACCTTCTCTACTGATTTGTAGGTGCCTTTTACGATGAGCCACCATACCGCTAAGGCGCACAGCGGCACCAGGATATATTTGCTCATCCCGAATAATTCGGCGCTGGCGGCAATCCCGGCAAATTCCGAGATGGTGTTGAAGATATTGGAAAAAATCAGGACAATCATGGCGTAGAAGGTAACCCTTACCCCGAACTCCTCGCGGATAAGGTCTGCCAGTCCCTTGCCCGTTACCACTGCCATACGGCTGCACATCTCCTGAATAATCACCAGGGCAATAATGATCGGGACGAACGACCATAAGAGCGAATACCCGAAGTGCGCTCCGGCTACGGAATAAGTCGTGATACCGCCGGCATCGTTATCAACGTTGGCGGTAATGATGCCCGGCCCCATAACCGAGAGAAATATGACGATGTTCAGCCAGAACTTTCTTAATCCTTTTTTCATGGGGCAAGCTTGGGTTTGATTTTCTTAAGCCTTCTCCAGGCAATGGAAATCACCTGGCTTAAGATATCATCCACGGTAATAATCCCCTGCATTACGTTATTCTCATCCACGACCGGGATAGCGTAGTATTTATACTTGTCCATAAGGTACGCTACTTCCTTTACGGAACTGTCCGGATGTACGAAATAGGTCTTGGGGAACATCGCCTTGGCCAGCGGTTCCTGGGGGTTAGTCGAAAGCATACGCCGTAGATTTGTCGAGCCGATAAGGTGGTGGCTTTCGTCTACAATGTAAACAAACTGCACTGGCTCTATTTTAAAAACACGCTCTTTAATCTGGCGCAGCGCTTCCTCTATTATTACATCCTGGGTAAAGGAGATATATTCGGCGGTCATCAACCCGCCGGCAGAATCGCTGGAATACCCCAGTAATTGCGAAAGCTTGCGGGCGTTCTTGCTTTCCAAGAGATTGAGGAGCTCTTCGGTTTTATTACGGGGTAATCTCTCTAAAAAGTCCGTTGCCTCATCGGAAGGAATATTATTAATGATATCCGCCGCCTCTTTAATATCCAGTTCCTCGAGCCAGGACTTTTGAGTCTTGAAATCGACGTTCATAAAAATCTTGGCGCGGGTGGTGAGGTCCAGGGATTTAAAAAGCGCGATCTGGCGCTTGAGGTCTAAATCCAGGAATATCTCTCCGAGGTCAGCAGCAGGGATAGCCAGCAACTGTTTATGCGGAACATTAACCTTGATGGTCATGCTTACCGGATTGATGGATAGCGGTTGGATATACTTCCAGGAGATAAGGTGTTCCTTCTTCAGGTACGCGGCGTTTTTTCTGAAAAGCCCGACTATAAAATCCACCGGCCCTTCAAAACCGAGCCGGCGCACCAACCCCTTGAGGCTTATGTCGACATGGGCAACCATCAGGGAATTCTCTACTATCAAGAGGTGGATATCGTTAACGCGGATAACCTTATGGTTAGATGTATCCACCACCTGCTGGTCGAGGATATCTCGGCGCAGGGTAAGTTCCTCTTTGTTGTCGTGCTTCTCGCTGAATGTCAGGCCGCTTGCGTCTATGCCGATACGCACTTCGTTTTTATAGATGCCTGCGACATCCGACCACGGTACCGTTGCATACTTGCGGTTAGGAAAACCCTTGCGGATAATCAGGCAATAGGATTGCGGATAGACTATCGTCGGCTTGACGATGATATCATAGATCCGTCCGGCCTGCCTGTCGTTTTTGTCAAAAACCGGCAGTTCCAGAAGCTGCGAAAAATAAATGAACATCTGCTGCGGGCCGTTAAGCATCTTATTTAGCGATTACGGTTAATTCAACCTCTTTAAAATTTTTCGCGAATTCCCTGCCCTTGCCTTCCCCGAGAACAAATACCGCAGTGGCAATAGCGTCGGCGGTGGTACAATCCGGAGCAATTACCGTAGCCGAGATTACTCCGGAATCCGCGGGGTAGCCGGTCCGGGGGTCAATGATATGCGCGTATCTCCTGTTGCCCTCTATAAAGAACTGCCGGTAATCCCCAGAAGTCGCAATGGCGCGGTCTTTTAATTTTACGTAACCCGCAAAACCGAGTTTTCGGGGATCCTGTATCGCAATCTTCCAGGGCCTGCCCGACCTATCGCCCAGGCAGTAGATGTGCCCCCCGGCATTGACAAGGCAGCTTTTGATGCCGCGTTCTTTTAATTTCTTTACCGCACAGTCCACGGCAAAGCCTTTGCCGATTGCGCCGAGGTCAATCTTGACTCCCAAGACTTTAAATTTTACCACATTATTTTTATCATTAAAGATAATTTTATCCGAACCTACATACCTTAACGCTTCTTTTATTTCGTCATCGGACGGAATGCGATAGGATTGCTGCGTGAACCCCCAGAGATCCATCAGGGGCACTACTGTAACATCAAAGGCGCCGCCGCTTAGCTGCCAAAATTCCTTTGATTTTTTAATAATGTAAAATGTCTCCGGGCTTACAGGAAGCTCTCCTTTTTTGTTTAAAAGCGCTACTTCGCTGTCATCCTTATATTTGCTAAGCAGGTTTTCGATTCTTTGTATTTCTTCAAAGACGATCCGGCTTGCCTGCCGGTCGCAAGAAACTACTTCTACCGTAGTGCCCATCAGAATCTGGGTATCTCTATAGACGGTACGGTCGCCGCAACCGCTTACTAAAAAAATGACCGAAATCAAAATTAATTTTATTCTCATTTCTTTTTTAAAAGCCCCGGAAAATCCTGCAACGGGCGGGTGTTAATTATGTCTTGTTTCTCAAGCCACCCTCTCCTAGCCATCGCCACCCCCAGCGTCATGGCGTCGAGAACTTCAATGGCATGGGCATCAGTGGTAACGGCGAGCTTTACCCCTGCCTCCTTGGCGCGGCGGCAGTTAGAGTCGTTAAAATCCAGGCGCTCTGGGAATGCATTAATTTCAAAATGGGTATTGGTGTCCCGCCCCACCTTAAATATTTCGTCAAAATCAATCTCGTAGGCTTCGCGCGTGCCCCAGAGCCGTCCGGTGGGATGGCCTATGATATGCACATAATTATTGCGGCAGGCCTTGATTATCCTTTTGGTGAGCTGCTGACGGCTCTGTTTAAACCCGCTGTGGATAGAGGCGATAACGAGGTCGAATTCCTTTAAGGCGTAATCCGGATAATCGAGATTGCCTTCGGAATCTATGTCCACCTCCGTGGCATACAGCACCCGAAAACCTTTCAGGTTCCTGTTTATCTTTTCGGTTTCAAGTTTTTTCTTCTTTAACTCGGAAAGACTCAAGCCGTTGGCTACCTTCAGACCCTGTGAGTGATCGGTAACGGCGACATAAGAATAACCTTTTTGCCGGCAGGCGCGCGCAATCTCTTCGATGGAATTCTCGCCGTCCGACCAGCGCGAATGCACGTGCAGGTCGCCTTTGATATCCTCGAGGCTTACCAGGTGCGGCAATGCGGATTTCAATGCCAGTTCCATCTCTCCGGTGTCCTCCCTTAACTCCGGCTCGATATAAGACATCCCGAATAATTTAAAAATTTCCTCTTCACTCCTTCCGGCTACGAACTTATCCTTGCGAAAGATACCGTATTCATTGACCTTGAGGCCCTTTTTAATGGCTAACTGGCGCAGCTTGATGTTAAAACTTTTTGAGCCGGTAAAATAAACTAGCGCGGCGCCGAAGGACTTCTCCTCTACCACCCGGCAATCCACCTGTATACCGTCTTTGGTGCGCACCGAAGATTTAGTATGCCCTTGTGCCTGGATTTCTTTTACCAAAGGGATACCGACAAAGGTACGCATTACCTCGGCGGGCTTATCCGAGACTACCAGGATATCGATATCGCGTACCGTATCTTTAGCCCGGCGCAGGCTGCCGGCAACCGCTATCTTCTTAACCGCGCCTGATTTTTCCAGCGGCCCGACGAATTTATCCGCCACTGCCATCGCCTCTGCAAGGGTCATACGCTCCCTCCCCTTTTTAAGGAGCTCTATCCCCTTGGCAATATTTTCAATGGTTTTTTCCTTAATCCCGAAGATGCCTTCCAGTTTATGTGTCCGGATTGCCTTCTGGAGGCCGGCGATACTTTTTATTTTCAGTTTTTTGTATAAAAGCCCGGTGGTTTTGGGCCCGACGGAAGGAATATTCAATAATTCCAAAAGCCCCCTGGGCAGGCTTTTTTTCAGGTCCTGATAAAATTTAATCTTTCCGGTGTGATAAAATTCTTTAATCTTCTCTGAAAGGTCTTTGCCGATACCGGGGATATCGCTTAAACGGTCTTCTTTAATATAGGCCTCCAGATCGCCGGATAACCCTTCAATATTCTGTGCCGCGCGTTGATAGGCGCGGATGCGGAAAGGGTTGGCTCCCTTGATTTCAAGGATATCCGCAACCTCCCTGAATATCGTGCCGATTTCGTTATTTATCATCGCGCTAATGCAAATCCCGCAGCAAAATTTTATCTTTCTACCGCTAAATTATAACTTGATTCAATGGTTTTGACTAAATCCACCAATACCGAATTTACCGGGACGGCAATACCCAGTTCCTGTGCCTGACGCACAATCACGCCGTTAATAAAATCTATCTCGGTGCGTTTTTTTCTTAAAACGTCCTGCAGCATCGAAGAAATATTGTCTCTGGTCGCCTCGCACACCGCCTCTACCCTGGCTAAGGGGTCATCATAAAGAAGTTTAATGCGCTTTCTCTTGGCGACCCGGATTGCCTCAGTTACTGCTTCCCGCATAATCCTGCGGGTAGTCTCGAATTCCAGGAGACGGCCGTTGTTCAGGCGGGTAATGGCAGTCAGGGCATTGATGCCTACATTGATAATAAGTTTAGACCATAGTAGCCCTTTGATGTCGCGCGAGATTCTGGTTTCAAGGCCCGCCTTATTAAAGACCTCGCGGATATGCCGCAGCTCTACCGGGATTTTACCGTCGGGCCTTCCGACGATGGTCTCGCCTTTGCCGGCATGCCGGATACGGCCTGCCTCAAGAAGCGTAGCCCCGTGACTGGTAACCCCGCCGATGACCTTATCCTGTCCGACCACTTCGCTGATAATCTCGATATTGCCGATGCCGTTCTGCAGGGTCAGGACGCGGGTATCCTTGTCTACCAAAACCCTGGACTGGGTAATGGCATCGCGGGTATGGTAAGACTTCACGCAAATAACCAGGAGGTCTGCCCTGACGATTTCTTTGGGGTCGGCGGTAATCTTAACCCTGGACTGCCAATTGCCGGAAACCCCTTCTATCGCGATACCCTGCTCGTTTAATTTTCTGGCGCGTTCCTTATCTTTTTCCAGTAACCAGAGCTTGTCTTCGGATTTACCCGAAGCGCTATAAAGCCGGGATAAAAATCCTGCCAGAAGGCACCCCATTGCACCGCAACCCACGATTACTATCTTCACGCAGAACCCCCTTTTAACGCCGCGCGATTTTCTCCGGCCTAGCCGAACCCTTAACTTCAGGCTCGATTTTATCTAAAAACCGCTCGGATTTAAGCTCTCTGCCGAGGTGAAACTCCAGGAAAGAATTGAGTATAATGCCGAGTTCTTTTTTTACCTGCGGGTTCATCCCCAGGTTAAGGTTTACCTTGAGGTTATTTCTTTCGATATAAAGTATTGAGGCAATGGTGCCGCGGAAGATGTTTCTGGCCTTGATGTCTTTCTTATAACACGCACTACAGAGCAGCCCTCCCAGGATTAAACTGAACTTGGACTGGCTGTTTTCAATCTTTACCCCGCAAGAGACACAGGAATCAAAATGCGGCTTGAAACCTGAGAGCGCCAGCATCTTAATCTTAAAAATAGTCGCAATCTTTTCCGGGTTGCCGTTCATATCCAGTTCTCCCAGGCAGGCAAGGATAAGGTCGAAAACCTCCTCATTAACATCCTCCTGCGCCATAATCGCGCCTGTCAGTTCCATCATTAATCCGGCTGCCGTAATCCTGTCAATATTGCTGCGGATGCTGCGGAAGTCCTCCTTAAGGTCGCACTGCGAAACCAGATGCAGCGCGGAAGAGCGGTTTTTATAAAATATAAGTTCGTTATAGGAAAAGGGCTCGACATTACTGGCAAACTTCGCGGGCTCCTTCCTGATCCCCTTCAGGATGCCGCTCGTCTTGCCGAAATCCCGGGTATAGAAATTGGCAATCAGCGAGGTCTCGCGGAAATTATAACGGTTTAAGACTATTGCTTCGCTTTTCTGGATAGGCATTGAGAAAGCAGTTCCCCTTCTTTCTTTTGCATCAAAGTGCGCTCGTCTTTGTTTCCGTCGCGGTAGCCCAGAATATGCAACAGGCCGTGGATTACATAGAGGGCGAGTTCCCGGCGGGGCGTAGTTTTAAAAATGCGGGCATTGGAAAATGCGGCATCGCTTGAGATTACGATATCGGCAATAATACCTGAGGCGCCTTTTTCTTTCGGGCAGGTAAGGTCAAAGGCGATGACGTCGGTGGTGAGGTTTCGCCCGAGATAATTCAGGTTAACCTCCCGGATATCGCCGGCATTGACGAAACAAAAGGTAATTTCTCCGTCGGCGAAAACCTTCTCTTCCCCGAGGACGCGCCGGGCTATTCTTTTAATCCAGGCGGGCTGAATCAGCATCCTTTTCTGGAAATTTTTAATAACGACGTTCATTTGTTTAGGTAAAACGGGCTGAATTTAAGACAAGGCTATAGTTACGGCTTAGGACTTTCGGGATAGGTTACGCGGCTGTGGTATATCCCGCTTAAGATGCGCACAAAAACCGCGGAAATCTTCTCAAGGTCTTTCAGGGTCAGGTCGCAGGAATCCAGCTGGCCGTCAATAAACTTATTATTGATAATCTTGTGCACCAGTTCTTCGATCTTGGCGGGGGTAGGGTCACGCAGCGAACGTACTGCCGCTTCCACGGAATCCGCCAGAAGCACCACTGCGGTCTCTTTCGTAGCAGGCTTGGGCCCGGGATAACGAAACCCCTCTTCCTGCACCTTTTCCTCTTCCTCCACGTTTTCCAGGGCACGGCGGTAGAAAAAATAGACCAGGCTGGTGCCGTGATGCTGGGCGACGAAATCTACCAGGCGCGGGTTAAGCTTGTACTTCCTGGCAAGTTCCTCTCCTTCCTTGACGTGGTTCATAATCACCATTTTGCTTATTGTAGGGGTGAGGTTTTCGTGTTTGCTCTCCAGGACATCCTGATTCTCGCTGAAGTAATCCGGCTTATAAAGTTTGCCGATATCGTGATAGTATGCGCCGATACGCGCCAGAAGGGCATGCGCTCCGATTGCCTGGCAGGCGGCTTCCGAAAGATTGCCTACAATCAGGCTGTGATGATAGGTCCCCGGCGCTTCTAGAATCATGCGCTGTAAAAGCGGCTGGTCAAAATCCGCCAGCTCTAAAAGGCTGATGTCGGTTACGGTGCGGAAGAGGTATTCAAAAAACGGCAGTATCCCCAATACCAGGACGCTGGAAACGACCCCGTTAATCAAAAGGATAAGATATTTCGCCGGGTCAGCGGGCATAAAACGGTCTACCAATAAAAGCGCCGCCATCTGTGCCAGGCCGGTGATAAAACCGCTGCGGATAATTGCCATACGCCTGCGGCTGCCGAAAACCAGGAGGCTCGCCACTATCCCGCTGATTAAAAACAGCATCGCCAGATAATAATGCATCCCGGCGACGGAAGAGACGGAAACCGCCGAAGCCACGATTAGAAAGAACGATACCCGCAGGTCATTAAAAAGCAGGGTTGCCAGCATCGGCACCAGGGAAAAAGGTATATAATATACCGACCAGTTGTTTTTAATAATAAAGTAACTGGCGACAAAAATAATCACAAAAAGCAGGGTAAGGTTTAAAAGATTGTAACCCTTCTCCTGCGCAAAAGGGTACAAAAAGAGAAAATAGATTACCAGGAGGGATAAAAACATCGGCACGATAAGGTTAACCTGCAGGATATGACTGATGATAAAAGCCAGCGCTACTGCCGAGACAAGTTTGAGGTTATTTTTTATTACGGTTTGCCTTTTCATAAGCCTCGATAATCTGCTGCACCAGGGCGTGCCTGACTACGTCCGCACCGGTCAACTGGATGAATTTTATCCCGTCGATACCCTCAAGGATATCCTTTGCCTCCAGGAGGCCGATAGGTTTTCCTTCCGGAAGGTCACTCTGGGTAATATCGCCGGTAATGACGGCCTTGGAATCAAAACCCAGTCGCGTCAGAAACATCTTCATCTGATCGGCGGTACAGTTCTGGGCTTCGTCCAGCACGATAAAAGCGTCGTTTAAGGTCCTGCCGCGCATATAAGCAAGCGGAGCTACTTCGATAATGCCGCTGGCAAGATACCGCTCAATGGTGTCCGCCTCCATCATATCGTAAAGCGCGTCGTAAAGCGGCCTCAAGTAAGGAGAAATTTTTTCATACATATCCCCCGGTAAAAATCCCAGCGATTCGCCTGCCTCAATAGCGGGTCGGGTAAGGATAATCCTGCGCACCTCTTGTTTCTTCAATTCATCCACCGCGCACGCCATCGCCAGATAAGTCTTGCCGGTCCCCGCCGGCCCGATTCCGAAAACAATATCGTATTTCTTGATCGCCTCCACATATTCGCGCTGCCCCTTGCTCTTGGGCCCGATGATGCGCTGGCCGGCGGACCTGCTTTTCGGCAGAGAAATCCTGTCAAGGTCCGAAATATTAATACGGCTGCTCTTGCTGTCTTTAAAATTACGCATACGGTAATAAAAATCCGCCCGGGTTAATTCGCTCTCCCCCCGGCGGATGCCGGTGAGGACTTCTTCGATAAAACTGCCTGCCTTTCTGATATTAGCGGCAGTGCCGCTTACAATGAGCCGCTCTCCCCGCAGGTTCAGCCTGACTTTAAATTCCTTCTCGATGGTTTTTAAATTCTCGTCATGGGGGCCGAAAAGGGCCTGCGCCTCCTGCTGCTTTTCGATAGCGATATGTTTTTCCAAAGAGATGACTTACTTTAGGTTCCTGGGGATTTCCTCTGAAGGCTCACTGCTTGCGGCCGGAACCGAAGATTCTGCCGCGGTTTTGCCTTTCTTTCCCTTAAAAGGCGCGGCTAACTCCACCTCAATCACCCGGATGTCGCGGGTAGTCTTACGCGATACTCCCTGCTCCTCTGCCGGAGCTTCGCCTTTCAAATAACCGCGGTTTCCGCTGTATAAATCCTGGTCAATCCTATCCCGCGTTTCGCGGTAGCTTCTTATCGCGCAACCTGAAAGGATAAAAATCAAAGACAATGCTGCCAAACCTAAAATGTTTATTTTTCTCATTTCCTGCTCCCCCTTTTCTTGATAGTTAATCCCAGTTCCTTTAATTGTTTCTCTTCGACATCCGAAGGCGCGCCGGTAAGAGGGCAAAAGGCCTTCTGGGTTTTGGGAAAGGCGATGACTTCGCGGATACTCGCCTCTTGCGCCATAATCGCCAGTAACCGGTCTAAGCCGAAAGCAAATCCGCCGTGCGGCGGCGCGCCGAACTGGAAGGCCTCCAGTAAAAAGCCGAAGCGCTCCCTTGCCTCCTTCTCGTTGATGCCGATGATTTTAAATATCCGTTTCTGCAACTGTTGTTCGTGAATCCTGATTGAACCCGAACCCAATTCCACGCCGTTTAAAACCAAATCATAGGACCGCGACTTCGCCCCGCCCGGATTCTTTTCCAGGCTTTCGATATCTTCTTTTGCCACGGCGGTAAAGGGATGGTGTTCGCTCTCCCAGCGCTTTTCCTCTTCATTATATTTAAAAAGCGGAAAATCCTTTACCCAGACAAAGGCAAACTCATTTTGCCCTTGGCGTAAATCCGGCTTGTCGCTTTTATATTTATCCTGGGATTCCTGATAGGAAATGCGCGGGAAAGGAATCTCCAACGCCATACCTTTTAATTCCTTAAATATCGCCCCTAACAGCTCTTCTACTATCGTAAAGACATCCTCCTCCTCGACAAAAGACATCTCCAAGTCCAACTGGGTGAATTCCGGCTGGCGGTCGGCACGCAGGTCCTCATCGCGGAAACACTTGGCAATCTGGTAATAACGGTCAATCCCCGCTACCATAAAAATCTGCTTGAACAACTGCGGCGACTGCGGCAGGGCGAAAAACTGGCCGGGATTAAGCCTTGAGGGAACAAGGTAGTCGCGCGCGCCCTCGGGAGTGGATTTGGTAAGTATCGGGGTTTCGCAGGAAATAAATCCCTTCTGCGGCAGAAAATTATTGATGATGGCATAAAGTTTGTGCCGCAGGAAAAAGTTCTCAAAGACCTTCCTCCTTCTTAAATCCAGGTAGCGGTATTTCAGGCGCATCTCTTCGGTAACATCAAGGTCATCAAGGATTTCAAACGGCGGGGTGAGGCTGGGATTGAGTATCTCGAGTTGCGCGGCGGCTATCTCTACTTCTCCGGTAGGAATCCTGCTGTTGATTGTCCCCTGCGGCCGGGGATGAACCTTACCTTTAACGCGGATAACGAACTCATTCCTTAATTCCTGGGCCTTCTTATGCGTCTCGTGGGAATCCTTGGGGATAAACACCACCTGGGTGATGCCGAAGCGGTCGCGGATATCGATAAAGATAAGTTTACCGTGGTCCCTGCGGTTAGCTACCCAGCCGCAGAGAGTAACTTCCTTGTCGGTATCCTTAATAGTAAGCTCTCCGCAGGTGTGCGTCCGAAGCATTTTAATACCTCAACCTGTTCTTTAGTTCTGCGGTTAATTTATCCAAAGGCACTTCCTGCTGCTGGCCTGATTGCATATCCTTCAAGGCAATAACCTTCTTTTTTAATTCGTCCTCCCCCAGGATTAAAACATAACGTGCGCAAGCATCGTTAGCCCGGCGCATCGCGCCTTTAAGGGATTTACCCTCATAATCGGTATCGCAGCTGACGCCGGCCTGACGCAGGCCATTCAATATTTTTAAGCCCTCTTTTTCGGCTGCTTCACCCAGCGTTATCAAATAAACTAACTCCTCTTTTTCAGGGGCAGTATCCCCGGCAGCGCTCAAGAGCAGGCGCTCCATGCCAAAGGCAAAACCCATCGCAGCAGCATCCGGACCGCCTAATTCCTTTATCAGGTTATCGTATCTGCCTCCGGCGCCGACGGCGTCCTGGGCGCCGAGTGCGCTATGTTTGATTTCAAATACGGTGCGGGTATAATAATCCAGGCCGCGCACCAGATAAGGGTTAACTTCGTATTTTATCTTTAAGGAATCGAGACCCTGCATTACTTTTTGGGCATGCCCTTTACAATCGCTGCAAAGGTAATTATCCTTAAGGTTTAACTTGGCGACTTCTTCCTTACAGGTCTCATTTTTACAATCCAGGATGCGCAGGACATTGCGCTTAAAACGCACCTGGCAGTCGGCACAAAACCTGGACAATTTTGGCTTTAAACCCTTCTCTAAAAGCCGGGTCAGTTCCTTTTTATCTTTGGTGCAACCCAGGCTGTTAATCTGGATGCTGTAACCTGTGATGGAAAAGGCCTTAAGCAGGGCGTCCGCCAGAGAAATCACTTCAACGTCTACCATCGGGCTTGCAGAGCCGATAACCTCGCACCCTAAATGGTGGAATTGCCTTAATCTCCCCTTTTGCGGCCTCTCCAGCCGGAACATCGGCCCCAGATAATAAAACTTCACCAGCCCCTGATTTTTATCCAGATTATTTTCAAGGTAGGCCCGCACCACCGAAGCCGTCCCTTCCGGCCGCAGGGCATAGGTATCCGAAGCGTTCTTAATCACAAACATCTGCTTCTGTATGATTTCGCTGGATTGTCCGAGGGAGCGGTTGAATAAGCCGATATCTTCGATTATGGGCGTGCGCACTTCGGAATAATTATAAAGCCTGAATATGCGCCGGGCGGCCTCTTCTATTTTCTGCCAGCGCCCTGTCTCTTCGGGCAGGATATCTTTTGTGCCGGGTATCTTCTTAAACATTAATTTTAATTTCTTTAGGTAAAAGGGTGGTTGGCTACCTTATCTTTTTTTTCATCTCTAAGCCTGGCTTAAAGACTACAACCTTGCGGGGCGGGACGGGAACGACTTGACCGGTGCGAGGATTTCGGCCGGTGCGGCTCTTTCTCTGCTTTATCTTAAAGACGCCGAAGTTGCGTAATTCGATCTTTTCGCCTCTTGCCAATGCCTCTATAATGCAATCAAAGGTCTTCTGCACTACCTTCTTGACATCTATCTGCTTGAGATTAGTCTCATCGGAAACCCGAAGGATTATGTCTTTTTTGGTCATCGCGCACCTCCCTATTTCTAACTATAATAACAACAAAAACTTACAATGTCAAGTGAAGTTTCGTAGGTTAACTTTCGTATCTCTATAGATTTTATACTTTTGCTGGAGCGCACATTAGGATTTTTACGGCAGGAGTGCGCAAGGAATTACGAGCCGCTGGAATACGCCTGCCTTACGATAGCCTACTGATGGAAGCGGCGAGTAAACCGCAGTGCACGGCGTAAAAATCCAGTGCGCGAAGCAAAGGTATAAAATCAACCTATATCACCAAAGATAACCTCTCCTCGCCGAGAAGGTTCTCGATATCTTGGGTTAATTTTTCCGATGGCTGCACAAACAGCCCGTCGCCTACCACCAACTGGACCCGTGGTTTTGCCGGGGCATCCAGGCGCAGATATACCGGAGTCCGCCCCGGCGAAGACAAAAGCAGGGCCTTGAGGCTCTCGAAAAGGTTCTCCCGTATCCCGGAGAGGTTGATATTTATGCCGGTAATAAGCCGGTATATTTCATCTATCGGGAATAAATCATTGGCGATAATCTTGGGGGTTTCCTCGCGCAGGTTCAACCTCCCCCTCACCATAACTACGCTGTTGGGCTGGAGGTAGCGGTAGACCTTCTGGAAGGCCTGCGGAAAAACCAGAACTTCTACCGCGCCTTCGAGGTCCTCTAATTTTAAAATCGCCATCTTTTCCTGTTTTGCGCGGGTAAGGGTATGTTTAATTTTAGAGACCAGCCCCACGATTTTAATCTCATCCCCGTCATTAGAAGCGCCGAGGTTTGCGGTAGATACCGATGTAAAGCGTTTAATCTGATGCGCATAGCGCGCCAGGGGATGTCCGGTAACGTAAAAACCGAGCATCTCTTTTTCAAAAGCCAGCAGTTGCGGCTCCGGCCATTCCTTGACCTGCGGCAATTTCAAGACCTCCTTAAAACCGTTCTCTTTAAGGCCCTGGTCGAAAAAGGACAACTGTCCCTTTTCCTTATCGCGCTGGGACTTGGAGGAAAACTCCAGAATTTTTTCCAGGCTGACGAACATCTGCGCCCGCAGCATCCCGAAGCTGTCCATAGCGCCGCATTTAATCAGGCTTTCTAAAACCTTGCGGTTGGCCAGCCTTAAATCCACGCGCTGGGCTAAATCCTCCAGCGAAACAAACCTCTTCTCCTCTCTGGCTTTAATAATAGATTCAATTGCCCCATGGCCGACATTCTTGACTGCCAATAAACCAAACCTGATGGATTTCGGGCCCACAACCTTAAAGAGTGCGGCGCTTTCATTAATATCGGGCGGCAAAACCTCCAGGCCCATCCGTCCGGCTTCGTTAACGTATTCCACAATCTTATCGGTATTATCCCGCTCCGAGGTCAGGAGCGCGGTCATAAACTCTACCGGAAAATTGGCTTTCAGATAGGCGGTGCGGTAAGAGATAAGCGCGTAGGCAGCGCTGTGGGATTTGTTAAAGCCATAACCCGAAAAATATTCAATCAGGTCGAAGACCCTGCTGGCTACGGAGTCCTTGATATCGTTCTTCACGCAGCCGGCGATAAACTTAGAGCGCTGTTTTTCCATCACCTCGGGGATTTTCTTGCTCATTGCCCGGCGCAGCAGGTCTGCCTCCGAAAGGCTGAAACCCGCGAGGTTGTTGGCGGCCTGCATAATCTGTTCCTGATAAACCATAATCCCGTAGGTCTCCTGAAGGACGCCCTCCAGCTTTTTGTGGTCGTACTTGATGGGAATACGGTTGTGTTTGCGTTGGATAAAATCATCAAGCATGCCCGAACCGATAGGGCCGGGACGGTAAAGCGCCAGGAGCGCAATGAGGTCTTCAAAACGTTCCGGCTCCAGTTTGCGCAGGAGGTCGCGCATCCCGGAACTCTCCACCTGAAACACTCCGATAGTCCGGGCTGCGGACAAAAGACGGTAGGTCTTGGGGTCATCCAAGGCTAAGTTTTTGATATCAATTTCTTTGTGCTGCGTATCCTTGACTATCTTGATGGTCTGGTCAATTACCGTGAGAGTCCTTAATCCCAGAAAATCTACTTTTAACAAACCGATTTTTTCCAGGGCGCCCATGCTGTAGCCGGTGGTAATCTGCTCATCCTGGGTCTTAAAGAGGGGCATATAATTATCGAGCGGCTTATCCGCGATAACCACTCCGGCAGCGTGAATAGAGGCGTGGCGGTTAAGGCCTTCAAGCGCAAGCGCGGTATCAATGAGTTGCGTGATGCGGGACTCGTTCTTATAAAGGTTATTTAACTCCCCTTCGCTTTCAAGGGCATCCTTAAGGGTGATGTTGGGGTCAGGCGGTATCATTTTAGCAATACGGTCTACGTCGGCGTAACTCATACCCATAACCCTGCCTACGTCGCGCACCACCGCGCGCGCCTGCATCGTCCCGAAAGTGATAATTTGCGCTACGTTCTCGCGGCCGTATTTTGCGGTAACGTAATCTATGACCTCCTGCCTCCTCTCGTAGCAGAAATCAATGTCAATATCGGGCAGGCCGATACGCTCGGGGTTCAGGAACCTCTCAAACAGAAGACCGTACTGCAAGGGGTCGATGTCGGTAATATCCAAGAGATAACTGACAAGACTTCCTGCTGCGCTACCCCTCCCCGGGCCTACCGGTATCCCCTGACTCTTGGCATAGTGGATAAAATCCCAGACAATCAGGAAATAACTGGTAAAGCCCATCTCTTTGATAATCTTCAATTCGTGCTCCAGGCGTTCCTTTACCGCAGGAGCGGCCTCTTTAAACCTTTTTTCCAGCCCCCTGTCGCACAACTCCTTTAAAAATTCTTCTTTAGTCTGATTTTGCGGCGGCTCGTAGCGCGGCAGGTGGATATGGGTAAAATCCAGTTCGAGGTTACAGCGGCCGGCAATCTCCAGGGTGTTGGCAATCGCCGAAGGCACATCCTTAAAACTTTCCTGCATCTCCTGCGGCGACTTAAAATAAAACTCGTCGGTCTGAAAACGCATGCGGTTGGGGTCATCCAGGGTGGTCTGGGTCTGGATGCATAAAAGCGCCTCGTGGCTGGCAGCGTGTTCTTTATTCAAATAATGCACGTCATTGGTTGCCACAAGAGGGATACCTAACTCCTTGGAAATCTTAATCAGGCCCTCGTTAACCAGGCGTTGTTCGGGGATACGGTTCTCCTGCAACTCCAGATAAAAATTATCCTTGCCTAAAATCTGAAGGTAATCATCCGCCACCTTTAAGGCGTCGTTGGGGCGGCGCTGCTGGAGCAATACCGGAATCTCCCCCTTTAAACAGGAACTTAAGCCAATCAGGCCTTTTTGATAGCGGGACAACGATTCCTTATCGATGCGGGGACGGTAATAAAAACCTTCGAGATAACCGATAGAAACCAGCTTCATAAGGTTCTGGTAGCCGGTTTCGTCTTTCGCCAGAAGAATAAAGTGGTAAGAGGCCTCGTCAATGCCGGCCGAACCTTTTTCAAAACGGTTCTCCGGCGCGATATAAGCCTCGCAGCCGATAATCGGCTTGATCCCGGCCTTCTGGGCGGCAAGGTAGAAATCTATCGCCCCGAACATATTGCCGTGGTCGGTAATCGCGAGGCTATCCATCCTGTACTGGTTGGCAAGTGCGAGAAGTTCCGGGATGCGGCAGGCGCCGTCTAAGAGGCTGTATTGGGTGTGTAAATGCAGGTGGACAAATTCCGAACGCGGCAT
>CAYWCX010000027.1:0-9133 GCA_964456925.1 uncultured Planctomycetales bacterium
TATATTCGTGTTTAAAAATATAGAAACCTCCAACCAAAGCCCTGTATCGCCATAATTCTTGCTGATTTCTCTTCCCTCTTGTTTGTTCAAAGTTTTTAACAATAATACTTTTTAGAGAAAACTCTCTTTTTAATACTTCATTCATTATATAAAAGCCGAGCGGAATCCAAGTACCTTTGAAATATTTATCTCCTATCACGATACCGAGATAGCGATCTTTTTCTAAATACGGCGCTGTATTATCTAAAACTTCCCCAAACATCCTAATAAAATCTTCTGTCGTTGGCGCATTAGATAAATCATCGCTGCTTCTGCTAAATTTGATGATATCGTGATATGGGGGGTGCATAATAAGCAGTTGAACTTGCTTTACGCCAAATTTATCTAACGTTTCTATTAAATTTATTCTTCTACTGTCTCCGGTGATTACTTCAGTAGTAACATTATGAACATTATTTTCTTTTTTGATTAAATTCTTTGCTTCTTTTGCTACGTAAGGATTTAACTCAATGCCGATACCATTCCGTCCTAGGCGCCGGCACTCAATTAAAGTCGTACCGCTACCGACGAATGGGTCGATGACCCAATCTCCTTTTTTTGTATAGCGCAGCATTAATTGATTGGGTATTTGGGGGATAAAGTTACCCCAATATGAACCGATATGAGCTCCAGATGTATCTCTTTTTTCTAAAACCCACAAACTGTCCGTAATAATATCTTGGTATTCTTTCCAGCGGTTTAGATTTATGTCATTTATCTTGCTTGTTTTAATTTCACTTATGCCTTTTTTCAGTCTATCGAGGTAATACTTAGCTCTTTCAATTGTCTGCGCCTCTTCAATTTGTTCTAATTCTTCAATAAGCGCGCCTTTTTTTAAAACCATAGTATCGCCATTTTGATCTATATTCACTATACCTTCAGTATCGCTTTTAGGATAATTAACTACCGATTTAATTGGAAAAATATTTCTTTTTAGTTGAACAATGTTATCCAGCTTTTCAACTTCTTCTATTTTTTCTAAAAGCTTTGACTTATTCACGATAATGTCTTTCTTCCGGTCGTATTGTTCTTTTTCTAAGTCAACCCATAAATCTAAAACTTGAGCGCTGCTTTTCATAATTCTTCTTTTACTCTATCTCCTACAGATAATAGACGCGAAAACTCTAAAAATCTAATAAATCTCTTATCCTTTCGTGCATTTATGGTTTGTATGTACGTCCAAAGTGGCTGGGACATCTGGACTCCGGTGCTCCGCACCTAGAACCTGTCGCTCGGCTTACACCTCGCTCCTTAGGAAGGGACAAGCCCCCTCCTAACGCTTATAGAAAATTCAACCAACAGGCGCTGTTCTCCCCCCCAACGTGGAGACGGTCTCCCCGCGCCCCTTTGGCTCTCGTCCACACGGTCACTATCAAGGCTGGGACGTCTGGACTCGAACCAGAATAGCGAGACCCAAATTCTCGTGTCCTACCATTGGACGACGTCCCAAATCAGAGTTATAAGCCGAGAATCCTTTAAATCCTTGATAAGCGACCGGCACTAGTGTTAAGCGGTGGCGCTATCAGGACCTTTGGTCTTCTGTTGTTCGTAGGCCCCCAAAACCCTCTTCTGTAAATATTCCCTGAAAGACTGCGTAATGGGGTGTGCAATATCTTTATGCTCGGACTGCGCGTTGTCCTTGCCGGCTTCTGCGCTAAGCGGCACACGAGGCACCACCGGCAACTGCGCGCCGCACTGGTTGCAGAATTTAGAGCGCAATTCGTTCCTAAAATTGCACTTGGGGCAGGGTTGCTTGACCTTGCGGGAAGGCATGGCGATAAATAAGCCGCTCGTGCCCTCGATGACCTTTATATTCCTGACCACAAAGGCATTATCGAAGGTTACCGTGACGTACGCCTTGAGCTTCTTATCGGGTGAATCCTTCAGGAATATCTTGACCTCGGTTATCTCCATACCTCGCCCTCCTTATCGTAAGAAAGACTAGCTCGTATGACTGATAAAGACCTGCCAGGGCCGTTTCTTTCGCCTGAGGCGCTGCGCTAATACCGAGGCTTCTTTCTTTGAGGCGGTTGTAGCAAAAACACTCCCTCCGCTTCCCGACATCAAAACCTTTTTTGCGCCTAGCCTTAGCAGTTCCTTTTTAATGCATCGCACTTCAGGATAAAGGCGGGTCGTAACGCTTTCCAGGTCGTTGCGTAAGGCCGCCGCATTTATGAAAGAACGATTCTTCCGTAAGGCACAGAGTAATATTTTAACATCAGAGGCAGGCCTTGTCAATCTATGCTTTACGCTGTCCAACTGCCGGTAAATCCTGGCAGTGGAGACCGCTACGGAAGGCACGACTACGACATGCCACAGCCGCAGTTTCTTTAATGAAATGAGCGGCTTTATCCTGTCTCCGCGGCCCTTGCCTTCGGCAAAAGGGCAATCGTAGATAAAAAACGCCACGTCGCTGCCGATGGCCCTGGCGTATTTAAGGAGTTTGCGCGGAGAGAGTTTCAGTCCCCAGAGTTTATTTAGGCCCGTCAAAACACTGGCAGCATTGCTGGAGCCGCCGCCGAGCCCCGCGCCGACCGGGATGCGTTTTATTATGCTAATATCCACTCCTCTCTTGGCGCCGAAGTCTTCCTGTAATATTCTGGCGGCGCGCCAGGCGAGGTTGGTTTTATCCGAGGGGACTCCAGGGCAGTTACATTTGATATTTATTTTGTTATCGCGGCGTGGAGTAAGTATGAGGGTATCGTGGAGACTGATTCTTTCAAAGAGGGTATTGATATTATGGTAATTGTCCGGCCGCTTTTTGAGGACGCAAAGATACAGGTTGAGTTTGGCAAACGATTGCAGGCGCACTTTTGACGGCTTAAGAAGAGATTTCCAGGGCTGCCTTTTCGATATCCGGACAGGTGAGACGGTATTCCTTCAGGAGTTCAGCCGGCTCTCCGGACTGGCCGAACCTGTTCCTTATCCCCATCCGTATTACCTTAACAGGATGGTTCTCGGCTACCACCTCATTGACGCTCGATGCCAGGCCGCCGATAACGGTGTGTTCTTCGCAGACCACGATACCGCGGCTGTTGCGCGCTGCCTCTAATACGGTATCGCTGTCAAAAGGCCTTAAGGTATGCAGGTTAATGACCGCGGCCCGGATTCCCTTTTGGCTTAGGTTCTGCGCGGCGGCCAAGGCCTCGCTTACCATAATGCCGCAGGCAATGAGGGTAACGTCTTTACCTTCGCGCAGCACCTGGGCCCGGCCCAATTTAAACTCACCCTTATTCTCGATGGTAGGAACCTTGGGCCTGCCTAAGCGGATATAGAAAGGCCCGGGAGTATTTGCCGCAGCCACCACCGCATCGCGGGTCTGCGGGCCGTCGCAGGGCACGATAATATTCATATTGGGTATCACGCGCATCAGGGCGATATCCTCCACCGCCTGATGGCTGCAGCCGTCCGGCCCGACGGTAATTCCGGCGTGCGAGGCCACGATCTTGATGTTGAAATTATTATAACTGACAGTATTCCTCACCTGGTCCCAGGCCCTGCCGCTGGCAAATATCGCGAAGGTTGAGGCAAACACCGTCTTGCCGCAGCTGGCTAATCCAGCCGAGGCAGCCATCATATTCTGCTCCGCCACCCCGAAATTAAAAAATCTCTCCGGGAACTCTTTGGCAAAAAGTGCGGTGCGGGTGGAACTGGAAAGGTCGGCATCCAGGACTACAATATCCTTATTTGCCCGGCCGAGTTCTACCAGGGTCTTGCCGTATACGTCGCGCTGATACAACATCTCTGCCATATTATTATTCCAGTTCCTTAAGCGCGCGGGCACTTTCTTCTCTGGTAGGCGCGCGGCCGTGGAAATCCACCACGTTCTCCATAAAAGAAACGCCCTTGCCTTTAATGGTGTGGGCAATGATAATGCTGGGTTTGCCTTTGACGGTTCTGGCTTCATCGTAGGCAGCCAGGATTTCTTTCATATTATGGCCGTTGATTTCAATGGTGTGCCAGCCAAAGGCCTGCCACTTCGCCGCCACCGGCTCGAGATTCATAATATCCTTGGTCCTGCCGTCAATCTGGAAGCCGTTATAATCCAATACCGCGCAGAGGTTATCCGCACGGTAATGACTGCAGGCCATCGCCGCTTCCCAGATATTGCCTTCCTGGGTTTCTCCGTCGCCTAAAAGCACATAAACGCGGTAGTCTTTCTTATCAATGCGCGCTGCCAGGCTCATACCTAAAGCCACGGATAACCCCTGGCCTAAGGAACCCGAAGCCACTTCTACCCCCGGCACGCGGCGGTCGGGATGCCCCTGCAGCATTGAACCTAATTTTCTTAAATTAAGCAATTCTTTCTTGGGGAAATAACCTGCTTCTGCCAGCACCGCATACCAGAGAGGACAGCAGTGGCCTTTGGACATATGGAACCTGTCGCGTTCGGGCCAGTCCGGCTCCTGGGGCCGATAGCGCAATACCGAAAAGAAAAGCGCGGTAATAAGGTCCGTTGAAGAAAGGCTTCCTCCGGGATGGCCGGAACCGGCTTCGGCAAGCATCTGCACGATAAGGCGCCGCACCTCTTTGGCCTTGGCTTCCAGTTCCTTAATCTGTTTATCGCTGTAGGACATTTTCTTTTTCCAATCCTTCTAATTTAGTTTTGACCTCTTCTTTCGGGTCTAATTCTAAGGATTTGCGCCAGTTTAATTTTGCGTTCTCGACATCCCCGATTTTAAGATACGCATCGCCGAGATGGTCATAGATGACGGGGTCAGGCATCAAGAAACCGGCTTTCTCCAATTTTTCAATCGCCTGGCGGTATTTGCCTTGTTTAAAATAAAGCCAGCCTAAACTATCGAGATATGCGCCGTTATCGGGCTCGCTCTCCAGGGCCTTCTTAATCATCGCTTCGGCCTGCCCGAGGTTCCTGTTCTCTTCCACGTAAAGATAAGCGAGATAATTAAGGGCTTCGGCGTAATCCGGGCGGACCTCCAGCGCTTTCTTGAATTCCTCTAACGCTTTCTCGCGCTGGCCTGAACTGTCATATATACTGGCGAGGTAAAAGTGCGCCTCGGCATCGCGCGGCGCCACCCCCAGCACCAGCCGGTAGACCCCTTCGGCTTCTTTAAGTTTATCCTGCTGGAGGTATAACGCGCCTAAACTCTTGTAGATATCAATATTTTCGGGCTGGGCTTGCGAGGCATTTTCCAGGGCAAGCTCATATTCCTTCGTCGCCAGGCCCAGTTTGTTCTGGCTGGCGTAAACCAGGGCCAATAAGGCGTGCGGCTCGGCTGCCTGCGGGTCAAATTTTATCGCCAGCTGCAGCTCTCTGATAGCACTGTCAAAATCGTTCTTCTTGGCGTAACTCGCTGCCAGCCCCGCGTGCAAGGCAGCGTTGGTATAATCCTCCTGCAGCGCTTTTTTGTGTTCGTGGATTGCGCTGTCTATATCCCCCAGCCGGTCATACATCGTAGCCATGATGTAGTGGCTTAGGGCCAAAGAGGAATTTTTATCAAAGGATAAACTGCTGGCGGTAAGAAAGCAGGAGGCGAGCAAAAAACACCCCATCCCCAAAAGGTATTTTCCCGACACAGAGGCCATAATAAGCCGTGTTTTACTTTAAGGATTAACCCCAGGCCCTCTTCTTCAGGTGGCGAAGACGACGACGCATCTTCTTTCTTTTGTGGGTCTTGATTTTGCGCAGTTTCCTTTTCCTGCCGCAAGGCATAACCGCCTCCTCTAATATATCACCTTGTTAAGCGGATATTCGATGATACCCTGTGCGCCTGCTTTCTTCAGGCGCGGTATCAGGATACGCACTACCTTCTCGTCGATGATGGTCTCTACCGCCACCCAGCCCTCTTCGGTGAGGCCGGATATTGTCGGTCTCTTTAGAGCCGGCAAAAGCGCGATAACCTTTTTAAGGTCTGCCTTCCTTACGTTCATCTTCAAACCCACCTTCTCTTCGGCGGCAATAGCGCCCTTGAGCAAAACCGCAATCTCCTCCATCTTTTCCCTTTTCCAGGCGTCCTTATAGGAGGATTTATTGGCGATAAACTGGGTAGTGGATTCGCAGATGGTGGCAATCTCGATTAATTTATTTGCCTTGAGGCTCCTTCCGGTTTCGGTAAGCTCTACAATCGCATCCACCAGGCCGGAGTTCACCTTGACTTCGGTTGCGCCCCAGCTGAATTCTACTTCTACCTCCACTTTATTCCTGCGGAAAAATTCCCTGGTGGCATTCACGAGTTCCGTAGCGATGCGCTTGCCTTTAAGGTCTTTCACGGATTTTAAGCCGGAGCTTTCGGGCACTGCTAATACCCACCTTACCTTACTGAGCCCCTGTTTGGCGTATATCAAATCCGTAATCCTTACTACCGCCGAGTTATTCTCCAGAATCCAGTCGTTGCCGGTAATGCCACAATCCAGGGCGCCGTCCGCAACATACCTGGACATCTCCTGGGCGCGCAGCAAAACCGCCTCGATTTCCGGGTCGTCTATCGACGGGAAATAGGAGCGCTCGGAAGGTAAAAATACCTTAAAACCGGCTTTCCTAAGCATCCTGAAGGTAGACTCCTGGAGGCTGCCTTTGGGTAGGCCGAATTTCAGAATTTTATTTTTCATACGGGTTTATCCTTTGGATAAAAGTTGCCTAAGATGGCTGATACGGTCATTTATTATACCCAGAGCTATTAAGTTTGTAAAGAAAAATCTCTGGGTAATGGTTTAAGCGGGTCCTGGCTTGGGTTGTTTCTCGCCGCACCGCTCCGTTTTCCCCAGCGAGGAAAATGTCGCTCGGAGAAACTTTTCGCTCTGCCTGGCTTCTTAGATAGCGGGGCAACCTTGCCCGCTCAAATTTTCTACGTGCGTCTCGAAATCAACCCAAGCCGCCCGCTTAAGCGTTACCTAAATCTACAATACAAAAATTAGAAGGGAATCGAAGGAAAGAATTGAGGGCGGGTGAGGGTATCGGCTTACTTTACCCTGGCCTCCAAACGGTTCAGGTGGGTTTTCATATCTTCGAACTCTGACTTTAGCTCTTTATTGGCTCTCTTTAGCTCCTGGTTTTCCTGGGTGAGTTTGACAATACCGGCATCCAGCTCTTTGACGCTGTTAATCAGGTCAAAGATTAAAGCATGGGGATTGAAGTTTAAGAGTTCGGTTTCTTTTTTGTCTTGGGGGTTAAGTTTTGCCTTGTAAGTATTGATGGTATAGGGAGCGACTTTAATTACCTCCTGGGCAATAACGCCGATGTGGTCCTGGTTGTCATCAGGAAAGCCTCCTTTTCCGTTGTATTTGAACCAGACCGGCTTAATGCCCTTGATGATGCTTAAGCCGTTGGTGTAAGGCCGGATGTCCTTCTTGACCCTCCTGTCAGAGGTAGTAGTCCAAGTAGTGGTAGATGGCTTGGCTGCGGAGTCAGTGGAGAGTTCTAATTGATACGTTGGGCTTAGCGTCCCGATGCCTACGTTGCCGCTGACCATTGATAACACGGGATTTGCTGCGGTCCCAAAAACCATCGCCCAGCCACCGCCACCCCAACCGCCATCACCCCAACGGTGATATAATCTATATCCATAGCTGGCATGGGGCGTCCCGTCAAGTTCGTATCCGCTTCCGATTATATAATTACGTGAGGCAGCATCGGTTCGATAGACTTTCCGGAATGTACCATCTATATCTAGTTTATATGTGGGATTTGTCGTCCCGATGCCGACGTTGCCGTTATCTTGTATTACAAAATTCCTTGTGCCATCTCTATCTGCTATAAAAAACTGTGAAGTGGTAGCATAAACTTGCAAACCTACTCCTGAACCCATCTCATCAGATGAATATATAGAAATTCCCCGTTCCACACCGTCTAAGCGAGTAAATCTTGCAATTTCTGAACTACCCACGGTTGAGGTATCATTTACTTTAAGATGAAGTCCTGCTTGCGGCGCCGTCGTCCCGATGCCGAGCTTACTGGCGACATAGAGCTCATTATAATTTCCGTAAGGTGAAGGATAGTAGGTGGTGATGGTAAGGGTTTCTTCGGCAGCGCTAACAGCCGAAGAGTATCTCAAGAGACATAATATTGCTAAAATAAGGATAAGCTTCACTTTAGACATCTTTAGCTATTTATCGTTTTTCCCCTAAAATCGTATATTCCGTTTTGGAATATACAATAATTAAATATATCATATAGCTGAATACTGTCAAGTTAAAATATGGATAAAACGATATTCACGGATAGCCACCGCAAGCTGGTAGGCAGGTTAAAAGAGGCGCGCAAAAAGGCAAAATTAAAGCAAGGTGACGTCGCCAAAAAACTCGGCCGCACCCAGTCTTATATTTCCAAGATAGAGTCCGGCCAGCGCCGCATTGATACCGTGCAGTTAAAGGAATTTGCCGCCGTCTACAAAAAGAAAATCGACTTCTTCCTTAAATAGCCGCTTCAAATCAAGCCCGCATCCGCAAAACTGAAATAGTCGTTATCCCCGATAATAATGTGGTCAAGCGCAGTTACTGAAAGTATCTTTCCTGCCCTCACAAGCTCACGGGTAAATTCACGGTCTTGCCGGCTGGGTTGGGGGTCTCCTGAGGGATGATTATGTACGCAAACGAGGTAGGGGGCAAAATTCTGCAGCGCCTTGTGGTAGATTTCCCGCAATAAAGGGTTTAGACGATTTACCGTGCCTTCCCCTGCTTCAACGATTTCAATAGTCCTGTTCCGGGAATCCAGAAACACTACTTTAAATATCTCTTTTTTCAAGTCACGCATCCGCGGCATTAAGATTCCCGCAATATCGGCTGAAGATTCAATTTTCGGGCGCAAAGCCTTTGCTTCCGATTCTTCTAATCGCCTGCCGATTTCTATTGCTGCTTTTATCTGGGCAATCTTGACGCTGCCTAGGCCCATCCCCCGGAACTCTCTCCACTGCGAGGGGTCGGTGTGCGAGAGGCTGCGGAAGGTCTTGAATTTATGCAAAATTTTCCTTGCCAGGTCCAGCGCGCTTAAACTTTTTGCTCCCGAACGGATGATTATCGCCAGCAGCTCGGAATCGGTCAGGGTGTGTTCGCCGTGACGGAATAATTTTTCCCGCGGCCGGTCTTCCTCGGGCCAATTACTTATGGATGTATAGGGCTTAGCCACTATTTCGCCTCC
>CAYWCX010000027.1:9233-16046 GCA_964456925.1 uncultured Planctomycetales bacterium
GGAGATAATAAAATCTAACTGGGTTTTTAGTGGGCGGCAGAGAATAACTTAAGGGTTATTTGTTTATGTGGGGCGAGGTGGTCTTTTTGAGACACTGTCCCGATTGGAATGGAAAGCGTCTCTAAATTAGTTGACTTGGGGGACGTCCCTCACTATAATAGTTTAATCTTAAAAAGGAGAGCGTTGGATGCTGAGAAAACTGCGCCATAAGAAAACCGCCAAATGGATATTCTTTATCCTCTTAATCCTGATTCTACCTGCCTTCGTATTCTGGGGCTTCGGCAGCTATGTCCGCAGCAAGCAGGAGGCGGCCCTGCGCGGCAGGATTTACGGCAGGAATATTTCCGAACTGGAATACCAGGATGCCCTGGAGGCAGTGCGCACCCTTGCCATCATGCAGTTCGGCGACAGGATTAAAGAGGCCGCTAAATACTTGAATTTCGAAGCCATGGCTTTGGAAAGAATCCTTTTATTATCCGAGGCCAAGAAACGCCGCATCCGGGTTTCGGACAAAGAGGTAGTGGAAGCCATCGAGAGCTACCCCGTCTTTGAAATCAACGGCCAATTCAATAATAAGTATTATCAGGAAACCCTGCAGTATGTGTTCCATACCCAGGCGCGGGTCTTTGAGGAGCACACCCGCCAGAACATCATACTTGCCAAGCTCTATCAGGACGTTACCGATAAGGTCGCATTAAACGACGCGCAAATAATGGAAGAATACAGCAAGGCAAATGAAACGGTAAGTATTTATTATATCGCTTCCCGGCCGGCAGAATTTACCGGCAATATCCAGGTTAATGAAGAACAAGTCAAAAATTATTTTCAGGAAAACCGCATCCAGTTCAAAGAACCGCTTTCCTTTAACCTGGAGTATTTAACCATCGGCCAGGATAGCGAAGGCGGAAACAGCATCCGGGAAAAGATTAAAGTTATCCTGCCGCGCTTAAAAAGCGGCCAGGACATCAACAGGGTGGCTAAGGAGCTGAATAGCGAAGCCAAAGAAACCGGATTCTTCAGTCTTCCCGGCCCGATACCGGGACTGGGCTGGTCCCCGCAGCTGGCGGCTCTAATCTCTAAGAGCAAACCCGGGCAGTACCTGCCGCCGCTGGAGATTGATAAGGTTTATTATCTGGTAAGGTTAAAAAACGTCAGGGAAGCGCGGATACCTGAATTTGAAGAGATAAAGGACGGGGTGAGGTCGGCTTTTGTAAGAGATGCGGCTTACAAACTGGCGCGGGATAAAATTGAGGCCTGTTTAGCTAAATTAAAGGAGCACACCGCAGGAAATCTGCGCCCGGCGGATTTTGAAAAAGCAGCCCAGGCCGCCGGCCTCAAGAGCGCGGCCACGCAGCCTTTTAACTACGGCAGTTATATCGAAGGTATCGGCGGCTCGGATATCTTCTGGCTCCAAGCCCGGGCCTTAAAAGAGAATGAAACAAGCCCCGTCGTGGAAGTCCCCAGCGGTTTTTACATCATCAGGGTAAAATCCAAGACTCCCATCGACGAAAAGAAATTCCAAGCCGAAAAAGAAGATTTTTCCCGGAAGTTACTGGCGCAGAAAAAACAGGAAGTTTTTGCTGGCTTTGTCAGGGAATTGAAAAAGATACACCAGGTGGAGTAAGGGTTTTAGCTGACTTTGATGCAGTTAACTGGACACTGCTCCGCGACTTCCTGCAGGTTATGCTGTTCGCAGCTGTTGGCCTTGACATGCGCAACCCCGTCCCCCTGCACCTCGAAGACCTCCGGGCAGGATTGCTCGCACAAACCGCATCCTACGCAGGTAGCAACATCCACGCTTACTTTCGCCATAATTAACTAAACCTCCGTTTAAAAATTGCGTAAATCGTAATTCGTAAATGGTAAACAGTAATTTTTAAAAAATTACGAGTTACGGATTACGTTATCTAAATCATCTTTCCAGCAGGTTTTCAAACATCTCTTCGTGGTTGACTTCCTCCGAAAGGATGTGGGTGACTAACTGGTAGGTCACGTTATCCTTCCCCAGGGTCTTCTTGGCGATTTTATTGTAGACCTCAATCGCGGTTGCCTCGGCCTCGGTGACGATGCGGATGATGCGGTTGATGTCCGCGGTATTCTTGGGCGGCATCATATAGGGGGCATTGGCATTCTTTTCCAAATCCATGGGGTTGGCTATCGGCAGGCCGCCGAGCTTGATGATTAAATCCGCAACCTCTGTGGCGTGCTCCATTTCGTCCTTGGCGATTTTGTTAAGCATCTCGGCGATGTCCTCGTAGGCCCTGCCCGAGACTGTCTGCGCCATATACCAGTAAAGGTAAAACGCCAGCCACTCATCGGCATATGCCTTATTCAAATCCTTGACCAGGTCTTTTAAACTCACTTCCACGATTGCCCTTGCCTGTTTACCCATCGCTACACCTCCTTTATTGACTCGCTAAACTGTTTCTATCTATATATAAATCAGGCCTGCTGCAGGCCGTATTTCTGGATATTGGCGTCGGCGATAGCCTGGACCTTCTTAATTTCTTCGGGATTATTCAGGAGATGTTTAAACCTCGCCTGGATTTTCAAATATTCTTCGACCGGCCTGGGCTGGATTTTACGCACTGCGCTGAGTTGGCCGTTTTCATATTCGACTAAAGGACATAAGCCGGTTTCTACTGCAACTTTTGCAACCTGATAAGTAAGGGCCGGGTCGTAGCGCCACCCCAGAGGACAGGGCACGTGGATTTGGATATACTTTGCCCCGCGGATAGCGAGCGCCTTTTTGACTTTGCGCTGGATATCCTGCGGAAAGGCAACTGAAGCAGTGGCTACATAAGGTATGCCGTGCGCTACCGCAATATCGGGTAAAGGTTTCTTGGGCCGGATGTTCCCGGCGGACCTGCTGCCGGCAGGGCTGGTAGTGGTGTTGCTGTCAAAGGGGGTAAGTCCGCTGCGCTGAATGCCGGTGTTATGCACGACGATACCGTCGGCGATAAAGTTGTGCTCGCCTTCCACCCGCAAATCCAAAGTCGGCTCTATGCCTTTTGATTTTATACTTATAACCTCTTCGGTCTGGAAAAATTTATTATTAACCAGGAAATCCTGATAGCGGTATTGCGAAGGATATTTTTCTATATTATTCCGCCCCTTTTTCTTGCTGAAACATATATATCCGTATTCCGAGTCCGCCAGCAGCTTTCTGGATACGCACAGCGTTCCTTTTTTCTTTATCTGCGTATGGATTTTGCCTACCCTATAATCCAGAGTTTGGAGTAACAAACGCAAACGCTTCAGAAGGTCTGGGTTTGCCGAAACATATCTCTTACTTCCCTTGTAATCATAACCATCAGCCAGCATCAAACCTTCAACAAATGCTTCCTTCTGTTCTTTGGGAAGAGTAAATACCCAACCGGGAATGGTTTTATTTTTTGCGCCCTGCCCAAGGCCTAATGTATCAATAAAATTGGTAAGGTTAACAGAATGAATAGAGACATAATCCTTATCGGCGGATATTTTACTTTTAAATACTTTTTGATGTAAACCTAATAAAATATTTCTTGCCTTCTTACCGACAGGAAGGGCGAAACCTACCTCCGGCCTTGTTCTCCTCTTCCAGCCGTCTCCCACAAATATTCCTAAATACTTCATTATGTCAGGGTCGGACTCTGTCGGTAAATTTATCTCATTAAGTCTATTGACTTTATAATCGCCTTTTTCTACTTTCTCTATCTGCGGGAATCTAAAAGCTTCCTGGCGGCCATTCATGCTTTTTAACGTTACGACCCTATCGCCGATTTCTATATCTTCAAGGACCTTCCACACAAAGGCATTTTCTCTGCCTCTGCCGTTTCTTTTCAGGACAAGAAAAGGATGATTGCCGGTTGCTTTTATGGAATGATGGAGCGTCCTGAGTTCAAACACTTCCTTCCTGCCGTTATCAAATACGCCGCTGCATTCTTTAATCACCAACTGGTGGGTATTCCGGTCAAAGGCATACACCTCATCGCCAACCTTTACTTCGGTTATTTTCTTAAGGCCTCCCTTGGTTAAAATCAGCGCTGAAGTGCTTAGGCAATTCATATAGGCCTCGTTGTCATAACAAACGGAAAGGATGTCGTGGTTCCTCTCCCACATCCCGGAAAGCGCCTGTAATCCGATATCCGCCGAACCGCCGTCTCCTCCCTGGCAGATGACGTTGATGCCCTCCTTCTTGCCTAAATAATGCAGGGCGGCCTCTATCCCGGATGCTACTGCGGCGGAGTTCTCAAACAGCGAATGAATCCAAGGCACGCCCCAGCAGGTCTCCGGATATTTAGTGGAGAAAACTTCAAGGCAGCCGGTATTATTCGCTATCATCGTATTCGGCCCGGCAGCCTCAACCACCAAACGCGCAGCCAGGGATTGGCCGCAGCCGGCACAGGCAGTATGACCCGGATAAAAGGAGTGCTTTTCCATAATTAGCGGTATTCCTCTCTTAAAAGCTCGGGCTTTAAATCCACGAACTCCAACGCACGCTCCTTGGCGGTGAGTAACTTGAAAACTTCCTTGATGGAATCCTTGGTGATATCCCGTCCGCCGAGGCCGACGATAAAGCTGCTTATCCCTTGAGGTTTTTTCTTTTTGCCGAAGAAGGTTGCCTTGACTTCGGATGCCAAAGGCGCATAAGAACCCAGTGATAATGCGCGGTCAAGGACCGCGACCCGCGAGACGTTCTTTAAGGCCTCATAGATAGCCGCAGCCGGAAAGGGTCGGTAAGACATAATCTTCAATAAACCCACCTTCCTGCCTTTTACCCTCAGCTCATCAACGACATCCTTAACCGTGCCGCATACCGAACCCATCGCCACGATGACGCGCTCGGCATCCTTGGTGCGGTATTCTTCTATTAAACCGTCGTAGGTGCGGCCGAAGATTTTAGAAAACTCCGCGCTAAGCCGGGGGATAATCTTTAAAACATCCTCCTGCGTCTTCTGGATGGCATAACGGGTTTCGGTATAATATTCCGCGTCTACCAAAGGACCCATGGTTATGGGATTAGCGATATCAAGTTTATAAAGAGGGTCGTAGGGGGGAAGGAATTTCTCTACCTGCTCCTGGCTGGGTATATCCACGGTTTCAATGCCGTGGGTAAGGATAAAACCGTCCATTGATACCATTACCGGAAGCATCACCGAATGGTCTTCTGCCAGACGATAGGCAATAAGGTGTAAATCTATTGCTTCCTGGATATCCTCGGCAAATAACTGCACCCAGCCCGAGTCGCGCAGCGAAACCGCATCCTGATGGTCGTTCCAGATATTTATGGGAGCGGAGATGGCGCGGTTAGCGCAGGTCAAAACTACCGGCAGGCGCATACCGGCAATATTAAAAAGCACCTCTGCCATATAGAATAAACCCTGGGAACTGGTTGCGGTATAGGAACGCACCCCGGCTGCCGAAGCGCCCAACACCACCGAGGCTGCGGAATGTTCGGATTCGACATTGACGAACTGGGAATCAAGCTCGCCGTCGGCAATCATCTGCGCCAACTCTTCCACGATGTGGGTCTGGGGAGTAATGGGGTAAGCGGAGATTACCCCGGGCTTGCATAATTTTACAATCTTCGCTACTGCCAGAGACCCCTCTAAGAATTCTTTCATTGCTGCGGATTATCCTTGGGAGCTTCAAGCGGCTCCTCTTCCTTAATCATCACGACATCCTGCTTGGGGCAAATCATGGCACAGGTGCCGCAGCCCTTGCAGAAGGCGTAATCGCAAGTATAGGTATTCTTTTCGCTGCCTTCAATGCAGTTTTCCGGGCAGACTAAAACGCACATCTTACAGCCAATGCAATTCTTTCTGAGGAACTTGGGTTTTAACTCGGTACGCCAGGAACCGGTCTTGTTATTCCTGCTGGAGCCTGGTTTACAGATAAGGGGGCCAAACATATTTATCCTTTTAGCTTTGCTTTAATGAATTCAAAACCCTGGCGGGCAGCCTCGATATTCGCCTGCTCGGCCTTGCCGGAGAACCTTTGCTTAATCGCTTCGGTCAGGGTATCCAGGTCAAACTCCGCGGTAGCCGCGGCAAAGGCGCCGAGGAGCGCGGTGTTGCCTAAGGGCCGGCCGATGGTCCTCATCGCAATCTCGTTGGCAGGCACTACCCAGACCTTCTGGGTGGCCTTGACCTTGGGAATCTCCATCCCTTCCTTTTCGCTGATAACCGCTACTCCCTTTTCCTTCAAGCCGGAAAAACAATTAAACCCGCGCATCAGGGTGGCATCTACGACAATAATATAATCCGGCTCGTAAATCTGGCTGCGCAGCCGCACCGGTTTGGAATCCACGCGCACAAAAGCATTCATCGGTGCGCCCATGCGGGCAGCCCCGAAGTTCGGAAAGGCATAAGGGTAGCTGCCTTTAAGGAAATAGACGTAGCCTAACAAGGACGCGGTAGTGATGGCGCCCTGTCCGGCACGCGCGTGGATACGGATTTCTTTCATGGATTTTTACTCCCGGCGGTCAAAAAAAGCGAAAGTAACTTTACTATGATATTATCTTTGCTAATCTTTGTCAAATAGATTTTTTCTGAGCAACTCCGATACCGCTTTAAGGAGCTTAAAGATCGGCGCGGTATTAGAATCTTTGAGCGCGCCCAGGCCACAACTGGGGCTTAAAAGCAGGTTATCCCGCAGCAAACCCTCCCTGATACCCTTGGCGCTGAAGGCATCGATACCGCGTTTAATCTTGCCAACCAGCAAATCTGCGCTTTCCTTACCGCTAAAATCCTGGGTCGGCACTATCCCCCAGCAAAGGATACCTCCTCTTTCCAGGAATTGCCCGATGTCCGGCGCGTAAAGAATGAGGCG
>CAYWCX010000028.1:0-13653 GCA_964456925.1 uncultured Planctomycetales bacterium
GGGCTCATAGCTCAGTTGGTTAGAGCGTTGCGTTGACATCGCAAAGGTCTGAGGTTCGAGTCCTCATGGGCCCACTATAAAAATGCAGAAAAACGAGACAGACTTAGCGACATTAAGGCACTCCTGTTCGCACGTGATGGCGGAGGCGGTGAAGTCTCTCTGGCCCGGGGTCAAACTCGGCATCGGCCCGGCGATCGAAGACGGTTTTTACTATGACTTCGATAAAAAAGAGCCTTTTACCGACGAGGATTTAGCCAAGATTGAGGCCAGGATGCAGGAGATTATTCAGAAGGACGAGCCTTTTATCCGCGAGGAACTCAGTAAGAAAGACGCCCTGGCATTATTCAAGAAATTAAAAGAAGACTATAAGGCGGAGCTCATTCAGGGGTTGGCGGAGGGAGAGATTTCAATATATAAGACCGGCAAGGATTTTGTTGATTTATGCCGCGGGCCCCATGTGGAGTCTACCGGCAACATTAAGGCCTTTAAATTGTTGTCCGTGGCAGGCGCTTATTGGCACGGTATTGAAACCAATCCCATGCTGCAGCGTATCTACGGCACCTGCTTTGCCAGCAAAAAGGAATTAGAAGAGTACCTTAAAAACATCGAAGAAGCTAAGAAACGCGACCACCGTAAACTCGGGCCCCAACTGGGTTATTTTGACATCTATCACGAGGAGGCGGGAGCGGGCCTGGTGTTTTACCACCCCAAGGGCGCGGTCCTGCGTAACCTTATCGAGGATTACGAGAAGGAGGAGCACCTAAAGCGCGGTTACGAGATGGTACTTACCCCGCACATTATGCAGTCCGGGCTTTGGCAGGCCTCCGGACACTACGAGTATTATAAGGAGAACATGTATACCTTTGATGTCGATGGCAAGGAGTTTGTGCTTAAACCGATGAACTGCCCTGGCCATATCCTGATTTATAAATCAAGGAATCGCAGCTATAAGGAATTACCCATCAGATTTTTTGAATTAGGCACGGTTTACCGCCATGAAAAGGCCGGGGTCTTGCACGGCCTGCTTCGGGTGCGCGGTTTCACCCAGGATGATGCGCACATCTTTTGTTTGCCCCGGCAGTTGAAGCCCGAAATTAAGGGGATTATTGATTTTGTTTTTGATGTGATGAAGGTGTTCGGGTTTTCCGAAGTAGGGATTGAATTAAGCACCCGGCCTGCCAAATCTATCGGTAGCGACGAGGACTGGCAGAGCGCAACGCAGGCGCTGGAGGACTCTTTAAAGGAGAAGGGCCTGGAGTACGAGGTTAATACAGGAGAGGGCGCTTTCTACGGCCCCAAGATAGATATTAAACTTAAGGATGCCTTAAACCGCAAATGGCAATGCGCGACCATCCAGTGCGATTTTGCGCTTCCCAAAAGATTTGATTTGACCTATGTGGATAGCGACGGCAAAGAGAAACAGCCGATTATGCTGCACCGCGTTCTTCTGGGCAGCCTTGAAAGGTTTATCGGCGCGCTCTTAGAGCACTATGCCGGCGCGCTTCCGCTGTGGCTGGCTCCGGTGCAGGCAGCAATCATCCCCCTAAAAGAGGATTTTAAAGAATATGCCGCGGCCATTAGCGGGGAATTAAGAGAAGCGCAGGTGCGCGTTGAGCTCGACGAGCGCAACGAAACCCTGGACAAGAGGATCCGCGAGGCAGAGCTGGCAAAGACTCCCTATATCCTGGTAGTAGGCAGTCGCGAGGCCCAGGAGAACACCGTGGCAGTAAGAAAGAGAGGCCAGAAGGGCATCATAGCCATGCCTAAAAGCGATTTTATTAAGAAGATAAAAGAAGAGATCGGGCAGAGGATTATCTTTTAAGAAACCCATAGAACTAAGGAGGTGGTTGCGATAAAAAAATATATTCGTATCAACGAAAGGATTCGCGTGCCCGAGGTGCGTTTAATCGGACATGACGGTTCGCAGTTGGGGGTGGTGCCGATTCAGAAGGCCCTGGAGCTGGCGGAGCAGGCCGAACTGGACTTAATTGAGGTGGCGCCCGGCGCCAATCCTCCGGTCTGCCGCATCGGAGATTTCAGCAAGTTCAAATACGACCAGGAGAAGAAGGAGCGCGAGGCGAAAAAACATCAGGCCCACGGCAAGCTGAAAGAAATCCGCATCAAGCCTAACATTACCGACCACGATTATCAGGTAAAGCTTAGGCAGATCCTCGGGTTTTTAAAGAAGAAGGACAAGGTGAAAATTACGCTGGTCTTCCGCGGCAGGCAGATGGAACATATGGATTTGGGCCGCCGGATTTTAGATAAATTTATCAGTGATACCCAGAACCAGGGGCAGATAGAGAAGGAGCCGGTCCAGGAAGGCAGAAGTATCTATATGGTAATCGGCTCATAATAAAGGAAAAAAGGATGCATCTATGGCAAAACTGAAGACTAAAAAAGGCGTCAGCAAAAGATTCAAGATGACCAAAAGAGGAAAGATTAAATACCTCGCGGGAGGTAAAAGCCACCTGCTTTCCAGTAAGACGAAAGCCAGAAAGAGGATGCTGCGTCGGGCAAAGACCCTCCTGGACAAAAAGAAGAGCAGGTATTTAAAAAGGATGTTACCCTACGGTTAAGTCAGGAGGATGAAAACTACATGGCAAAGGCTAAACACAGCGTTGCGACGCATAGAAGAAAGAAAAGGGTATTAAGAAAGGCCAAGGGGTTCTGGGGCGACCGCAGCAAGCAGTTCCAGCAGGCGCGCCGGGCGTTGATGCATGCCCTGGTGTATGCCTATCGCAGCAGGCGCCTGAAGAAGCGGGATTTTCGCAAACTCTGGATTGCCCGTATCAATGCCGCCTGCCGGCAGAACGGCATTACCTACAGTCAGTTTATTAATGGCCTCAAGAATGCTAAAATAACCCTGGATCGTAAGGTCTTGGCAGAGCTGGCAGTCAGGGACAGCAAGGCCTTTGAAAAATTAGTCAGGATGGCGCGCGGATAAAAAGCGTAAATCCCGCGGACTAAAGAGGGCGAGACTATGTATATCATAATTGTAGGTTGCGGCAGGATAGGTTCGGAACTGGCAAAACTTTTATCGAGCGAGGGCCACGACGTGGTGATAATTGACAAACATCCGGCCTCATTTGAGCGCCTGGGCAGGACCTTCAACGGCCTGACTTTGACCGGCAACGGATTTGACCTGAATTTATTAAAACAGGCGGGGATTGAAAAGGCGGATGCCTTCTGCGCGGTAACCAACGGCGATAATACCAACCTTATCTCTGCCCAGGTGGCGAAGCAGATTTTTAAGGTTCCCAAGGTCATTGCGCGGGTTTATGACCCCCAGCGCGCCCACATCTACAGCGCCCTGGGGCTTGACGTCATCAGCGGCACGATACTTTTTGCCGCGATGCTCCGCGACAAGATTATCGAGAGCCGTTTCTCCAGCTACCTTATTGAAACCAAGGACCTCGGGGTGCTGGAAATTGAGGTGAAGGGCGAACTGGTCGGCAAGACCATTGCCGATATCAATATCCCGGGCGAGTGTCTTGCGGTGGCGTTACGCCGCCTGGAAGGCGTGACCATTCCGCAGCCCGAAAACGTCTTAAAGGCAAAGGATGTTTTAACTGCGGTAGTCAAGGTGGCCAGCCTTCGCAAGATTAAGGAGAGATTCGGCTTATAACGGGGGGCAATATGTATATCGTAATTATCGGTGCAGGAAAGGTGGGGTATTTCTTAGCCAAGAGGCTTTGCCAGAGCAAGCATACCGTCAGCATCGTGGATAAGGACCAGGAGGTTTGCGAAGAGATTGCCAGGCAGCTGGATGCCCTAGTCATCAGGGGGGACGGTTGCGACCCGCGCATCTTAGAGGAAGCCGGGGTCGCCAGGGCCGATGTCTTAGCCGCGGTTACCGGTGACGACGAGGATAACCTTATCATCTGCCAGCTTGCCAAGGAGAAATTCAAGGTGCAGCGCACGGTCAGTCGCGTAAACAACCCCGATAACGAACACACCTTTGCGGAGCTGGGCGTTGACGTGCCCATTGATTCAACCAAGATCATTGCCAAGATTATCGAGGAAGAGGCTTCTTTCTCGGACCTGGTCAACCTGATGAGCTTTAAGCGCGGCAAACTCGCCATCGTGCGGGTGGACATCCTGGAGGACTCTCCGGTGATAAACAAGCAGGTGCAGGATATCCGTTTGCCCCCGGATTCGGTGCTGGTATCCATTGTGCGGGGCGAAGAGGTTATCGTGCCTAAGGGCGATACGTTTCTTAAGGCCGGGGATGATATTATCGCTATCACCGAGGTGGGCAATGAGCCCCAACTTTTGAACCTATTGGTCGGGACCTCATAATGAACATTAAATCTTTGCTTAATCCGGTAGCGGGTATTGCGACCGAGATTGTTTATGCCCTTTTAATTATCTTGGCTGGCGCCCTGATTGCGCTTGCCATCACTTACTTATAAATATGATCCTTCGGCCTGTTTTAGACGATATCCGCACCATCGGTTATTTTTTGGGTAAGATTATTATTGGCCTGGGCCTTACCATGCTTCTGCCCATTGCGCTGGGCTTGGCATTCAAAGAGACCAACCCCGTCTCGGATTTTCTCATCGGCATTGAAATAACCCTGCTCTTCGGTTTCATCCTGGTTAAACTCTGTTCTACCGATAATGACCTTAACTGGATGCAGGGGATGATCGTGGTTTCCCTTTCCTGGCTGGCGGCGATGGTCTTGGGCGCCATACCCCTTTACTTAAGCGGTCACTGGAGGTCTTTTCTGGACGCCTGCTTTGATGCGATGTCGGGATTTGCCACCACCGGCTTAACCTTAGCCCAGGATCTGGATCACCTCTCCCGCACCCATAATCTCTGGCGGCACCTCATAATGTTTATCGGCGGTCAGGGTATCGTTGTTGTTGCCATCTCCCTTTTTGTTAAAGGGTTTTCCGGCGCCTTCCGGATGTATGTGGGCGAAGCGCGTGACGAAAGGGTTTTACCTAATGTCGTCCATACCGCAAGATTTATCTGGCTGGTAAGCCTCGTATATTTAATCTTAGGGACGCTGGCACTTGGCCTGACCGGCATCTTAAACGGGATGCGGCCGGTGAATGCCTTTTTCCATGGCGCCTGTATTTTTATGGCGGCTTTTGATACCGGCGGTTTCGCCCCGCAGTCGCAGAACATTCTTTATTATCACAGTCTGCCTTTCGAGATTATCACTATCGCGATTATGATTTTGGGCGCGATCAACTTTAAATTGCATTATCACCTCTGGAACGGCAACCGCAGGGAAATAATAAAGAACATTGAAACCCTGACACTTTTCGCCACCATTGCCGCCACTTTCTTTATTACCGCGCTGGGCCTGGAGCGCACCGGTACCTATCCCAGAGTCATCGTATTATTCCGCAAGGGTTTTTACCAGGTGGTTTCCGGCCACACCGGGACCGGTTTTATGACAATATATGCCAGGCAGTTTATTAATGAGTGGGGCAACCTTGCCTTGGTAGGGATAATCTCGGCGATGGCCTTAGGCGGCGGCACCTGTTCTACCACCGGCGGCATCAAGATGTTGCGCATCGGCGTTATCTTTAAAGCCCTGAAGCAGGATTTAAAAAGGATTATCCTGCCGGAAAGGGCGATCGTGGCGGAGAAATACCACCATATTAAAGAGGTGTTCTTAGAGGATAAACAGGTGCGCTCCGCGCTTTTGATTACCCTGGCATATCTGGTGCTTTATTTTGCCGGTGCCCTGATAGGGATGTTTTTCGGTTATCCGTTTCTGGAGTCCCTCTTTGAGTCCACTTCTGCGGCAGCCAATGTGGGGCTCTCCTGCGGTATCACCGATACGCATATGCCGGCGACGCTGAAGATTACCTATATTATCCAGATGTGGGCAGGCCGGCTGGAATTTATGTCGGTGTTTACCCTCTTCGGTTTTATTATTGCGGCAATAAAAGGAAAATGAAGATTATCGCCAGCATATTTTTAATTTTGATTATTTCGTTGGCCGTAAGCCCGCTGTGTGCCGAGAGTCTTTCCAGCGCCGAATTAATCAACAATGCCCGCCAGTACGACGGCAAAACAGTCAGTTACGAAGGGGAAGTAATCGGGGAGGTAATGCTGCGCGGCCAATACGCCTGGGTGAGCGTAAACGACGGCAGGGCCGCCATCAGCATCTGGGTGGATAAGGAGTCGGCCCGCCAGATTATCTACGCCGGCGACTACCGCACCAAAGGCGACTGGGTGGCGGTGACGGGAATATTTAACCGCGCCTGCCCTGTCCACGGCGGTGATTTGGATATCCATGCCGCGCAATTGCGCCGCAGCGCCTCCGGCAAGGTCATCAGCGAGCGTTTAAATACCAATAAAAGAAACCTGGCAGGAGTACTATTGGGGTTATTATGTCTGGTGTTGATATTGCGTCCATCAAAACGAATCTAGAGGCACAGATTTCTGCCGTAACTTCGTCCGCTGAACTGGAGGAGTTCCGGCTGAAATATCTTGGCCGCAGGGGGGTTCTGGCAGAGTTGACCGCTGTCATACCCTCCTTACCCAAAGAGCAGCGCGCTGCTTTCGGTCAAGAGGTCAATGTCCTCAAAGACCGCATTGCCGGTCTTATCGACGAGAAACAGCGTTATTTAGGGGTTGCAACCGCAGCAGGCGGCGGGATAAAGGTAGATATCGGCCTGCCCGGTATTGCCCAGGAACTCGGACACCTCCATCCCGTCACCCAGGTAATTACGGAGATTTGCGGCATCTTTACCCGGCTGGGGTTTGCGGTTATGGAGGGCCCCGAGGTTGAAAGCGAATACAATAACTTTACTGGTTTGAATATCCCGCTGGAGCATCCTTCCCGCGACGCCTTTGATACCTTTTATCTTAAAGATTACCAGAAATTATTGCTGCGCAGCCATACCTCTCCGGTGCAGATCCGTGCGATGAAGGCTGCCAAGCCACCCTTGGCAGTGGTCGTACCGGGCAGGGTTTACCGGCCGGATGCAGTGGACGCCAGCCACTTGTTTGTTTTTCATCAGATTGAAGGGTTTATGGTGGATAAGGATATTGCCTTCTCGGATTTGAAAGGGGTGCTGGAGGTTTTTGCCAAGGCGGTTTTCGGCCAAAAGATTAAGATGCGTTTTCGTCCGCACTTCTTTCCTTTTACCGAGCCCTCGGCTGAAGTAGATATCTCCTGCATTATCTGTCAGGGCAAGGGCTGTTCGGTGTGCGGCAGGAAGGGCTGGCTGGAGATTTTGGGTTCGGGGATGATCCATCCCGAGGTTTTCAGGCATGTCGGTTATGACCCCGCTAAGTTTAGCGGCTTTGCCTTCGGTATGGGTATTGAACGCATCGCGATGCTCAAATACGGCATTGACGACATCAGGTTATTCTTTGAAAACGACTTGAGGTTTTTAAAACAGTTCTAAAAATGAAATTTACCTATAACTGGCTCAAGGACTTCGCCAATATCAAAATTGCGCCCTCCGCCCTGGCAGAAAAACTTACCATGGCTGGCCTGGAGGTAACTTCAGTCCGGAAACTGGACAGCGATTTTGTTTTTGAGGCTGAAGTAACCTCGAACCGCCCTGACCTGTTGAGCATCCTCGGCATCGCGCGCGAAATAGCAGCGATAACTTCAACTAAACTAAAGCCCGGCGCTCCCAAACCTAAAATTAAGCCCGGAGCAAAAAGTGCGGGTTTCAAAATAGCCGTTACCGATAAAAAGGATTGCCCGCTCTATACCGCCAGGATTATCCGCGGGGTTAAGGTCGGGCCTTCTCCGGCCTGGCTTCGCGAACGCCTGGAGGCAGTGGGGTGCCGCAGCATCAACAACATCGTCGACATCACCAACTACTTCCTTTTTCAATACGGCCAGCCCTTGCATGCCTTTGACTGGGATAAGTTACAAAAGGGCGGCATTGTAGTGCGCCGCGCCGCAAAGAACGAAAGCATCACTACTATCGACGGAGACATTAAAGAGCTTATCCCCGAGATTCTGGTAATTACCGATGACCAAAAGGCCGTCGCAATAGCGGGGATTATGGGCGGTGCGGATACCGAGGTCAGTGATAATACGCAAAACATACTTTTAGAGGCCGCGGTCTTTGACCCTGTCGTGGTACGCCGCGGCAGGTGCCTCTTGGGTCTGGATAGCGAATCCGCTTACCGTTTTGAAAGAGGAGTTGATTTAAACAGCGTAGAAGAGGTTTCTTTGAGGGCGACAGGCTTAATCCAGGAATTAGCAGGAGGTAACTACTATTTAGCGGCAGCGGCGGGTTTGCGGAGAGCGCCGGCAAAAAAGGTTAATCTAAACTGCGCCAATGTCAAACGGCTTCTCGGTATAGAGATAGCCGCGCCCAGGATAAAAAAGATTCTAAGTGGCCTGGGGTTAACAGTGAAATCCCTGGCTAAAGACAGGCTTGACGTCGCCATACCTTCTTATCGCCGCGACTTAAATACCGCGATTGATTTAATCGAAGAAATCGCCCGCATCTTCGGCTATGAGAACATCCCTACCACCGTTCCCGCGGTGGCTAATAGCGCGACCTTAAATACAGCAATAGATTTAGTCTCTATGGTAAAAGGCATCTTAGTGGGGTTGGGTTCAAGCGAGGTCACTACCTATAGCCTGATTGACAAAAAATCTTTGCAGGATGCGGGGATATCTGGCGCAGATACAGTGGAGATCCGCAATCCCTTAAGTCGCGAACAGGAAATCTTAAGGCCCACCCTCATCCCGAGCCTAATGAGATGCGTCTCCTACAACCTCAACCAGAAACAAAACAGCATAAGCATTTTTGAAGTTGCCAAGGTCTTCTGCTCCCGCCAGGCCAGCCCTAAAGAGGAATTAGTTTTGGGTTTTGCGCTTTGCGGAACAAGGTCATGGTTATCGGAACAGGGCCTGGTAAAGGATAATTTCGGGGTATTACACCTTAAGGGGATAACCGAGACTTTACTGCAGCGCCTTGGTATTAATGATTACAGTTTTGTGAGCAAGGGCGATGCGGTCGAGGTTTTACTGGGCGAGCAAAAATTAGGCACCTTCTTAAAGCCCGCCCGAGAGATTCGCGAAAGGTTCGATATTAAAAATAAGGAAGTAGTAATAGCGCAGTTATCTCTGGAGACAATCTTTAAGTCTTGTAATCTTGCCAGGAAATTTTCTCCCCTGCCGCTTTACCCCGGGATATTCCGGGATCTCAGCCTGATCTTGAAAGAGGATGTTTTAGCGCAGGATTTATTGGCTACCATAAGGCAGCAGGCCGGCAATCTCCTGGAGACGGCAAGCATCATTGATTACTACCGCGGTAAACAGATACCGCCGGGCTACAAAGGCCTGACGATTTCCTGTTTTTACCGCTCGCCGGAACGCACCCTTACCGAAGAGCAGGTTAATCCCCTGCATGCCTCGACCTGTCGTGCCCTGGAGGAAAGGTTTAGCGCGCGGCTCAGATAAGAGCGCGGTTTGACTTGTATTTTAAAATGTGTTATACTTTGGTAGAAAATAAGATGTTCTTTTAGATATCCCTGCCGTGCACGTTGGGGCACCGATAATTGTTGAACCAACACCAACAAAAAGGGAGCCTTAAACTTCTTCGGGCGTGAGCGTCCGAAGAGAAGGCACCCACCTGAAACCAAATCGGTTCAGCTATCGCCTCCCAACGGCACAGTGCGGGGATTTTTTTTGCCTATCCCCATATGAACGATAAGGTCACCTTAGACCTCTTTGAAAGCCATAGCGACTTAAAAGGCCTGCCCCTGGCAGTGCGCATGCGGCCGAATACCCTGGATGAATTTGTAGGCCAGGGGCACATCCTCGGAAAAGGCAAGCTCCTGCGCCGCACTATCGAGGCCGACCGTTTGAGCTCCATCATCCTTTATGGCCCGCCCGGCACCGGAAAGACCTCGCTCGCGCGCTGTATCGCCGGCGCCACCAAATCTTACTACGCGGCGATTAATGCCACTACCTCTAACGTCGAGGAATTAAGAAAAATCATTGCCCAGGCAAAACATAAAAGGGCAACCAGCACCAGAAAGACCATCCTCTTTATCGACGAGATTCACCGTTTTAACAAGGCCCAGCAGGATGTCCTGATGCCGGATGTTGAAGAAGGCAATCCCGTTCTGGTCGGGGCGACGGTGCACAACCCCTTTTTCTATCTTGTCTCTCCGCTTCTCTCGCGTTCGGTAGTTTTTGAGTTGCGCCCCTTAAGCGAGGCCGAGATTATTTTGATATTAAACCGGGCGCTTAAAGACAAAGCCCGGGGCCTGGGCGAACTTAAGATTAAGGCGGATAAAAAGGCCCTGCTTTTCTTAGCCAAGGCCGCCGGCGGGGATGCCAGGCGGGCCCTGAATGCGCTGGAACTGGGGGCGCTTACCACCCCCAAAACTAAAAATGGGACGGTAAATTTCAGTGTTGAGGTAGCCTCGGAATCCATCCAGAAGAAGGCAGTGCTTTACGACCGCGACGAGGACGGCCACTACGATACGATTTCGGCTTTTATCAAATCCATGCGCGGTTCCGATCCCGACGCTGCCTTATACTGGATGGCGAAGATGCTCTATGCCGGGGAGGACCCCCGTTTTATTGCCCGGCGCATCTGTATCTGCGCTGCCGAGGATGTAGGCAATGCCGACCCCCTGGCCCTGGTATTAGCCAATGCCGCGTTACAGGTAGCGGAATTCGTGGGGATGCCCGAGGCGCGTATTCCTCTGGCACAGAGCGTCATCTATATTGCCTGCGCGCCAAAGTCCAATGCCGGCTACCTCGCCATTGAAAAGGCCTACGGCGATATTGAAAAAGAAAAGGTTCAGGAGGTGCCTACGCACCTCAAAGACGCCTCTTACCGCGGGGCAGAGGCATTGGGTCACGGCAAGGGTTATAAATACGCACATGATTACGAAGGCCATTATGTAAAACAAAAATACACCCCTAAAAGGGTACGCTATTACGAACCCGCGGATATCGGCCACGAATCCAAGATGAAAAAGCGCTTAGAGGAGTTGAGGAGACAGGAAAAATGATTGTGAGCAAACAGAAGCCATTGAAGGAAATACTGGAATTGCTGGAAGGTTACCGCAATATCTTTCTGGTGGGGTGCGGAGAATGCGCTACTACCTGTAAGAGCGGGGGTAAAGACGAAGTCCTGGCAATGCAGAAGGCGTTAGAGGAACACGGCAAAAAGGTAGCGGGCAGTTCAGTGCCGGAAGCGCCCTGTATTGCTGCTCAGGTCAAGACCGAGTTTGCCAAAAACATCAAGCCCCTGCGTGAGGCCGAGGCAGTGCTGGTTTTAAGCTGCGGCCTGGGGGCGCAGTCGGTAAAGGACAACGACCGGCTGGGCCTGGCGGTGTTGCCGGGATGCGATACCCTTTTCGGCGCGGTGACCGATGCCCAGGGGAATTTCTATGAAAAATGCTCGATGTGCGCCGAGTGTGTCCTGGGTATTACTTTGGGGATTTGCCCCGTTACCCTCTGCAGCAAAGGATTGCTCAACGGCCCCTGCGGCGGGATGAACAAAGGCAAATGCGAGGTGGATAAGGACCGGGATTGCGCCTGGGTTTTAATTTATCAAGAGCTCCAGAAGAGGAATAAGCTGGGCAAGATCAAGGTAATCCAGCCGCCCAGGGATTTTAAGAATAGTCTGCGGCCGCGCAAGATGGCAGCACCTCCTGCCGCGGGCCGTTTAGGTTGAGGTAAAGATGTTGACAAAAGCGCAACTTCGCAATAGAATTTTATTGAGGTTAAAAACACAAAAGGAGGAGCAGCGCAAGCAAAAAACCAGCATCATCAAGCGAAGGCTTTTAAGAAGCGCGGAATTTATTAAGGCAAAAACGGTGATGTTTTATATTGCGTTTGACGGCGAGGTTAATACCGACGAGATGATTCGGGAAGCACAGAGACTTGGCAAACAGGTGGCAGTTCCGGTTTGTAAGAAAAATAGGCAGATCAATCCTTGTAGGCTTGATCCCGCCACAAGATTGATGAGGGGGCTTTACTGTATCAGGGAACCCCGGCCCCGGAAACCTATAAAATTAAAAAAAATAGAACTTGTGATTGTGCCAGGCGTAGCATTCGACAAAAAGGGTAACCGTCTCGGCCGCGGTAAGGGTTATTATGACCGCTTCCTGGGACAGCTCCCCCGCGATACCGCTACTATCGGTCTGGCATTTGATTTTCAAATCTTGCCTTCTGTGCCTGCCACCGGCAAAGATATCAGGGTCAACCGGGTTATCTTCGCCTAACCACGCACCGTTTACCGCCGCACTAAAGTAAATCCGCACACTTGCTTTTAGTTTCGCTTTATTTAAGTAAAGGAGGTTCTAAAATACCATGTTCAACATTATTATAGTTGTCGTTGTCGCCTTGCTCGGACTCTGGGCAGGATACTTTTTCAGAAGGTATATCGCCGAGAAGAAGATAAAGGATGCTGAAGCCAGGGCCCAGCAGATCCTCGAACAGGCCAAGAAGGAGGCCCAGGACCGCCATCGCGAGGTGGAGTTGGAGGCCAAGGACCTGCTCTATAAGATGCGCCAGGAGTTTGACCACTCCACCCAGGACCGCCGCCAGGAAATCGTCAACATGGAGAAGCGGCTTGCCCAGAAGGAAGAAAATATTGACCGCCGCCTCGACCTTCTGGAGAAGAAAGAAAAGGAACTGGAAGCCAGACACGAGAATGTCAGGAAACAGGAGGAGGCCTTAAGGACCAAGGATACCCAATTGCATCAGCTCATCAATGAAGAGAAGGAGAGGTTGCAGAAGATTTCTTCTCTCTCGGCGGAGGAGGCCAAGCAGATCCTTTTGAATCGCCTAAACGAGGAACTGAATAACGAGAAGGCGGTATTTATCAAGCGCCAGGAGGAGGAGCTTAAGAACGTCTCGGATAAAAAATCCCGCGAGATTATAAGCCTGGCTATCCAGCGCTGCGCTGCCGAGCACGCGGTGGAATCGACCGTAAGCGTGGTAAATCTTCCCAGCGACGAAATGAAGGGTCGCGTTATCGGCAGGGAGGGCCGCAATATCCGTGCCTTTGAAATGGCTACCGGCGTGGACGTTATCATCGACGACACCCCGGAGGCGGTGACCCTTTCCTGTTTTGATACCGTGCGCCGTGAGGTGGCGCGCGCCGCCCTCACCAAGCTCATTTCCGACGGGCGCATACACCCCGGCAGGATTGAAGAAGTAGTGGAGAAGACCAAGAAGGAGATTGACGAGAAGATCCGTGAGGAAGGGGAGCATACCGTATTCGAGGCCGGTATCACCGGCCTGCACCCGGAGTTGGTAAAATTATTGGGCCGCCTGAAATACCGCACCAGTTTCGGACAGAACGCCCTGCAGCACTCCAAGGAAGTTTCCTTTTTGTTGGGGGCAATGGCCTCGGAGCTGGGCTTGAATTTCAAGCTGGCGCGGCGCATCGGCCTCCTGCACGATATCGGCAAGGCCGTTGACCATCAGGTAGAGGGCACCCACGCCAAGATCGGCGCGGACCTGGCGCGCAAATACAACGAATCCGAAGAGGTCATTACTGCCGTTGAGGCGCACCACGAGGAGACTGAACCCAAAAGCCTCTATGCGGTGCTGGCAGTGGCAGCGGATGCCATAAGCGCCGCCCGTCCCGGCGCCAGGCGCGAGACCCTGGAGACTTATATCAAGAGGCTGGAGAAACTGGAGTCCATCGCCAATCTTATCAAGGGCGTCGAGAAATC
>CAYWCX010000029.1:0-11765 GCA_964456925.1 uncultured Planctomycetales bacterium
AGGGGTATAATATAAGGTAAAAGGGAGCGTAAGATGGAAATCAAAGTGCAGAAGTTGAATCAGGAGCAGTTAAAGAAAATGGGAGTCTTCGGTTGGCCTATCTGGGAAAAAGAGGTATCGCGCTTTCCCTGGTCCTATGACAGTACAGAAGAGTGTTATATCCTTGAGGGCGATGTTACCGTCGAAACCAAAGACGGAAAGAGCGTGAAATTCGGCAAGGGCGATTTTGTCACCTTTCCCAAGGGGCTAGTCTGCAACTGGAATATAAAAGCCCCGGTTAAGAAACACTATAATTTCAGATAACCCCTAATGGAGAACAGGCCACCCGAAAAGTGGTACTTTAAGCTTCCCATCCTAATCATTGCGTTTCTCTGCGTCGGCCCATTCGCCCTTCCATTAGTCTGGTTCAACCCACGCTTCAGCAGAAAAACAAAGATAATAACAACCGTTGTCGTACTCCTCCTGACTTACTATTTGTGGTGCGCCCTTGCAAATTCATTGAAGTCGATAAATCAATACTATCAGGCAATCCTTCAGGGAACCCTCTAAAAACTTAAAAATTATGAGATACTCCAAAACCCAAAGACCCGCTATCTTAGTCACCGCATTACTTGCGCTGTTTACGATAACAATTAACCCCGCCTATCCGACAGGAGACAGTAACATGGTCAAATTACCCGAACCCAGAACTAAAGGAAAAGTTTCCCTGGAAGAAGCCATTAACGCCCGCCGCTCCGTCAGGCAGTTTACCCAAAGGGATTTAACATTAGAGGAAATCTCCCAGCTCCTTTGGGCAGCCCAGGGCATCACCGATAAGACAAGGTCCTTGCGCGCTGTTCCGTCGGCGGGGGCGCTTTACCCCCTGGAAATTTACCTTATCACCAGGGATGGCTTATTCCGCTATATCACAGAAAAACACGCCCTGGAAATTTTAGAAAAGCGCGATTTGCGAAGCGACCTTGCTGCCGCGGCTTTAGGCCAGTCATCGGTCAAACAGGCAGCAGCGGATGTCGTTATCTGCGCTGTTTTCAAGCGCATTACTTCCAAATACGGAGAACGGGGGACCCGCTACGCGTACATCGAGGCAGGCCACGCTGCCCAGAATATCCATCTTACTGCAGTCAGCTTAGGACTGGCTTCGCTGCCGGTAGGCGCCTTTGATGACAAAAGCGCCCAGGCAGTGCTTAAGCTGGATAAAGATACAACGTCTCTTTACATTATCCCGGTCGGAGCCAAAAGAGACTAAAGGGAGGATAAGATAATTTATTCCCAAGTCCTGATTTCGCTTGATTTTTTGTCAGCGGTAGTATAATAAGAATACAAGGAGGTGCGTCATGTTTGAAAAATGGAACGAGCGGGTCAAGAAGTTAAATTTTATCGACATCAAACTCATCAAATGGGGTGTTTTCTTTGCCACTATCATCATCGTCAAAATTTTTCCGCAGCTGCTTAGAATTGACTACTGGGTCCTCATCGTTTTGGTAATTCTTTGTTCGGCCCGGCCCTTTTACAGAGTCTGGCTGAAAAAATAAATTTGCCCTGATTATATTTTTGGGGTTATAATATTAAGGTAAGAGATAACCTATGAAAAGGCATTTTTTAATCCCGCCCACCTTAATTCTAACCGTATCCTTTCTACTTTCACCCGCAATCGCCTTTGCCTTTGAACTTCCGAAATGGTTTCCTTTTTCCAGCGAGCGCTCCCTTGATGAATGGGAGACCAAGATATTCAAGGGTAGGGTAATATACAAGGTTGAAAAGGAAAGGGCCGGCGGTTCCCTCCATGCCTTAAGTTTCAGCTCCGCATCCGCTATATTTTACCGCATAAAGGAGCGCTACCGGGTTCAGGATTATCCTTTGCTTAGCTGGAAGTGGAAGGTTGTCAGGTTTCCGGATAAGGAAAAACTAAAAATCCGTAAGGGCATTGAAAGGGATGATTATGCTGCCCGGGTTTACGTGATATTCCCTTCCCTGAATTTTCTTTCTTCAAAGGTGCTGGAGTATGTCTGGGACGAACTCCTGCCTTTGGAGGCTATTTTTAACAGCCCTTACTCCGCAAACATAAAATTGATTGTCATCCAGACAAGCGCAAAGGAACTCGGCAAATGGGTGACCGAAGAACGCAATGTCCTCGCGGATTACCGCCGGGCATTCGGCAAGGAACCCATGTTAAAGGTAGGCGCGGTTGCCCTGATGAGCGATGCGGACAATACCGCCGATATAGCGGAGGCCTATTTCGACGATATCAAGATAGGTTATAAAAAAGAGAGGTAGAGATGCATAAGCCCAATAGAAGGAGAAGGTATTTTATCAAATCAGGACTGCAAACCAGGTACCTGCGGCTCATTCTTACGGCGATAATATTGCCGGCGGTTTTATTCGGCGCGTGTTTATATTACCTTATTTTTTACCTTATGGCAGAGCAGCTCGGTATCCCGGAGTCCATCGCTTATAATATAACCCCGGTCCTCGGCAAGATAAACCTCATACTTCTTTTCGGCCTGCCGGTCATCGCTGTCGCGGTATTATTCTGGGGACTGCTTATTTCCCACCGTATTGCCGGCCCGGTTTACAGACTGGAAAAAGAGCTGGATAAGATTGCCAAGGGGGATTTTTCGCTGCGTATAAAATTCCGCAGGAAAGACGAGCTCGCCTCGGTTGCCGCGGGTATCAACAAGGTTCTGGATAAGATAGAAGGGAAAAAATAAAGGAGACTCTGATGCGCTATCTGTTTTTGACAGGGGTAATCTTGTGCCTGGCGGTTACGTCAGCCCAGGCCGCAGATGTAAGCCTCACCGCCACCCTCACAATTGATTCCATAATGTTTAAGGGCGATATTATTGATAATATCAGCGCCGGCTCCAAGGGGACCGCAGAGTTAGAGGATTCCGTCAAGACCTACAGCAAGGAGATTGCGCTTCAGCCTGACTGCGTCAAGAGCGGTTATTCCATCTTTTGCGAGGGCAAGCTCTACAAGTTTGACGCTGCCAGCAACGCTAAAATCGAAGAATTTTTAAAGAAGCCGGACAGCAGTTTACAGGTGACGGCGATGGTTAAAAAAAGAAACGGAGAGCTCAGCCTTGTTTCCATCGAGAACCGAGAACAATAACTTGCGCTTTGAGGAACTTAAGGGCGAACTTAAGGCCATAGGTTTCGATACCCTGCGCATTGAGCGCGAGGATTACCTTGAGTTAGTAGTTACCAACGATAAATTGGGGGCGCTGAATATCAGACTCGTATTTCTGCTTGGCCCGGCTATCTGGCCTTCCCAGAAAAGACTGGAGGCCGAGGTAGAGGAGGGGCTTAAGGACTTCGGCGGCATCATGCCCGGACAGTCCCTTTATTTTAAGCGCCAGGGGCGCGAGGTATTTTTTGTGATGCTCTGGCCCTGGAAAGACAGCCAGCATACTACTGTTAAGGTTATTAAAGGAATCCTTCCTCAACAAGACTAACCCCGTTTCATTCTATTTATCCGATGCTGAAAATCGGCAATCTCAAATTAAAATCCAACCTTATCCTTGCGCCCATGGCCGGGATAACCGACCTTCCCTTTCGGCTCCTGAACCGTAAATTCGGCTGCGAACTGGCTTTTGTGGAGATGATTAACGTGCGCTCGCTGGGTTACAACAGCCGTAAAACCCAGGAGATGCTTGCTACCGGAAAAGATGACCGGCCTTTGGGGGTGCAGATTTTGGGTTGTGAGCCGGATTTTATTGTAAGGGGATTGGATATCCTGCGGGATTACCGCTACGATGTCCTGGATTTCAATGCCGCTTGCCCGGTCAGGAAAGTTACCCGCAGGGGAGAAGGCGCCACTCTTTTAAAGGACCCCCGGCGTTTAAATAAATTACTGCAGTTGGTAATCAAAAATTCCTCCGTACCGGTGACGGTGAAAATCCGCAGCGGCTGGGATAAGGGTTCGCTTAATGCGCTGGAGTTGGCGCTGGCTGCCGAGGAGGCCGGGGTGAGCGCTTTATTCATTCACGGCAGGACTAAGGCTCAAGGGTATAGCGGCAAGGTAGATTACGGGACTATCGCCAGAATAAAAGCAGGGTTAAAGATACCGGTTATTGCCAGCGGTGATATACTTTCTGCGCTGTTGGCGGCGAAGATGTTTGAGGAGACCGCTTGCGACGGCGTCTTAATCGCGCGGGGGGCGCTGGGAAACCCCTGGATATTCCGGCAGATTAAGGGTCTGCTTGAAGAGGACAAGTTGCCGGTCTATCCCGGCAGTGCCGAGATAGCCGAGACTATGCTGGAACATTTAGACGGCTGTATCAGTTTTCAGGGTGAGAGAAACGGGGTGAAGATTTTTCATAAGTTCTTCGGCTGGTATGTCCGGGGCAGACGTGGTATCCGCCGCCTGAAGGAAAAGGCCTATCGCGCCAAGGGCAGGCAGGATATGGCAGCCGTAATCGAAGAGTTCCGCAACAAAAAATCCCCGGTTCGCGGGGATTTTTTTGTAGGTGATAGGCCTGATGGCTTACGCTATCAACCAACCTCCTTGGTATAATACGTGCACTTTAAAATATGCCATATTTTCCGGCATAAATCAAGGGTAGTGAGCAAAAACAGGAAAGCGTTTTCCGCGGATTCAAAAAATATTGTCCTCATCAGTCCGCTATGTTATGATAAATAGCAAGGATGATTTTGCGATGAATGCAAGGACCACCACATTTGTTGTGTTATGTGCGGCGTTTTTCTTTCTGGCAGGCAGGGCCGTTGCCGAAGAGGTTGTCCTTGATGCCGAGGTTGACAAGGCCAGGATTAGCGCCGACGCTATCTTTAGTTATAAGTTGACTATCAGTTCCTCCTTAAGCCGCATCCCCAAGCCGAAATTTCCGGATTTTTCGGGGTTTAAGGTTTTGTCACGGACTAACACCTCCCAGATTACCATAGCGCAGGGCAAGACCAGGACTACCCTCGCTTATATCTTTGTGCTGGCTCCGACGGCGGCGGGGGTTTTTACCATCAGCCCCGCAGAGCTTAAAATCGGGGATAAAACCTATTCCAGCGCAGAATTAAAAATAGAAGTGGAGCCCTCGAAACTTAAACCCGGAAACATACCCGAGCCTCATCCTGAAATCCCCGCTGACGACTCGCTGCAGCCGGAAGTTACCCTTTAGCGATGAACAAATTACTGGAGACGCCGGTAAGATATCTTAAAGGGGTCGGTCCCAAAAAAGCCAAGGTCATTTCCGGCCTCGGCATCAACACCATCGAAGACTTGCTTTACTATTTTCCCCGCCGCTACGAAGACCGCACGAACTTAAGCCCCATCTCGGCGTTAAAACAAGGCGAACTCCAGACTGTCAAGGCCAGGGTCTTGACTAAAAATGAACGCCAGTCTATGCGGCGCCGGGGTTTCAGCATCCTGGAGGTAGTGGTCGGCGATGACAGCGGTAAGATTTTCTGCGTCTGGTTCAACCAGCCATATCTGGCGGATTATTTTAAGCCGGGCATCCCGCTAATACTCTACGGTAAAGTGGAAAGTTATGCCGGAAGGCTGCAGATGAGCTCCCCGGAATTTGAAATCTTAGACGGCGACAGCGACGATAACTTAAGCAGCGCGAGGATTGTGCCGGTCTATTCTCTGCCGGCAGGGATAACCCAGCGGAGTTGGCGCCAGTTGGTCAAGCAGTCCCTGGATGAGTGCCTTCCCACGATGCAGGATTTTTTAAGTTATGAGTTAAGACTGCGCAACGGCCTTCTTAATCTCGCAAAGAGCATTGTTAATATCCACTTCCCGCAGGACCGCGAGCTGCAGCAACAGGCCTACCAGCGGCTTTCATTCGAGGAATTTTTTATCTTTCAGCTCCCGCTCGCCTTAAGGAAATCCAGAAGAAAAGAGAAGGACGGCATTGTGCATAAAATAGAAGAGGCAGCAGTTGCGGATTTTATCGCGCACCTGCCTTTTGAGCTGACCGCAGCGCAGAAGAATGTCCTGGCGGAGATAAAAACGGATATGGCAAGCCCCCGGCCGATGCAGCGCCTGCTACAGGGAGATGTAGGGTCGGGTAAAACCGTAGTTGCTACCATTGCCAGTCTCATTGCTGTGCAGGCAGGTTATCAGGTTGCCTTTATGGTGCCTACGGAAATTTTAGCCCGGCAGCACTACGAAAAAATCAGCCGTCAAATGTCTCGTGTCCGCCGGGAGAATCGCCTGTCGAACGCAGAATCAGGAACAGACAGCCGCAGGAAAAAGCGCTTAAAAGTGAGCCTGCTCACCAGCAGCCTGGAGAAGAAAGAGAAGGCGCAGGCTTATGCGCAGATAACAGCAGGCAAGGTCGATTTGGTAATCGGCACCCATGCCTTGCTGGAAGAAAAAGTTAAATTCCGGAAATTAAGTTTAGTTATCATTGACGAGCAGCATAAGTTCGGGGTAGCCCAGAGGGCGCTTTTACCCGCCAAGGGCACCAATCCCGATGTCCTGATTATGACTGCGACGCCCATCCCGCGCACTTTAGCCATTACCCTTTACGGCGACCTCGATATCTCGGTGATTAACGAGCTACCGCCCGGTCGCTTGCCGGTAGAGACTATTTTATTCAATGAAGAGGAAATGCAGCGCGCCTACGGCCTTGCCAAAGAGCAGCTTAAGCAGGGTCATCAGGTATATATCATCTATCCGGTAATCGAGGAGTCATACGCCTTGGATATCGCCGGAGCAAGGAAGATGTATGAGGAATTAAAGAGTAAGGAATTTAAGGAGTTCCGCCTCGGCCTGGTGCACGGCAGGTTAAAGCAGAAGGAACAGGACAGGATTATGGCCGGATTTAAAAACCGCGAGATTGATCTTCTGGTTTCCACCACGGTGTTAGAAGTGGGTATTGACATCCCCTCTGCCACTTGTATGCTGGTGGCGCATGCCGAACGCTTCGGCTTGAGCCAATTACATCAGCTGCGCGGCAGGATAGGCCGGGGCAGCGCTAAATCCTTTTGTATCCTGGTTTCGGATTCTTCCACCCCGGAATCCCGGAGGCGCTTAGAGGCAATGGTGCGTTACAGCGACGGGTTCCGCATTGCCGAGGAGGACCTCAGGATTCGCGGGCCGGGCGAATTTTTCGGCAGCCGCCAGCACGGGCTTTCGGAGTTACGCATCGGCAACCCCTTAAGCCAGATGCAGCTCTTGAAGAAGGCGCGCGAAGAGGCGCTTAAGCTTGTGAGCGCCGACCCCAACTTCGAGCTTAAACAGAATGAGCCGGTCAAGAGGAGGTTGTTAACCCGTTTTCCGGAATACCAGGATTTAATTATGGTAGGTTAAGATGCGCATTATCACGGGCAGTAATAAGGGCAGGGCAATCAGGATGCCTGCGGGTATCCGGCCCACCCAGAATAAAGTCAGGAAGGCGCTTTTCGATATCCTCGGGGATATCGCGGGGCTGTCATTCCTGGAGTTGTTTGCGGGCTCAGGCGCAGTGGGATTCGAGGCAGTTTCACGCGGTGCAGCGGGATTAACCCTGGTGGAGGACGACCCGCGCTGCATTGGTGCGATTAAGAAGAACATTGCTTCCCTGAAACTGCGTTCCTGCAGCCTCTATGCCTTTGCGGCCGAAGATGCCGTAAAGGCGCTCTTTAAGGCCGGCAAGCGCTTTGATATTATCTTCCTTGACCCGCCTTATTATCGTGGTTTGGCAAAAAAAAACTTGCAAATCCTGGACGCTTATGATATATTAGCGCCCAATGGTATTATAGCAGTGCAGCATTTCCGCAAAGATATTCTACCGCACGACCTCAAAAATTTAGCCCTTGCCAGGCAGAAACACTACGGCGATACCGCGTTATCATTTTTCCGCGAAAGAGGATAGTTGACGATGTGCCAGACCGCAATTTATGCCGGCAGCTTTGACCCCGTTACCTACGGCCACATTGACCTCATCAAGAGGGCGCAGGATATTTTTTCCGAAGTGATTGTGGCAGTGGCGCATAACTACCATAAGAAACCTCTCTTTAGCGTAAACGAAAGGGTCGCGATGCTCAAGAAAGCCACCCGCGGGATGCAGGGGGTGACGGTGGATGATTTTAAGGGCCTGGTGGTGGATTATGCGCGCCGTAAAAAAGCCAGGGTGCTTATCCGGGGTTTGAGGATGCTTTCGGATTTCGAATACGAATTCCAGATGGCCTTGACGAACCGCAAGCTCGCCCCGGATATCGAGACCATTTTCCTGATGCCGCAGGAGTCTTACAGTTATCTTTCCTCAAAACTTTTAAAGGAAGCCGCTTCTTTGGGCGCTGGCCTTTCCAGTTTCGTGCCGCGTTTCGTGGAGACGGCGTTAAAGAAGAGATTAAATAAGGCGCGTTAATAACCTGGCGATGAAGATAGATGCCCGACAGATACCGCCGGAGGGGCTGGTTTTAGAAGAGACCATCAACCCCTCGGAGTGGGAGTTGGATACGGATTTAGTGAAGTTGCGTGGGTCGCTGGAGTTAAAGGCCAGGCTTTCCAAGGTTACCAACGTCGTCACGGCCCTAATTAAGGTAAGAGGGGCAATGTCACTGGTGTGCAGCCGCTGCCTCGCTGAATTCGCGGCGCAGCTCGAAAGGGATATCCGGATAGATTACCCGGTGCACAGCTCGCAGCCCCTGATTGATTTTGACCCTGAAATAAGGGACCAGTTAATCCTGGGATATCCGGTGAAGCCCCTCTGCCGCCAGGATTGCCGGGGGCTCTGCGTTAACTGCGGCAAGGAACTTAACCAGGGCGATTGTAACTGTAATAATAATTAAGAACAAGGAAAGGAGCAGGAAGTGCCGCTACCGAAAAGAAGACATTCTAAGGCGCGCGGGAGAAAGCGCCGTACCCACTGGAAAATAAACAGCCTCAACCTTGTGCCATGCCCGCAGTGTAAACAGCCCAAATTAGCGCATCGCGTCTGTCAGGTGTGCGGTTACTATGACGGCAGGCAGGTGTTTGAGGTCAAGGTAAAAGAAAAGAAGAAGAAACAATAAGATGGCCAGGATTATTGTAGATGCGATGGGCGGAGACTATGCCCCGCGGGTGGTAGTAGAAGGGGCGTTAGCCGCGGTCAAGGAATATGAGGTCGAGGTGGTGCTGGTCGGCCGGGAAGAGGTTTTGAAGCCGCTTCTCAAAAAATCCCGTTATGACAGCAGCCGTCTTTCTATTCATCATGCCGGCGAAATTATCGAAATGTCCGAACCGGCTGCTGCCAGCGTGCGCAAGAAAAGGGATTCTTCAATCGTCGCGGGGTTAGAGCTGGTTAAGGAAGGCAGGGGCGACGCCTTTTTTAGCGCCGGCAATACCGGAGCAGCGGTGTGCGCAGCGACTTTAAGCCTGCGTCTTTTACCGGGCGTAGAGCGCCCCGGTATCGCCCTGGTCCTGCCTACCTTAAAAGGCATTTCCCTGGTTATTGACGTCGGCGCTAATATCGACCCCAAGCCGATGCATTTGCTGCAATACGGCATTATGGGCGATGCCTATTTCCGTTATATCCTCAACCAACCCACCCCCGAGGTCGGGCTTTTAAACATCGGCGAAGAGGAGAGCAAGGGCACGGAATTTATGAAGGAAACCCACGAATTATTTGAAAAGAGCAGGCTTAATTTTATCGGCAATATCGAAGGCAAGGATATTTTTTCCGGCAGATGCGATATCATTGTCTGCGACGGTTTTGTGGGCAACGTCGCGCTCAAGGTTTCCGAGAGCTTAGCCGAAGCGGTTCAGGAGCTTCTCAAGCGCCATCTTAAGAGCAGCCTGACCGGTATTATGGGCGCGATGCTTTTAAAGAAAAGCTTCTCGGGTATTAAGAAAAAACTGGATTATTCCGAATACGGCGGAGCGCCGCTTTTAGGAGTGGACGGCGTGGTTATCATCGGTCACGGGCGTTCCAATGCCCGCGCCATCAAGAACGCCATCAGGGTCGCCCGGGAAGAAGTGGAGCGTAAGTTTAACGAAAAAATCTCCGAGGCAATCGGCCCCGTCAGTGCCGGCCAGCCGTTTAATCAATAAGGGATAAATATGAAAAAAATAGGGATTATCGGCGTCGGCAAGTACCTGCCCGAGAAAGTCCTGACTAACGCCGACTTAGAGAAGATGGTGGATACCAGCGACGAGTGGATTACCACCCGCACCGGGATAAAAGAGCGGCGCCTCGCAGCCAAAAACGAAGCCGCTTCAGACCTCGCCCTGGCAGCCTGCAGGCAGGCATTAGCGGATGCCAAGCTCAAGCCCGAGGAGGTTGAACTCATTATCGTCGCCACGGTCACGCCGGATATGCAGTTTCCTTCTACTGCCTGTTTGGTGCAGAGCGGGCTGGGCGCTAAAAATGCCGTCTGTTTTGATATCTCGGCTGCCTGTGCCGGGTTTATCTATGCCTTAACCACTGCCCAGCAATTCCTTGCCTGCGGAACATATAAGAATGTCCTGGTAGCGGGGGTGGAGGTTTTATCATCCGTTACCGACTGGCAGGACCGTAATACCTGCGTGTTATTCGGAGACGGAGCAGGGGCAGCGGTCTTATCTGAGGTTGAGTCCGGGGGGATACTTTCGACATACCTCGGCAGTAACGGAGATATGACCGAGCTTTTAAATGTCCCTGCCGGCGGTTCGCGCCTGCCAGCCACTAAGGAAACTATTGAAAAGCGCCTGCATTACGTCAAGATGCGCGGTAACGAACTCTTTAAGATTGCGGTAAAAAGCATGGCCGATGCCGCCCTGATTGCGGTTGAAAGGGCAGGCTTAAAATGCAAGGATATTGACCTGGTTATTCCGCATCAGGCGAATATCCGTATTATTTTAGCGGTGGCAAAGAAGCTCGGGTTTGTCGAAGACAGCATTTACCTTAACATTGCCAGATACGGTAACATGTCTTCTGCATCTAGCGCGATTGCCCTCTGTGATGCGGTAAGGGAAGGCCGGGTGAAAAAGGGCGATACCATACTTCTTGATGCCTTTGGCGCCGGCCTGGTCTGGGGCGCGTGCGTGATACAATGGTAGCTTTTCTTTTTGCCGGACAGGGGGCGCAGTATGTAGGGATGGGCAGGGATCTCGCAGAAGCCTTTCCCGAAAGCAAGGCGGTATTTGAAAAGGCGGATAGCGTTTTGGGTTTTTCCCTTTCCCGCATCTGTTTTGAGGGCCCTGCTGAAGAACTCGTCAAGACCAACAATTGCCAGCCCGCAGTCCTGACTGCGACTATCGCTGCCTTCCGGGCGCTGGAGGCGAAATATCCCGCCGCGCTTAAAAACGGAACAAGTTATGCCGCCGGCTTAAGCCTCGGAGAATACTCGGCATTAGTGGCAGCAAGGGCTTTAAGTTTTGAAGATGCGCTTTATCTCGTGCGCAAACGCGGCGAATTTATGGAAGAGGAGGCATTGAAAAAGCCGGGCAGGATGCTTTCCTTAATCGGCTTGGATTTGGAAGCCGTTAAGGAGGTTTGCGCCAGGGCTAATACCGAAATCGCCAATCTGAACTGCCCCGGACAGACCGTCATTTCCGGCGGGGTAAAGGAGATTGCCGAAGCCGAAAAGCTTGCCCGGGAACTGGGCGCTAAAAGGGCGATATTATTAGAGGTAAGCGGCGCATTCCATTCTTCCCTAATGCAGGGGGCCTCAGCAAGGTTAGCGCAGGAACTCCAGAAGATTAATATCCAGAGCCCCAAGCTCAGCGTGGTCAGCAATGTTACCGCCAAACCCGCAGCTAATCCCGCTGAAATCAAAGATAACCTCATTAAACAGGTTGCCTCCAGCGTCCTTTGGGAGGATTCAATGAGGTTCATATTATCCAAGGGTATTAAGAGTTTCATCGAATT
>CAYWCX010000030.1:0-10257 GCA_964456925.1 uncultured Planctomycetales bacterium
TTGAACCCACACGAGGTTGCCCTCAACAGCTTTTGAGGCTGCCGCGTCTGCCATTCCGCCACCCCGGCAAAATTAGAGTTGACGCAGACTATTTTATATTCTAAAATATCCCAGGTCAATAACTAATTAAATATGGGGCTGTAGCTCAGCTGGGATGAGCACTTGCATGGCATGCAAGGGGCCGAGGGTTCGATCCCCTCCAGCTCCACCAATAATGTAAAGGGCGGTCCTTACCGCCCTTTTTATTTCAGTAGAGCCTTGACCCGCCGCCTTTGGGGTGTATAATAGGGTTTAATTATGCAGATGATTTTAGGGGTGCACGTTTCTATCAGCGGCAGCATCTACGAGGCGCTCGGCCGCGCCCGGGAATTGGGCTGTAACACGATGCAGATATTCTCGCGCAGCCCGCAGCGCTGGCGAGAGAACTTCCTTGATAAAGACGAAGTCGCGGAGTTTAACAAAAGGGAGGAGCGCTTTAAGATACGGCCGCTTTTCATCCACGTGCCGTATCTGATTAACCTTGCCTCGCCCAACCCCCGGCTCTACGAGGCCTCCATCGAGGCCTATATCGAGGATATCCTGGAGGCACACGCCCTGAAGGCGGACTATATCGTTACGCATATGGGCAGCCACCGCGAGACCTCGGAGGAGAAGGGCTTAAAAAGGTTAACCGAGGCCCTGAACATTATTATCGAGAAAACCAAAAATACCAGCGTCGGGATACTCATGGAGAACACCGCGGGTTCTGGTTCCTGGCTGGGATATAAATTCATACATCAGAAAACGGTTTTAGAAGGGTTGGTTAATAAGGAGCGGGTGGGGTTTTGTTTTGACACCGCGCATGCCTATTTAGCCGGTTATGACATCGCCACCAGAGAAGGCCTGGAACAGAGCCTGGCAGAAATAGACCGGATGGTGGGTTTGAGTTTGATTAAACTTATCCATTTGAACGATGCCAGAGACAAGCTCGGCTCGCACCACGACGTGCACGAGCACATCGGCAAAGGCAGGATCGGGCTGGAGGCGATGCGCAGGATTATCAACCACCCCAAATTAAGGAACAAGCCCTTTGTCCTGGAGACCCCGAAAAAGAAACCGCAGGACGACGCCCTGAACCTCGCGGTCGTGCGGGGCCTGAGGAAATAATAAAATGATATATCCTTTTAAGAAGATTGAGGAAAAATGGCAGAAGGCCTGGCAGAAAAATAAGGTTTTCTCCGCCGCGATTGAAGGAAGCCGGCCCAAGTATTATCTTTTGGAGATGTTCCCTTATCCGTCGGGAAGAATCCATATGGGCCACGTGCGCAATTATACCATCGCCGATGTAGCGGCGCGTTTTAAAATTGCCCAGGGTTTTAACGTGCTGCATCCGATGGGATTCGATGCCTTTGGCCAGCCCGCAGAAAACGCAGCTATTAAAAACAGGAGCCACCCCCGCGCCTGGACGATGAATTGCATCAAGTGGATGCGCCGGGAATTGATGCGCATGGGTTTTTCCTACGATTGGGGGAGGGAGATTTCGACCTGCCTGCCCGAATATTACCGCTGGAACCAGTGGATATTCCTGAAGATGTACGAGCGCGGCCTCGCCTATAAAAAAGAATCCAACGTGAACTGGTGCCCGGAATGCGAGACTACCCTTGCCAATGAGGAGGTCATCGACGGCAAATGCTGGCGCTGTAAAAAGGAAGTGAGCCAAAAGGACCTCGAACAGTGGTTCATAAAAATAACCGACTATAAGGAAAGGTTGCTGGACGACCTTGACACCCTAAAACACTGGCCGGAGCGCGTTCTTACGATGCAGAAAAACTGGCTGGGGCGAAGCGAAGGGGTGGAGATTTATTTCAAGGAATCCGACAGCGGCAAGGTAATCCCGGTATTCACCACCCGCCAGGATACTATTTTCGGGGCTACCTATATGGTTCTGGCGCCGGAGCACCCGCTGGTCAGGGGGTTTATTAAAGGTAAGCCCGAGGAGAAAGAGGCGCTTGCTTTTATTGACAAGGTCAGCAGGGAAGCCAGGAATGTCCGCACTGCCACCGGCATTAAAAAAGAGGGGGTTTTTACCGGAAGTTACGCCGTTAATCCGGTTAACAACGAAAAGATACCCATCTGGATAGGCGATTATGTTTTGACCGAATACGGCAGCGGCGCGATTATGGCAGTGCCTGCCCATGACCAGCGCGATTTCCTTTTTGCCAAAGAACACGGGTTGCCGATAAAAATTGTTATCAGGCCTTCTGGCGAGGCGCCTGCGGAATTGGCCGAGGCCTATGAAGGCGAGGGGCTACAGGTTAATTCTGCCCAATTTGACGGCTTGAATAGCGAAGAGGCAAAAATCAGGATTGCCGAATGGATGGAGCAGCGCGGCATCGGCAGGAGGGTTTTACACTGGCGGCTGCGCGATTGGCTGATTTCCCGTCAGCGCTACTGGGGCACGCCCATCCCGGTTATTTACTGCCACAGGTGCGGGATTGTGCCGGTCGCGGAAAAGGACCTTCCGGTAGAGTTGCCGGATGAGGTCAGGATTTCCGGAAAAGGCGGCAGCCCGTTATCGCAGGTAAAAAGTTTTGTGAACGTCAGATGCCCCAAATGTAAATCCCCTGCCCGCCGGGAAACCGATACCATGACCACCTTTATCGATTCCTCCTGGTATTTTTTAAGGTTCTGCTCCCCGAAATTCAAAGCCGGGCCTTTTGATAAAAAAGAGGTGTCCTACTGGATGCCGGTGGACCAGTATATCGGCGGGATTGAACATGCGGTTCTGCATTTATTGTATTCGCGCTTCTTTACCAAGTTCCTGAGCGACATCGGTTGCCTGGATTTTGAGGAGCCTTTCCGGAGATTGTTGACGCAGGGGATGGTCTTGAAGGAGGGCGAGGTAATGTCAAAGTCGCGCGGCAATATCGTTGACCCGGATTTGACGATTGAAAAATACGGCGCCGACACCTTAAGGTTATACATTCTGTTTGCCGCTCCGCCGGAAGTGGAGATGGAGTGGTCCGAGCAGGCGATTGACGGCTCTTTTAGATTTTTAAACCGCGTCTGGCGGCTGCTGGATTATCTTAAGAGCGCGAAAAACCAGGCGCCAAACCCGGCCTTAGAGAAAAAGATACACCAGGCGATTAAGGAAGTCACTGCTGATATTCAAGGTTTCAAATTCAATACCGCTATTTCGGGCATTATGGAGCTGGTTAACGAAATATACCAGAATTTAAACAGCGATATTGCCGAAGCGGTTGAAACTGCCGTAATATTGATTGCGCCGTTTGCCCCGCACCTCGCTGAAGAGATGTGGCAGCGCCTTGGCAACAAGGGTGGCATCCTTAAGGCAGGCTGGCCGAACTACGACGAAAAATTCCTGGAGGAAGCTACGGTTACCATGGTGATTCAGGTAAACGGCAAGCTGCGCTCCAAAATCGAAGTCCCCAAGGATATTGCGGAAGGGAAGTTGAGGGAATTGGTGCTTGGCGACGAAAAAGTGCGGCAGTGGCTGGCAGGCAGGCCGGTGAAGAAGTTTATCGTCGTCCCGCGCAAACTTATAAACCTCGTAATTTAACCCGCCCGGAATTTCTAATTATTTTCTGGAATACCCAAGATATCGCGGATACAGAAGAGCAGGCGCTCTTTATCGAGGGGTTTTTCTAAATAATGCACTATCCCGGCCTTGGCAGCGATGTGCTTGTCAATGGCGTCTTTCTTAAAGGATATTGCGATAATGGGGATGTTTTTGTATCGCTCGATGGCCTTAATCTTCTGGGCAATCCTGAACCCGCTCTCGTCCGGAAACACCAAATCCAGCAGTATCACATCCGGCAGGAAGGACCTCAGGCGCTTGAAGGCTTCAAAAGAGCTGTTGGCGCAGCAAACCGCATAGCCCGCCCTTACCAGCGTTTCCTGGGTTTCCTGCACGATGTCCTGGTCGTCATCAATGAGGAGAACCTTGCCGCTAGCCATACCTTAATTATACCCTAAAATTTCCCCTTTTTCAAAGACGCAATTATTGGCGGGTTTTGGCTTGGTCTGTTTCTCGTGGGGACGCTTGTCCCGCCCCTGCGAGGCGGGACTACGCTTCCCTGCGGACCCTCGTTCTCACCGACTTCATTTTTATGCGGGTGAACCGTCTAAGCCGCCCGCCCAATAAATTGCCTAAGAATATTGTTGTTAGATTTTCGGTATGTGCGCGTCTATTAAGATAGAAAAAGGAGGATTGATGTTTGCCTTCACGCGGCAGGAGCGCCAGGTAGTTTTATTTTTGGTTACCTTAGCCCTCGCCGGCTGCGCCCTTAATTTTGCCGCCAAACTAAATTCTAAAAGCAGCGTTATGCCTGTTTTAAATCTTGATATCGGCAAGGTTGATTTGAACCGCGCGGATAAGCAAATGTTGATGGAGATGCCGGGCATCGGCGAGAAATTAGCAGAGCGCATCCTGGAATACCGCACCAGAGAGGGCGCTTTTGGCGAGGTTGAGGAACTTAAAAACATCAGCGGCATCAACAACTACCGTTACGAGAAACTCAAAGGTTATTTTACGGTGAAATAAAACGATGAAGCATCCTTTGGCGGTTTTAACCGCTGCCTTCTGCGCCGGGATAGTCCTTGCCGGCCATTTAAGGTTTGCCTGGCTATTCGTTTATTCCTTAGCCGTTTTATTTTTGCTTGGCGGTTTTTTGTTTTCAAGAAAAGGCAGGGTCTTTGATATTATCCTGGTGTGCCTGGCGTTTTTACTGGGTGCGATAATATTGAAGACCAGCCGCATCCTGCCCGGCTGCCACATCTTTAAAATTGTCTCCTACCGCAACCGTCAACCCTGTATCGTAAAAGGCGTTATCAATGGCGAGCCCGAAATAAGAGGGCAGAATTTGATTTTTGTCCTGCGGGCCGAGGAGATAGGCGTCGCTAGTTCAAGCCGCACTTGCTGTGGCAAGATTCTGGTTCATACCCGCGTCGGGGAGGAATTGCATGACGGCCAGCGACTCCTTTTAAAAGGCAAACTCTACCAGCCCTGGGGCCCGGGAGAAAGCCGCCGGCGTTACCGGGATTATTTACGCAGGCAGGATATCTGGTTTATTATGAGCGTCAAAAACAGCCCTGCCTTGGTGAAGGTAGATAGCCGGCGCAGCTGTTTCTACCGCAGTTTTACCGCGGCAATTAAAAGGCGCCTCGAAGGGATAATTTTTCAATATCTAAACGGCATCCCGGCCAGTATTCTGGATGCCATGATTCTCGGTGAGCGCCGCGATATCCCGGATTTTGTCAATAACCTTATGGTAAAGTCCGGCACAGTGCATATCCTGGTAGTCAGCGGCTTTAACGTCGGGATAGTGGTTTTTATTATCATTTTATTTTTGAGGTTATTGCGGCTGCCGCGTTACTGGCGTTTTCTCGTTTCCCTGCCCCTAATCATCACTTATTGCCTGATAACCGGGGCTTCCAATCCGGTGGTAAGGGCTACGGTAATGGCAATAGTTTTTATCGCTTCTTATTTAATCAAAAGAGACCCTGATATCTGCAATGCCATTTGCGTGGCAGCGTTAGTTATCCTGCTCTTTAACCCGAATCAACTTTTTGATGCGGGGTTCCAGCTTTCCTTTGCCAGCGTAATCTCCATTATTTATCTCTACCCCAGGCTAAAACAGGCCGCCGGGTTAAATCGTTTACAGTTCAGGCCCTTAAGGTTTGTCCTTGAGGGCTGCCTGGTGTCTCTTTCTGCCTGGCTGGGCACTGCCGGTCTGGTCGCGTGCTATTTTAAGATTTTTTCTCCGGTAACCGTCCTGGCAAATATCCTGGTGGCTCCTCTGGCATCCCTGATTACCCTTTCCGGATTCAGCCTTATTACCGCAGGTTTATGCTGTCCGGCGCTTGCCCCGCTGTTTGCCCGCGCTAACGAAGCCCTGGTCTGGGCTATGGTAGCGGTGAATACCCTGGTGCTTAAAATCCCGGGCGCATATTTACGCCTGCCTTCCTGACTTTCTAATAATATATTGACAAAGCCAGGCAGCTATGTTAATTTAGACTGACATGAGGCGTAAAACTTTAATATTTTTAACAAGTTGCCTGCTTTTTGCCGCATCGCCGGCCTATGCCTACTGGATCTGGACCCCGAAGACCCAGAAATGGGTTAACCCCAAGACCGCGGTCAAGTCCACCCCGAAAGAGCAGTTAGAGGTTGCTATGGGCGCCTACGATGCCAAGCAGTATGAAGAGGCCAGGCGCGAATTTAAGAAGCTCTTAAGGAGTTATCCGAAATCCGTAGAGGCAGCAGAGAGCCAGTATTATTTAGGGTTGGTCGAGGAGGCCGAGGATAAACTCTACGAGGCCTACCAGGCCTACCAGAAGGTAATCGACAAATACCCCTTTTCGAACAGGATTCCGGAGATTATCGAACGCGAATACAAAATCGGCGAGGCCTTTATGGAGGGTAAGAAACGCAAGTCCCTGGGCGTTAACCTGCCGGTAGAAAACCCCGCGATTGAAATATTCAGCAAGGTAGTCGAGAATTCCAATTACGGCCCGCTCGCCCCGAAGGCCCAATATAAGCTCGGCCTGGTTTTAAAGAGCCTGACGCGCTATTACGAGGCCGAGGAGGCCTTCAACAAGGTAATCTCCACCTATCCGGACAGCGAATGGGTCGAGGCAGCCAAATTCCAGATTGCCGCCTGCCGCGCCAGCCTCTCCAAGGGTTCGGATTACGACCAGGAGGCTACCCGCGAGGCAAAGGATAAATTCGAGGATTTTGTCCGCGAGCACCCCGATGCGGTCTTGTCCCGCGACGCCGAGGCCAACATCAACCAGTTAAAAGAAAAAGAGGCGGAGAGCGCCTATAATATCGGCCGTTTCTACGAAAAGCAGAAGGCCTGGAATGCCGCGCGCATTTACTATAACGAAATCGTCAATAATTACAGCGAAAGCCCCTGGGCTGCCAGGGCGATGGAAAGACTACAGATAATAGACGCAGGCAGGAAATAATATGATGAGGTCTTATTATAAAGGTTTAAAAGTTGTTTTGCTGGCAGCGGTTTTTTTGATTGCGGGATGCGGCTACACCACGCGCTCGATGATCTCCAGCCGCTTCAAGACCATCTACATAGCCCCCTTCGTAAACAAGATAGACATCACCAGCAATGTCGACGCCGCCGACAAATATAAAATCACCAAACCGATGATTGAAAGCGATGTCACCAGGGAAGTGGTGAATAAGTTCATTTTTGACGGCAACCTCAAGCCGGTAAGGGAAGAGTACGCGGATTTAATCCTTAAGGGCGAAGTGGTGGAGTTCCGCCAGGACCCCTTAAGATACACCGAGAGCGACGATGTGGAGGAATACCGGCTTAACGTCATCGTCAATATCAGTATGTGGGACGCGAAAGAGAATAAACTGCTCTGGGAAGAAAAGAATTTTACCGGTTATTACGATTACTTTACCACCTACGCTACAACCGCAGCCGTTACCACCAAAACCGCAGACCAAGCCACCCCCGAGGCCGTTGAGGACCTGGCCCGCCGCATTGTGGAGCGCACAGTTGAGGAATGGTAAGGAAAGAAAACCTCGCCTATCTTTTTATCGGCCATGACATCATCGGCCTGGACGGCTCCTCCCGTAAAGACGAAGCTCTAAAGCGAATCAAGAAGGAATACTTAACCCAGGCCACCCGGGATTTCAACACCGACATATTATACGCAAAAGAGTTCCAGCTGCGCGACCTGCAGGAGCGGTTGCTGGGCATCCCGGCAGGTTCAAAGAAAAGGCTTTTGGTTATCAAGGACGCCCAGTTCTTAAAAGACGACGTCCGCGCATTTATCCTGCGTTATCTTTCCAAGCCCCACCCTGCGATTATCCTGGTTTTCGACCTTATCCCCCGCGACCCTAACGATAGGGAAGAATTGAAATTCATCGACGCCCTGGCACGCCAGGCGCGGGTGCTGCGTTTTAAGGAAATCCGGCTGACCAACAGCTTTGAATTATGCCGGCAGATCGAGGCGAGAAGGACGGTTGCGGCCTTGGAGACGCTGAAGCAGCTTTTTGAAAACGGAGAACGGGCAGAGAGGATTCTGGGAGGCTTGCGTTCGAACTGGCAGAGGAACGCTAGCAGCCCTTTAGAGTTGAAGAAAAGATTGAGGTTGTTGCTTAATTGCGATGTTGATATCAAGACCGGCAGGGTTAATCCTGTTTTTTCCCTAGAGAGGTTAGTGGTGTATTTATGCAGCCGGGCCAAGGCAGGGCATTAGGGCTTTTTAGGCGGCCTTGGAAATTTTGAGCAGACTCTTTTTAAAGCGGGATTTTTTGCGGTTGGCAGTATTGGGATGCACGATGTCCTTTTTGGCGGCTTTATCAAGAAGGGAATAAAGGTTGGTTAGGAGCTTTGCGGCTTCGGAAGCGTTCTTGGCCGCGATAAGGGCCTGAAATTTCTTGACGGCTTTTTTTAACCCCTGCCTTACTTTAAGGTTGTGCAGGTGCTTTTTTTTGTCGGCACGGGCTGTTAAGATACCGCTTTTACGTCTTGGCATTTTTCTCTCCTTATGGATTGTTAAAAGTTGTAGTTTTCTACTTATATCACAAATAAGTAGCGATGTCAACACACAAGTCCATCGTAAAATCCGCCAGTATTATCGGCTTTGCCACCTTTTGCTCGCGCCTGCTGGGGTTTATCCGGGATGTGGTAATTGCGCGGCTCTTCGGGGTCTATGTCTATGCCCAGGCCTTTGTAATTGCCTTTCGTATCCCCAACCTTTTCCGCGACCTGGTGGCTGAGGGCGCCAGCAACGCCGCCTTTGTCCCGGTCTTCAGCGAATACACCGTCAAGCACACAAGAGAAGAGTTCTGGGAATTAGCTAACGTGGTCCTGAACCTGCTCCTGGTGATACTGATGAGTATTACGCTCTTGGGTATCATCTTCTCCCCGCTCATTGTGCGCCTTATCGCACCCGGCTTTATCGCCGACCCCTACAAGTTAGACACCACCGTTAGATTAACCCGCATCATCTTTCCCTATATCCTGCTCATCAGTCTCGCCGCTTATGCAATGGGGATATTGAATTCCCTGAAGCACTTTGTGGTGCCGGCATTCGCGCCCTGCCTCCTGAACATCTCGATTATCGTCTTTGCCCTGCTTTTCGGCGAAGGGATTCAGGGCCTTGCCCTTGGCGTCCTGATAGGGGGGGTCTTGCAGCTTGCGATACAGGTCCCGGTGCTTTACCGCAAGGGCTTCAAATTAGATTTATTCCATAAATTCAGCCATCCCGCAGCAAACACTATCGGTAAGCTTATGCTGCCGCGCTTGTTCAGTTCCGGCATATACCAGTTGAATAATTTTGTGGATTCTATTTTTGGCTCCCTTGGTTTTATCGTAGGCGAGGGAGGAGTGGCGGTATTATACTTTGCGTACCGCTTAATACAATTCCCCCTTGGGATATTCAGCAATGCCCTTTCCCAGGCAATCCTGCCTACTTTTTCCACCCAGGCCCTCGAAGATAATAAGGATAACCTAAGGCGCACCCTTTCCTTCGGGCTGCGCCTGGAGTTTTTTGTGATGCTGCCTGCCTCAATGGGTTTTATTGTGCTGGCGCACCCTATTATCAAGGGGCTCTTTGGCGGCGGAAGGTTTGATGCCTATTCCGCGAATATGACTGCCAAGGCGCTGCTCTTCTACAGTATCGGCCTTACTGCCTACGGCGCGACTAAAATCCTGCAATGCTGTTTCTTTGCCTTAAAAGACACCGTAACCCCGACTAAAATTGCAGCACTGGCCCTAATAATTAATGTTACTTTAAATGCGATTCTGATGTTTCCGATGAAATTAGCAGGCCTGGCATTAGCGACTTCGTTATCCGGTATCAATACCTCTTTAATACTTTTCTTTCTCCTCATCAAAAAAATCGGCTCCTTTGATGCCAAGGAACTCGGATTTTCTTTCCTGCGAATTCTCCTTGCAGCGTTTGCAATGGGCGCAATTTGCTCCCACGCCAGCCACTACAGAATATTCGCAGTCAATAATAGTTTTTACCGAATCATTGAATTAGGCATATTGCTCATTATCGGCGTTATCTCATACGTCATCTTTTGCTTTGTTTTCCGTGTCAAAGAAATGCACGAATTGAAGGATTGGCTGCTGAAGAAACTTAAATTTTAGGGTTTTGCCTTCGCGTGCTGAAATTTTTCGCCGTGCACTACGGTTTACTCCTCGTTTCCGTCAGTAGGCTAACGCGGGGCAGGCGTACTCCAACTCGTCGTAAATCCTTGTGCACTTTTGCCGAAAA
>CAYWCX010000031.1:0-8411 GCA_964456925.1 uncultured Planctomycetales bacterium
ACGATAAGCCCGTTAAAACCGTAATTGAAGAAAAAAGGCCGGTGCCGCTGCATTTCTTCTACCAGTGCCGCAACGAAATACTCAATAACATCAATGAACTCAAAAGAAGAAAATACGGCTCTCCCAATAAATTAAGCACTCTGATTAAATACCTCCAGCAAAAAGAAGGCCTGCCCTGTATCTATTTCGTCTTCGGCCGCCGCCGCGCCGAAGACCTCGCCTCGGAAGTCTATAACTATGATTTTCTTGACGGTGAAGAAAGAAAAAAAATTATCGCGATGTACGACAACCTCTGCGAGCGCTTCGACCTTAGCCACGAGAAATCCAGCCAGCAGATGCGGCCCCTGGTGCAAAGAGGGATTGCCTACCACCACGCCGGGATGCTGCCGACCCTCAAAGAAGTAATCGAAAGGCTCTTTACCAGCAAGTTGTTACGGGTAATCTTCACTACCGAAACCTTTGCCCTCGGGATAAATATGCCCAGCCGCTCGGTGATTTTTGACGACCTGCGTAAATACTACGGCCGTTTTGTGCGGCCGCTAAAGACGCGGGATTTTTACCAGATGGCCGGACGCGCCGGAAGGCGCGGGATGGATAAGGAGGGTTTTGTCTACTGCCGCATCAACCCCACCCGCATCGGTTTTGACGAGGTCAAACGGGTAATCTACAATCAGCCGGAAGAAGTACGTAGCCAGTTTAACACTTCTTACGCCACGGTGCTTAATCTTTACGAGAAACATAAGGAAGGCATCTTTGACATTTACCCCTCTTCCCTGCATCATTTCCAGTCCAAAAAATATGAACAAAGAGAAGCCCTAAGACTAATCGAGGCTAAGCTGAAATTGCTTAAGGACTTAAATTACATCCAGGACGGCATCCTTACTTCCAAGGGGCAGTTTGCCAAGACGGTTTACGGATATGAAATGGTGTTAAGCGAACTCTATGAGCGCAATATCCTGGAACAGGTTGAAGAATTCGGCCTGGGAGTGCTGGCTGCTGCGATGGTGTTTGAGCCGCGCAAAAACCAACGCATGCTGAATATCTCCAAGGCAAGCCGCCATATCCGTAATACCTGCGATGAGCTCTACGAGGAAATCAAGGAAAAGGAGCATAAATACCGTATTTACCCTTTCAGCAAAAAGCCTTATTTCCATTTAAGCAGTTGTATGGAGTCGTGGCTGCGCGGCACGCGCTTTGACAAAATCCTGGAGTTTACCGATACTGACGAAGGCGAGGTAGTGCGGTATTTCAGGATGAGTGTGCAGGTGCTGCGGGAGATCCACGACGCGCCGGTCGCGTCTTATCTCCTCAAAGAAAGAATCAAGGAAACCATCCGCGTGATTAACCGCGACATCGTCGACGCCGAGAAGCAACTAAGAGAAGGTTAAGCCGCCTTTCTCTTGTCCCGCAAAAGATAAATCAAGATAAGCCCTACCGTTAAAATAATGCTATATGTCTTTATCACGCTCTTTAAGAGGTAGGGTTGGGTGCGGACTATCTGGATAAATGTTTCCAAATTAAAGAATACGACAATTGCTCCGCCAATAGAATAAGCCGCTAATCCCAAAATAACCTGCCACTGTTTTTTATTCATATAGCCCCTTCCTAATTGGAAACGCAATTATTCCCTTCGTGGTGCCAACTCTCAACTTTGCCGCTATTGTTTATTATAAAGCTTGTCTTGCAATAAGATTTATACTGCCGAATGGGCTCTATCTCTGTTACATACGTCGTAGACGTCCCGCTATAAGGCTTATCTCCTATCGTGCCGGACTCATAGGTTGTTTGCGGCGTCGTATAGGTGTAACCGCCGGTTTGAACCGTATTTTTATGCACGTACTGAATGGCCTTTTTACCGTCAGACATAGTATATGTCTTGTTAGGAACCCCCCAGCCCGCAATCAGTGAGTCTTCGCTTTGCCCTATCCAAGTATTTAATTTTGCCTCGTATTTTGCAGTAGTCGCACACCCGCTTACCAATATTACCATGACGAACAGGTAGATTGATTTTCTCATTTTCCCTCCCCCAATGTCCTTAGCGTCCCTTTCAACCTATCTACGATTCTAACCTTCTTATACCGGCTATTTTTGGCTTAACAAGACAATGCCGCTTATTACAGATAATATTATCGTTACGTAATTATAGATAAGCCAGAAGGCAGCGCTCTTAATAACCATACCTAAAATTGTGTAAATCGCCAAAGCCAACAACAACAGCCCAATCACTTTATTCTTTTTCATACTCACCTCCAAACAACTATTAATTGTTTTTTATTCATTGCAATTTAGACAAAACTTTTTCAAAATAACCCCAAAAAGAACCGGCTCTGGACAATTTGCTAAGAAATTTTCGTAATCCATATTTTTAATTATACCACTTCCATTCCAAAATGGGCAAGTTTTATGACAGGGTGGCTATTAATTCAAATCTTGCATTGCGTTCACAACATCCTGATGATTGATCCGCTAGAAAACAAGTAATTTAGCGGAGGTTTGGACTGGATTCGAACGGGACGTTTAAAGAACAGTTTTAGGTTTTGCTGGAGCGTGCATAAGAAATTTTTTGGCAGGTGTCTGCAAGGATTTACGAACCGCTGGAGTACGCCTGCCCTTACGATAGCCTAGTGACGGAAGCGGTGAGTAAACCGCAGCAGACGGCAAAAAATTTAGAGCGCAGCGTAAGCCAAAACCTAAAACAACAGCTCAGGCCAAGATCCGCTAATCAGCGTGGAAGCCTATTGTCCTTATCTGTTTCGGCGGCTCCAAGAGTTGTCTTATAGCTTCGAAAACAACCGCAAATTGCTTATCATATTTCTTTTCCATTGTTTCAATTTTACGCCTAAGGTCAGTATTGGTCAAAAGCATGCGGCGTAACTTAACAAAGGTGCGCATAATTTGAACGTTGACCTGAATGGCTCTAGGACTATTCAACACGCTCGAAAGCATGGCGATCCCTTCCTGAGTGAATACGTAAGGCAAATATCTCCTGCCTCCTCTTTTTGAGGTTCCAATTTGGAACCTCAAATTTTCAATTTCTTCATTTGAAAGTTGAAACATAAAATCTTCGGGAAAACGTTCAATATTCCTCTTTACTGCTTTGTTAAGATTTTTGGTCTTTACCCCGTAAAGCTTGGCCAAAACGCTATCCAACATTACCCTTTTGCCTCTTACTAATAAAATCTTCGTAGCAATGATTTCTACAGAAACTATATTAGCCATTTTAACCCTGCTCTAATAGACGCGGGGAGGAACGAAGTCTAACGGAATTTTTAGCGGTTGGGGTGCTTTGAGGAAACAGATTAAGGATTATTCTTGCGGTAGGCGAGGTTATTTTCAAAAAGCTAAAGTCCAAAGACCAAAGATACGACTTACACACCTTCAGCACGTACTGAGGGGATGAACCGCTTTAATTAGGGTGGTAAACCAAAGCACGTGGATCCGTCGTCATAATAGCAAACCCACTTCCCCTGGCCAGTGCCCGGACAATAGTTATAGAGTAAGAAATTATACGCCCTGGACGCGTTCGGCGTCTTACCGCCGCTGGTACACCTACGGGCTACCAAGTGTAGGCAAGTTGTTGGGTTTGTCCACCCCTGGTAGTATCTGTAGTAGCTAGAGGGTGTACAGGTATTATTCACCCCTAAGTCGCTATTCTGTATACCAGCCAGCGAACCATTCTTCCAATAATATTCGGTAGTAAGCTGGCGCATAGAGCCTATCATTGTTTTAGCTTCGGCAAGGCGGGTACTTTCCACTACCTTACTGTATTGAGTAAAGCCTAAGGTGGCAAGGACGCCGATGATAATAATTACTATGATTAACTCTAAAAGGGTGAAGGCCTTCTGCTTGGGCACGTATCCTTTTTATTTAAGCGTTTTTCGCAAATAGCATAGAGTAGCTAGCTATACTTTTAATATCATCTAAACGGCTATACCCTATATACCTAATACCTAGAAATTAGTCTACCCCCCCCCCCAATTTTTTGTCAAGGGAGATTTCCGCGGTTAATTTAAGCGAAATTGGCTATCAGCTCAAACTCATATGTTGCATTGCGTTCGCAACCTGCTGATGATTAGTCCACTGGGAAATGGGTAGTTTAGGGTGGGGGGATTGGACTGTTTTCGAGCGGGACGCTTGAGGAACAGTTTTAGGTTTTGCTGGAGCGTGCAATTAGAAAATTTTTGGCAGATGTCTGCGAGGGATTACGGCGAGCGGGAGTATGTCTTTACCCGCGATAGCCTTTACGGAAGCGAGCCGTAAACCGAAGCAGACGGCAAAAATTTTCAGCACGCGAAGGCAAAACCTAAAACAACAACTTAAGTCGTAACCCCTGAAAGGATTATTTGTCTCTGTAGGCGAGATAATCTTGTAGGATTTTCCGGTGGTCGAAGGCGAAGGCGAAGTTTTTGATTTCGCTAAGTTTGAGACTTTGAGGCCTGCGGCATCGCTGCCTGCCCGCGGTTTGCCTTTTTGGCTTAACAGAGTCCAAAGACCAAATAGACGACTTTCGAGAAGATATCTCCCCGCGCACAGTAGATGGCGTGCACCGCCCTGAGCGGACACCCCCGCCTAAGGCGACAGGCCAAAGCACACGGAATTGTCGTCAGTGTAATAGCACTTCCAGAAATTCCGGCCCGTACCCGGCCAGTACCGGAGAAAAACCACGTATCCCCTAGAGGCGTTTGGACTCTTGCCACCGCCGGTACACCTTGTCGCAGTCAAATCCAGCCAATCCGACGTCCGACTGCCGATCCAGTATCTGTAGAAATTGCTGGATGTGCAGTTGTTATCCACCCCCACGTCGGCATATTGAATACCAGCCAGCGAACCATTCTTCCAATAATATTCGGTAGCCAGTTGACGCATAGAGCCTATCATTGCTTTAGCTTCGGCAAGGCGGGTACTTTCCACTACCTTACTGTATTGAGTAAAGCCTAAGGTGGCAAGGACGCCGATGATAATAATTACTATGATTAACTCTAAAAGGGTGAAGGCCTTCTGCTTGGGCACGTATCCTTTTTATTTAAGCGTTTTTCGCAAATAGCATAGAGTAGCTAGCTATACTTTTAATATCATCTAAACGGCTATACCCTATATACCTAATACCTAGAAATTAGTCTACCCCCCCCCCCAATTTTTTGTCAAGGGAGATTTCCGCGGTTAATTTAAGCGAAATTGGCTATCAGCTCAAACTCATATGTTGCATTGCGTTCGCAACCTGCTGATGATTAGTCCACTGGGAAATGGGTAGTTTAGGGTGGGGGGATTGGACTGTTTTCGAGCGGGACGCTTGAGGAACAGTTTTAGGTTTTGCTGGAGCGTGCATAAGAAATTTTTTGGCAAGCGTCTGCAAGGATTTACGAACCGCTGGAGTACGCTTGCCCTTACGATAGCCTAGTGACGGAAGCGGCGAGTAAACCGCAACAGACGGCAAAAAATTTCAGCACGCGAAGGCAAAAACTAAAACAATAACCTAAGCCAGAACCTGCTAAAGGAATTATTTGTTTCGGTAGGCGAGGTAATCCGCGAGGACTTTCTGGTGGTCGAAGGCGAAGGTGAAATTTTTGATTTCGCTAAGTTTGATGACTTTCAGGCCTGCGGCATCGCTGCCTGCCCGCGGCTTACCTTTTGCTTTGGCAATAAAAACCGTGCTGACGGTATGAAAGCGCGGGTCGCGCTCAGGCTCGGAATAGGTATGGAACTGTTTTATCTCCGTTAAATCTACATCGGCCTCTTCCTTGGCTTCTCTTTTGACGGCATCTTCCAAACTCTCGCCGTAATCTACGAAGCCGCCGGGTAAAGCCCAGCCAAAAGGCGGGTTGCTGCGCTGGATAATGATAATGCCGGTCTCTTTGTTTTCAAGGGGAATTTCAATAATGGCGTCTACGGTAGTATAAGGCCCGGCCTGCAACTTATGCATTACGTGTTCCAGGTAAACAATCACCCCTTTATTAAAAATATCCAGGGCCTCTTTATCGTAGAGGCAGAAAATAATTTCCTTCAGGCCGGTTTTTTCTTCACGCAGGTGTTTGAGTGCTTCCTGCGCCATAATTTTCGCTGAAGCAAGTAGCGGGAATCCTCCTGTTCCGCAGCCGAGCGCCGGAAAGGCAACGGATTTTATCTTTAGCTCATCCGCCACTTTAAGGGAACTCCTGGCAGAATTCCTTATCTTTATCTCGTCGGTTTCAAAGTCCAAACCCATGGTAGCAGCGTGGATAACGTATTTGGCAGGAAGGCTTCCCGCAGAACTAGCCACTGCCTCCCCTATTTTAATCGGGCCTTTTTTTATTGCCTCTTCTTCAATAACCTTACCGCCCTTTCTCTTAATCGCACCTGCCACACCACCACCCATCACCAGCTTATTATTCGCGGCATTGACTATCGCATCAACCTTAAGCTCCGTAATATCGCCCTGAACAACTTTTATCTCGGTATTTTTAATAAACATCGTTTTAAAGGTTCCTGTAGATTCCCTCGTAACCTTTGCCGGTCTCGGTAATATTTAAAAAGACCAGCTGCGCAACGCGGGCATTTTGTTTTATCCTGATTCCTTTGGGGTTATCGACCACCAGGACAAATTCGCTCTTGCCCTGAAAACCGGCATCCCAGACCCCGTGCTGAGTAAAAGCGCCCATCCTTAAAAGCGAGGTGCGCGTAAAAGCCAGAGCCACTAAATCCTTAGGGATGCTTACCGCCTCATTAGTCCTTACCTTATAGATACCTCTCTTCAAATCCCACCAGCCGAATTTATCATCCGGCTGTATCTTCTGCGCCGGGATCTCTCCGGCCTGCGGCACCTTGCGTTCCTTATTGGAGAAATCCAAAGCCCCGGCCTCATCAAACTCAAAAACTTTCTCTATCGTAAGGTCAAAACCGTTCGGAGTAAGCTGGGTCTTTAAATCCATATACCCCTGGACTAAATTATTCTTCACTATGAGCTGTTCTATCTCTTCGCGGTTAAGCATTCTTCTTTTTCAATAGCTCTTTTGTAGCCTTTATCGCATCCTGCTTCGTCCTGATTTTTCCGATTGCCTGGAGTTCTTCCATTTCCCTTAAAATCTTGCCGATGAGCGGGGAAGGCGTTAATTTGAATTCCCGGATTAAGTCATCGCCGGTAATTAACCTTACCTGCGGCTTCTCGTTCTGCTTCTTAAAATATTCTGCGATTAATTGATGGCATATTTTTTCGTGCTGTAAACGCGCAGCGCGGGTAGTTAAGGGCCCGCGGGTAGCGCGTTGGTCAGCCAATGATATCAAAAGCACGCTCACTGCTTCTGCGGCAGTATCGCGCAGGTAACGGAATATTGCCCGGCGGCTTAATTCTTCGTTATCGCCGAGATAACCAGGACGCAGATGCCAGAAAATCATCTTCTGGAGGGCATTCCATTCGTCATTGGAAAGCCGCAAGCGCCGGCAAATCCTGGCGCTGATAACGCAACCTATCCTTTCATGGCCGTGGAAGATAGTCTTTTTGCCCTTGCGCCTTTTTGCCCGGGGTTTTCCGATATCATGCAGTAGCGCCCCTAATTTTATCAGGCAATAGCGCCTTCTTTCTGATGAGATTACCTTATCAAGATAAGCGGTTATCTGGCGTTTATTCTTCAATCCATCCAGCAGCAGGTCAAGCTGCTTCAATGTCTCCAGGGTGTGTTTCCAGACATCAAGGTGATGGTAAGGACCCTGATACACTCCGCGCATTACCTCAATCTCCGGAATAACGAATTTAAGGATACCTAACCTGTCCATCTCCGTCAGGTATTTCCAGGAACAGGGATTATCCAGAATCTTGAATAATTCATCACGGATGCGCTCCCCGGAGGTGTTTTTCAGTTTTTTGGCTTTGCTTTTTGCCAGCCGCAGGGTGCGTGGTTCGATTTTAAAACCGAAAATCGCAGCCAAACTAAAAGCCCTCAAGACCCTTAAGGGGTCTTCGTCAAAGGCGCGCGGGTTTATGATGCGGATGGTCTTTAATTTTAAATCCCTCACTGCGCCGTAAGGGTCAAGCCACGAACACCTGCCTATTTTAGCAGCGAGGATATCCGCTAAATCTATTGCCAGGGTATTAATGGTGAAATCACGGTGTAGTAAATCATCTTTAATAGTCGGGCCGCGCCAGTCCGAGAAATCCAGAGTATAAACCTTACCCTTGATTTTTTTCACGAGGCGGCAGGAGCCGTGCTCCTTGTCCAGCACCACAAAGCCCGCCTTTAATTTCCTGTTCAAACTGCGGCCGAAGTCAATCGCGCCCCTTAGCAGGCAAAAATCAATATCGGGATTCACCCTGCGGCGCTTCAAGATAATGTCGCGCAGGTAGCCACCCACCAGATAGAGTCTTAACTTTTTAGTCTTGGAGAAGCGCGAAACGCTCTGAAGGAGTTTTTTGTCTTCGGGGTTTAAAAGCAAGGGCATTA
>CAYWCX010000032.1:0-8316 GCA_964456925.1 uncultured Planctomycetales bacterium
GATACCTTACGGGAGACGGCCATATGTATCATAGGATAAGGCCTAACGGGAAATCTTATACAGAGATTCAGGTTTATGCGCTGAAAGAAGAAATAGAAAATATTAAAGGTGCTTTTAAGAAACTTGGTTTTGAACCCGGCAAGACAAGGCGTTCTTCCTCGACTTCTATGCTGTCAAGCGGGCATATAATAAATGGAACAAGTTATAAATTTTCGGTTACTAAAACCGAAGCCTTTGCTTTTTTTGAATTGCTTGGGGTGCCCGTTGGTAATAAAAGCAGGATAAAATTTCAAGTGCCAAAATGGGTATTAGAAGCTCCCGTTGACGTGCAGGACGAATATCTGGCGGGGCTTTTTGGCGCGGAAATGAGTTCGCCCAGTTTTTATAGAAGGAAAGGCGAAGATGGCTTAGAACTGCAGCCGCCGCATTTTACTCAGGCAAAAACATTACGATTGCATAAAAGCCTTACCATCTTTAGAAAGCAAATCGTATCTATGCTAGAAAAGAGAGGGATTAAAACAAGAGTTTATACGACAAAGGCTAATTTTTTCAGCAAGAAAGACGGACAACAGTCAATTTGTTTTGACCTGGTAGTGAGCGCGTCAAGGGAAAGCATATTAAATCTGGCAAAAATAGGTTTTGCATTTAATGAAAGACGAAAGTTAACCCTTTTTAAAATTGCGGAATTTCTAAAAACAGGTTTACCTTATAGTAATTATGATGATTGGCTAAAAGAAAATACATATCTTCTCAATGGGGATGGTTTATTGTGGGATAGGATAGTAGAAAAAAATAAAATCCCCATGTCTAATATTTATGATATTACAGTTCCTGAGCATCACAATTTTTTTGCTAACGGTTTCCTTGTTCATAATTGCACCTACGGCACGCGCCAGTTTGGTTTTGAAGACCAGGGGTGGGTGGCTTGGTTTATCATTGCCACCCTTTTTAACAAACCCATTACAATCTACGGTAACGGCAAGCAGGTGCGCGATATGCTTTATGTGGATGACCTCATCGATGCCTTCAACCGTTTTATCAACAGCGATTTAGAAAGGGGCCTGTTCAATATCGGCGGCGGGCCCGATAACACCATTTCCCTGCTTGAGTTTCTCGACGAAATTGAAGCCCTTACCGGCAAGAAGCCCAGGATAAAATTTTCCGACTGGCGGCCGTCAGACCAGAAGGTTTATATCACCGATACCATAAAGCTTGAGAAGTCCCTCAACTGGAAGATCCAGACGCCGGTCAAAGACGGCATCAAGAAACTGACCGCCTGGATTAAAGACAACGAGTCCTTCTTTTAGAGACGCCGGGGGATACCTTATAGCGGACTCGAAAACCGTCCTTAAGGTAAGAAGATGAGGTTAGTGTTTTTAGATAGAGACGGAGTGATTAACGAATATCCCGGGGATGGGGATTACGTCAAGTCCTGGGAGGAGTTCCGTTTTCTACCCGCAGCAAAACCCGCGTTGAAAAAACTCGCCGACAGCAACACCGCTATTTTTGTAATTTCCAATCAGGCAGGGGTCTCCAAAGGCATTTATTCGCAGGAGGCCCTGGATTTAATCACCAGCAATATGCTTAGAGAACTTGGAGATTACGGTATCAAAATTAAGGGGGTATTTTATTGCATCCACCGCAGCGAAGAGAACTGTTCCTGCCGTAAGCCAAAAACCGGCTTGATAGAGAAGGCAATAGTCCAGCTTAAGAAAGAAGGCAAAGAGGTTAGGCTGAGAGAAAGTTTTTTTGTAGGCGATACTGTCCGCGACATAGAAACCGGAAAGGCGGGGGGCTTAAGGACGATTATGGTATTTTCCGGAAAAGAGAAACCCGAAAATAAAATTAAATGGGAAACCCCGCCTGATTTTACCGCCGCGGACCTTTTGGGAGCGGCAGATATAATCCTTGCTGGATAATGAAAATAGTAATTGCCTATGCCTCAGCCGGGACGGGGCATCTTAAAGCGGCTGAAGCGCTCTATCATTGCTTTACGAACGAGCACCCTGAAGTAGAAGTAAAGTTAATTGATATTATTGAGTCCTCCTGTTCTTTTTTTAGTTTTGCTTACCGTTTTGGTTATTCCTTACTGGTAAAATATACGCCATTACTGTGGTCGCTGGCATTCCGGGTGACCGGCGCCGGTTTATTGGCAGGGCTTGCCAAGAGACTGAAGTTAACCGTCGAGCACCTGAGTACCGCTGATTTCACCCGCTTGCTTATCCGGGAAAACCCGGATGTCATCATTTCAACGCACTTTGCGCCTCCGGAAACAGCAGCCCACCTTAAGCAAACATCAAAAATAAAATCCCGCCTCATTACCGTAATCACGGATTTTGGAGTCCACCCTTTCTGGATAACCGAAGGCACTGACCTTTATCTTGTGGCCTCGGATTTTACCAAGAGCCGATTGCTTGCCCGGGGCGTAAGCGAAACAAAGATAAAGGTAACCGGGATACCGGTAGATGCTAAATTTTTCAAACAATACCCGAGAGATGAACTTTGCCGTAAATTAGGGCTGGAAAGCGGGAGGTTCAATGTTTTAATCGCCAGCGGCTCTTTCGGCATCGGCCCGATAGAAGAATTGATTGATTTACTCTATAAGGAGGTGCAGTTGTTGGTGGTCTGCGCCGGCAACAAGGATTTATACCGCAAATTAAAAGCTAAAAATTACCCCAGCGTTTACGCATTCGGTTTTATCGATAACATCCAGGAGCTAATGGCGGTATCCGAGGTTATTATCGGCAAGCCCGGCGGGTTGACCATCAGCGAGGGGTTGGCGATGAATTTATTCCCCATCTTTATCACGGTTATTCCCGGCCAGGAAAGCGAAAACGTAAAAGCCCTCGCCGAAGAAGGCATAGGGATATACAGTACCGATATGCAACATATCAAGGAGGTAGTTTTAGATTTAAAAAATAACCCCGACAGACTGAATAGCATCAGGCAGAATATCAGAAGGACACAAAGGCCTTATGCGGCAAGGGAGATCTGTAATGCTGTATGCGAGGGTAGTATTTGGCCTTCCCATTGAAGGGCCGTTTGATTATGTTGTTCCGCCGGAGTTCAGGCAGAATATAAAACCCGGCAGCCGGGTATTGGTGCCTTTCGGCAACCGTACTAAAGTGGGCTATGTAGTGTCTCTGGCCCGCAAAACCAGCGTTAAAAACCTTAAAGCCATCATTGATTTACTCGATGACGCCCCCCTCCTGGACGGGAATATGCTTCTTCTTGCCAGGCAATTAGCCGAATATTATTGTTGTTCCTGGGGTGAAGCCATTGAGACGGCGCTACCCGAACAGTTCAGGAGAGCGAAAAAGTTTTCCGTAGGCACACTTACTGCGCCTGTAGCCGGGAAGGCAGGGGCTCGAGTCTTATTGCTTCAGGATTTAGGAGGAGAGGAGCGCTGGAAGATTTACCTTGCTGCCATAAAAGAAACGATAGCGGATAACAGGGGCGTCATAATACTGCTGCCCGACATCGATACGGTATTAAAAAGGAAGGATTTCATCTCTAGCCGGCTTAATTGCGAAGCAGGGGTATTATACCGTAAACAACCCATGGCAGTCCAGGAATGGGCAAGGATAAGAGAGGGCAGGGTCAAGATAGTAGTCGGCAGCCGCTCCGCGGTATTTGCGCCGTTCGGTAACCCCGGTTTGATAATTATCGACGAGGAGCAGGAGGGCGTTTATAAACAGGACCAGGTGCCGCATTACCATGCCCGCGAAATTGCCCTGATGCGCTGCAATCTGACGGGAGCAAAACTTATCCTGGGCAGTATCCTGCCGTCCCTGGAGAGTTTTTATCTCTGCCGGGGCGATAGGGAATACCAACTTATACCGCGGCAGGACCCCCCTGCGCAAATAAAAATTATTGATAGCAGCAAGTTTCCCGCGGCCTGGCAGAGAAAGACAGCGGGTTTGCCGCGATACCTGACCGATATCGTAGCCGAGGCCCTGACATCCAAAAACAAACTGCTCCTTTTTGTTAACCGCCGCGGTTTTGCCACTTTTTTATCATGCCCGCACTGCAATACCGTAATCAGATGCCCGCGCTGCAACACTAACCTCGTATATCATTTTAAGGATAATAACCTCGGCTGCCGCTACTGTAATTTTAAAATGGAGCCTCCCAATATTTGCCCTAAATGCAATTCTGCCTATATAAGGTATTCGGGTGCCGGAACGGAGAAAATAGAAAGCGAACTCTCGCGGGAGTTTCCCCAGGCGCGCATCAAAAGAGTCGATAAATTAGACCAGTTAGAGATAAATGCCGCAGACATCTTTATTGCGACAGAGGTTATCTTCGGATACCCGCAATGCGATTTTGATTTCAGCGCGGCGTTATTTATTGATAATTCCCTCAACCGCCCGGACCTGCGCGCTGCCGAAAGAACCCTCGCCTTGCTGCTGAATCTTTTAAGGTTAACGAAGGTAAAAATGTTTATTCGCACCGGCCTCGCCCACCATCACTGTTTAAGGGCAATAGCCAATAACGATATCAAAATGTTTTATGAAGAAGAGCTCAAGGAAAGACGACAGCTGGGATTCCCTCCTTATCAGCACCTTGCTTTGGTTAAAGTAAGGGGGATGAGGGAGGCGCAGGTAAAAGAGACAGCCGGAGGCATCTTTAAGGGGTTAAAAGAAAAAAATAAAAATAATAAGATAAAAATTGTTTCCCTGAATCCCGGGCAACCTCCTAAATTACGGGGTAACTTTTACTGGCAGATACTGCTGCGTTCAGACAACGCCAGAAGGATAAGCAGGTTCTTAAAAATACACTTAAAATATTTTTCCCATTCAGGTATAATAGTGACAGTAGATGTTGATCCTTTATAGCATATGAGAATAGTATTCTTCGGAAGCGACAATTTTGCCGTACCCTCATTAAAGGCGCTGATAAAGGCGGGCTGCGATATTGCCTGCGTGGTTACCCAGCCGGACAGAAAGCAAGGGCGCGGGCTTCCCGTCGGCATTACTGCCGTTAAGGAAGTAGCGCAGGATGCCGGTCTTAAGATATATCAACCCGGGATTATTAACGAGCCTGATACGATAAAATTTTTAAGAGGCCTGGATGCGGATTTGTTCGTAGTGATTGCCTACGGCCAGATACTTAGCCAGGAGATATTGGATATCCCGCGGCTGATGCCGATAAACCTGCACGCTTCGCTTCTTCCCAGATACCGCGGCGCCGCCCCCATCAATTGGGCGATAATCAACGGCGAAAGCCAAACCGGGGTGAGTATCATCAGGATAATTAAAAAGATGGATGCCGGCCCGATAATTATGCAGAGGCCTTGCAGTATAGGCAAAGACGACACTGCCGTCAGTTTAGGGGATAGGTTGTCACGCTTAGGCGCGGAGTTATTACCGGATGCCGTCGGAACAATCGCCAAAAATAATTATCAGCCGATTCCCCAGGAAGAAAATCTCGTAACCTTTGCCCCAAAATTAAAAAAACAGGATGGCTGCATCAACTGGGATAAGCCTGCGCTTGAAATTTACAATCTTATCCGGGGTTGTTTTGACTGGCCCGGGGCATTTACCTATTATAAAGGCAAACTCCTCAAAGTATATAAGGTAAAACCTGATTTTCAGGCAAGGCAATTTATGAATTTTAGCCCCGGAGAAATAATCGAGGCAACCAGGGACGGCATAGAAGTAGCTGCCGGCAGCGGAAATTTGCTAATTGAAGAATTACAGATAGAAGGCAAGAGGGTCATGGGGGCCGAAGCATTTTTAAGCGGCCACAAAGTTTGTCCCGGCGAACTCCTCGGTAAAAAATAATTGCATAATAAATATCATATGGTATAATTACGCCAATGCCTGAATTAAGAAAAGACCCGATTATAGGTAGATGGGTGATTGTCGCTACGGAAAGAGGCAAGAGGCCGGACCAGTTTTCCTCTAAGGCTCCCGAAGGCCCGGCGAGCGAGAAGCCCTGTCCTTTCTGCGAAGGCAACGAATCCCAGACCCCGCCCGAAATATACGCCCTGCGACCAAACCGCTACTCACCCAATACCCCCGGCTGGGATTTGAGGGTTGTCCCCAGCATTGCTCCCTTCCTGAAGATAGAGGGCGACCTGGACCGCCGCGGCAGGGGCCTTTACGATATGATGAACGGCGTCGGCGCCCACGAAGTGATTATCGAGACTAACCAGCATATCGCCAATATGGCGGATTTAAGCGAAGAGCAGATATCCAAAGTTATTACCTGTTATATCGACAGGATGGTGGACCTGGAGAAGGACCACCGTTTCAAGTACGTCTTGCTTTTCAAGAATTACGGCTGGACTGCCGGAGGCGGCAGGATTAAACATTCCCGTTCCCAGCTTATCGCGACACCCGTAAACCCCAAGCGCGTGAAGGAAGAGCTGGTAGGGGCAAGGCACTATTACGATTACCACGAGAGGTGTATCTTCTGCGATTTAATCCGCCAGGAGCTAGAGTCCAAGGATAGGCTTATTCTGGATATCGACGGTTTTATCGCTATCGCGCCTTTTGCCGCGAGGTTCCCTTTTGAGGTATGGATTCTTCCCAAGCAACACTCGGCGGACTTTATAAATTTTGACCCGCGTCAGCGCCTGGATTTAGCCCGGGTAATGAAAACAGTGCTGGCGAAAATGAAAAAGGGATTGAATGACCCGCCGTATAATTACGTTATTCATACCGCGCCGTTCAGGCGTACGAAATCAGGATACTGGAAGAGCATTGATAACGATTATCACTGGCATATTGAGATTATGCCGCGCCTGACGCGGATGGCGGGTTTTGAGTGGGGGACCGGGTTTTATATCTGCCCCCTGCCTCCGGAGGATTCCGCAAAGTTCTTAAGAGAGGTCCAAATATAATGGCAGAATTAAGGAAAGACCCCGTAGTCGGCAGATGGGTTATTGTTGATACCGACCATCCTTTTAAGCCCGAAGAGTATGAGTATGAACGCCATGTCCCCAACAACGGCAATAACTGCCCGTTCTGTTACGGCAATGAAGCGATGACCCCTCCGGAAATCGAGGCTTTCAGGGAACCCGGAACCGCTCCTAATACTCCCGGCTGGCAGGTAAGGGTGGTCGCCAATAAGTATCCGGCCTTACAGATTGAGGGCGAACTCAACAGGAGCGGTATAGGTATGTATGATGTGTCCAGCGGCGTCGGCGCCCACGAAGTCCTCATCGAGACCCCCTATCATCACAAGGACCTCTCGGATTTATTGAATGAAGAAGTCGAGAAGGTTATTGCGATGTATTGCCACCGGGCAATAGATTTAAGGAAGGATAAGCGTTTCAAATACATCATGGTTTTCCGTAATTACGGTCCGGCTGCCGGCGCTTCCCTTGAGCATCCCCACACCCAGATAGTCGCTCTCCCGATGGTTCCCAAGAACGTGAAAGAGGAACTCCAGGGCGCGGCGGAGTATTTCGAATACCGCGAGCGCTGCATCTTCTGCGATATCATGCGCCAGGAGGCCCACGAAAAGGAGAGGGTGTTCCTGGAGAATAAATATTTTATATCATTTTTGCCTTTTGTTTCGCGCTTTCCGTTTGAAATCTGGATCCTGCCCAAGAGGCATATGGGTTTATTCTGCCAGATGAGCGCCGAGGAATTACCGGCGTTCGCAGCAATATTAAAAGATTCTATCGCTAAGATTAAAGGGGTTTTTCCGGAGTTGTCTTATAATTACATTATCCACACTTCGCCCATAAACGGCGACGGGGATACCGAAAGTTACCACTGGCACCTTGAATTTATGCCTAAATTGACGCGCGTTGCAGGTTTCGAATGGGGCACCGGTTTTTACCTCGTTCCAACCCCGCCTGAACAGGCCGCCCAATATTTAAAGGCAGTAAAATAGATAACCTAAGGTAATAAAAGCAGGAGAATATAAAGGAGGTAACAGAAATGGCAGTAAAGATAGGCATCAATGGTTTCGGTAGGATCGGGAGATTAGTTTACCGCGCCGCCCTTTCCAAGGGGCTCAAGGATCTGGATTTTGTAGCGGTTAACGATTTACCCGTCGGGACAAAAACTTTAGCACACCTTCTTAAATACGATTCCACCTTCGGTACCCTTAAAATTGAAGTTGAGGCAAAAGAGGATGCCTTGGTGGTAGCTGGCAAGACCCTGAAGGTCTTAAGCGCAAAATCACCCGCAGAAATACCCTGGAGAGATTACGGCGTAGCAGTAGTAATTGAATCTTCCGGAGTTTTTACCGATAAGGAGAAATGTATCGGCCACATTACCAATGGCGGGGCCAAAAAAATTATCATCACCGCCCCTGCCAAGGGCCAGGACGTAACCATCGTAATGGGAGTTAATG
>CAYWCX010000033.1:0-7927 GCA_964456925.1 uncultured Planctomycetales bacterium
AATCTTAAACTGGCTGGTAAAACATACCTACGCCAAAAGCGACATCCCTATTATACGCGGTAAGGGCGATTCCACCATCGCCACCGATACCTATGCCTGGTCCGTGGCTGCGATAGGTCCGGAAAAACTTAAAAAAATCGGGATGGATCCGGATAAGATTATGGAGTTTGCCGAAGAGAACTGCAGGGTGGAGGTAGATTACTGCCGTCCCGACGGCCAGGTGCTGAAGGTTCAGGGTTTTGATTTTGCGCCCGAGAGGCATCTGGCAAGGGGCGGGGTGGCTTCTTCGGAGTGGACTGCGCAGATGGCCCTCTCTTTTAAGATTATGGCGGATTATTACCGCCAGAACGGCTCTCCTGCCGAGGCAAAACGCTACCAGGATAAATATATCTATTATCTGGGAGAATTAGGAAAGATGATTATCTCCAGCCCCTCACCGTCGGGACAGGGGGAGAGCTGTCTTCCTTACGCCACGCATGAAGTTGCGGATACCGGCCACGGCTGGATAACCCCGAAAGGAAACACTACCGGTTCGCTTTCCGGTACCGTCTACGCCATCTTTGCCTATTACGGATATAACCCCCTCGGTTTTAATGAATAGGGAACTCGTTTTAATATACCGGAAATTGTATGCCGCTTTCGGGCCGCAGCACTGGTGGCCGGGAAAAACCCCTTTTGAGGTGATGGTGGGGGCAATCCTTACCCAGAATACCGCCTGGTCCAATGTCGAGAAGGCCGTTGCCAACCTTAAACATGATAAATTATTATCGCCTTTAAAACTTCATCAAGCCCCTGTCAGAAAAATATCGCGCTTAATCAAGCCCAGCGGTTATTACAACATCAAAACCGCAAGGCTGAGGGAGTTCTTAAGTTTTTTATTTAACGGCTATCAAGGCAGCATCGCAAAGATGTCAGGGGCCAATACCCGGCAATTGCGCCGGCAGCTCCTTGCGGTCAAGGGCATCGGAGAGGAAACCGCGGATTCCATCCTGCTCTATGCTTTGCGCAAGCCGGTATTTGTGGTGGATGCCTATACCAGAAGAATCCTCTCGCGCCACCGGCTGATTAAGAAAGATGCCGCTTACCAGGAAACGCAAAATTTATTTATGGAAAATCTTGAAAATCAGGTACAATTATTTAACGAATACCACGCCCTTTTGGTAAAATTAGGCAAGGAGTTTTGCCGTAAGACTAACCCCCGTTGTCGAGAGTGCCCTTTAGGAAAATGAAAACTAAAAAAATAAACTGCCTCCTGGCGCTTTTAGTTATCCTAAACTGCTCTTTTGTAGCGGTTGCCTCTGCCGCTCCCTGCTACGGCACCAGGATGCCTGAAAAAGGAAAGTTTTTCCTCGGCGGCTCAACCCACATTATGTTCAAGCGCTACCTCAGGGATGATTACGGTAAACTCAGGAGCACCCAGCACTTTCTACTCCTTTCTTACGGCCTCTATAATTGGCTGAGCATTGATTTAAAAGGGGGGGCGGGTAATATCAAACAGCACCCCGTAGGCAGCGACGAACTGGATTATCCCTCAAGTTTTGCCGGCGGGTATGGCCTGCGCCTGAGACTTTATGAGCGCGGTAATATTAAAGCGGTTTTAGGTTTCCAACATATCAGCGTCCACCCCAGAAAGATCCGCCTGGGCGATATTGAGCATAAGGCGGTTCTGGATGACTGGCAGGCGTCTCTTCTGGCATCTTGCGGTTTTAAACAAATGACGCCGTATCTCGGCACCAAATATTCGCGGGTGGATTATATCCACTGGCAGGGAGAGGACAGGAAGCGTCGGATGTCGGATTTGACCAGGACCGTCGGCCTGGTTGCCGGCTGCGATTTCAACCTCGCCCCTAAAGTCTGGCTTAACCTGGAAGGGCAGTTTTTCGACGGCGAGGCCCTTGCCTTAAGCATAAACACGAGCTTTTAAGACGCCGCATTAATAAAAGATATGCCGATATACGAATACCTTTGCCTTAAATGCAATTCGAAGTTTGACTGCCTGGTGCGCAGCAATTCTGAGACAGTGGTTTGCCCAAGGTGCGGCAAGAAAGAATTAAGGAAGATGGTTTCAAGTTTTGCCTTTAATTCCAGAGATTCCGCAGGTAACACTACTGCCTCATCTGCGGGGTGCGGCAGTTGCAGCAGTCCGCACTGCTCAACCTGTTCAGGATAAAATGATTAAGAAAGAGCGCTTGATAAAACTTGCGCGGGATTTAATCCGCATCGACTCCCAGAACCCTCCGGGTGACGAATACCGCATCGCTGTTTTTGTACGGGATTATCTGCAAGGTTTGGGGCTGGAGGCGAGAATCCATGAGTTCAAAAAGAAGCGCTCCAACGTGATAGCGGTATTGAAGGCTAAAAACCGTAAACGCTCCCTGCTTATTACCCCGCATTTAGATACCGTGCCCGGCGGCAGGCACTGGCATTTTAAGCCATTGGGAGCCGAAGTGCATAACCGCAAAATCTATGGCCTGGGGGCTACTGATTGCAAGGGAAACCTCGCCGCAGCCATCGAAAGCATTAATAGTATAGTAGAGGAAGGCATATCCTTAGGGTATAACCTTATCTTTGCCGCTACCGCTGACGAGGAAACCGGTTCGGGCTTTGGTTTACTGCCGCTTTTGGCGAAAAGGATATTAAGGCCGGATGTAGCAGTGGTCTTAGACGCCGATAATTTCCACATTGTAGTCGCCCAGAAGGGGCTGATACATCTTAAGGTTAAAATTAAGGGCAGGAGGGCGCACGGCGCCTACCCCTGGCTGGGAGAGAACGCCATTGATGTTGCCCTGAAGATACTGCAGGAGATTAAACGCTACCGGCCGGGCAGCATTAAGAATAAGTATCTTAGGCCGCCTACCGTCAATATCGGCACTATCCACGGCGGGGATAAGGTGAACGTGGTAGCGGACTGGTGCGAATTCGAGCTGGATTTCAGGTTTTTACCCGGCATGTCCGCAAAAAATATTTTGAAAGACCTCAAAACGATTATCCGCAGGCATACCCGAAAATCCAAAGTGGAAGTGCAAGGCATACAGCAACCTTATGTAATAGATACCGCGCATCCCCTTATCGGGCATCTTTGCCGGGCAATAAAAAGAAGCGGGATTCAGCCCGTTATTAAAGGCTCGGAGGGAGCAACGGCGATAAGCTTTTTTGACGAACGCGGTATTGCGGCTGTGGCAACGGGATTTGGCTGTGCAGGTTGCGCGCACAGCGCTGACGAATATGTCAGGATTGCCGATTTATATCGCGGGGCATTAGCCCTGGAGGATTTCTTAAAGAACTATAAATTCAGTTGAAAGGGGTTCTCATGGAAGGTTATAAGATACGCAAGAGGCCGAAACTGCGCAGTCCCTACCTTATCTGCGGCTGGCCGGGTATGGGTGAGGTGGCTTTTAAGGCGGTAAATTATCTGGTCGAGAAACTGCCGGCCGAGGAGTTCGCCGAGATGGACGTCGAGGAGTTCTTTTATTTAACCGCAAGCTCGGTTAAAGACGGGGTACTGAGCGTGCCGGAACTGCCGTCGGGAAAATTCTATTACTGGAAGAATAAAAGCGCCAAAAACGACCTGGTTATCTTCCTCAGTAATGCCCAGCCGGACCTCTCCAAGGCCGAGGCTTATTCCAAAAGGATAACCCACCTTGCCAAGACCTTTAATGTCAGCACGGTTATCAGTTTTGCCGCCATGCCCCAGCCGGTAGACCATCTTCATCCTGCCGGAGTCTGGCTTACCTCGACCTCGGCAGAGTTAAACAACAATCTCAAGAGATACAACCTTAATATCCTCTCTGACAGCCAGATCAGCGGGATGAACGGTTTATTCCTCGCTCTGGCCAAGAAAGAGGGACTTGAGGGCTTTTGCCTGTTGGGCGAGATACCGCTCTATACCATCCAGATCGAAAACCCCAAGGCATCTTACGCGGTGTTGGAGGCACTGGCAAGGATTATCAATATCAAGATAGACTTCAGCGAATTATTAAACCAGGCGCACCTCATGGAGGAGGAAATCAATAAACTCCTGGATTACCTGAAATTGAACAACCCCGCGGGCCCCATCGATGAGGAGGATATCGAAAAGATTAAGAAATCCTTAAGCCAGCTTACCAAGCTCCCCTCTTCGGTAAAAGAGAGGATCGAGCAGCTTTTTAAAGAGGCGCAAAACAACATCGGCCGCGCCAAGGAACTTAAGATCGAACTGGATAACTGGAACATCTACAAAGAATACGAAGACAGGTTCCTGGATTTATTCAAGAAGAGCAGGGATAAGGGGAATTGAAAACCAACGGCAAGATCAAGACGATTATCTTCGACCTGGGTAATGTCCTGGTGAGTTTTGACCACCTGCGGGCTGCGCGCAGGATTTCGCCTTTTAGCGATAAGACTGCAGAGGAGATTTGCCGCCTCTTCTTTGATTCGCCGCTGACCGGGATGTTTGAAGAAGGCAGGATTTCCGCGGGTGATTTTTTCCTGCGGGTAAAAGAGATGCTGAACCTGCGGCTGGACTATGACAGTTTTGTGGCGGCATGGAACGATATTTTTTTCTTAACCGAAGATAATAAAGCGGTGTATCGGCTGGCGAGGTCTTTGGCCAGGAAATATCAGGTAGCGCTTTTATCCAACATCAACATACTGCACTGGCGGCACCTTGAGGATAATTTTCGTATTTTTGACGCCTTCAGTAAGATACTGACCTCCTTTGAATTGGGTGTCAAGAAACCCGACCCGCGCATTTACCAAAAGGCCCTCAGGGCGCTGGGGGTATTGCCCCGCGAAGTCTTCTATACCGATGACCGGCCCGAATTGATAGCTAAGGCAACAGAGCTGGGGATGCGGGGTTTTGTCTTCAGCGGCGTTGCGGATTTAAAAGAAGCCCTTTTCCAGGCAGGCATCGCCTAAATTTTTTAAAAATGCCCTTCAAAAAAATACTCCTTGCCCACGGCAGCGGCGGTAGATTAATGCATCAGCTTATCCGGGGGCTTTTCCTGGAGAGGTTGGATAACCCTGCTCTAAGAAACCTTGCGGACAGCGCCACCTTAGATTATCAAGAAAAAATCGCCTTTACCACGGATTCCTTTGTAGTGCACCCCCTGTTTTTCCCCGGCGGGGATATCGGCAAACTGGCTGTCTGCGGCACGGTGAATGACCTGGTAATGGCGGGGGCCGAGCCGCAATATCTTGCCCTGGCGTTTATCATCGAGGAGGGCCTGGACTACGCGGTTTTAGAAAAGATCGTGGGCTCCGTTGCCCGCAGCGCCAGCCAAAGCAGGGTAGTTGTTGCGACGGGCGATATCAAGGTAGTGGAAAAAGGCTCCTGCGATAAAGTCTTCATTAATACCGCCGGTATCGGCAGGATAATCCAGCAGCTGTCAATAAAAAAGATACGGCCGGGCGACAAAATTATTCTCAGCGGCGATATCGGCCGGCACGGCCTGGCGGTTTTGGCGAAAAGGAAGGAGCTGGGTCTGGATTTTAATATTAAGAGCGACTGCGCTGCCTTAAACGGTTTATTAATGCCTGCCCTAAAGGGTATTGCGGGTATAAGATTTATGCGCGACCCCACGCGCGGAGGCCTTGCCACTACCCTGAATGAAATTTCCGAATCCGCCGGTCTCGGGGTGATTATCGAAGAGGATGAGATACCGGTTTCTAAAACCGTGAAGGTGGCGGCAGAGCTTTTGGGCATCGACCCGCTTTATATTGCCAATGAGGGCAGGGCAGTATTAGTGGTTGAGCCGAAAGCAGCGGGGGAAACCCTGGCTTTATTAAGGAGACATAAGCTCGGCAGGAACGCCAGCATTATCGGTGAGATTTCAGCAAGATACCGTGGCAGAGTAATACTGAATAACAGATTCGCAAGCCCGCGTATTATCGAGATGCTTTCCGGGGAACAGTTTCCCCGTATTTGTTGACAGGAGATGAAGAAGGATAAATACCAGAAGCGTTTCTACCGCGAGGGGAACCGCTTCAGAGACTTATTTCAGGCGCAAGTGGCAGTCCAAGAGACAGACCTGCAGATACTTGCTGACCGGCCGCTTGACAAAGATTTCTGTAAAAAGAGGGTCGGTTTTTACCGCCGCGCTATCGAGGGTTATGTTTCGCGTAACCCCAAATTCCTGGTTGCGCTTAAGCCGCTGGCAATAGAGCCCGCCGCGCCGGCTATCGTCAAAGAAATGGGCGTTGCCGCCGAGAAGGCCGGGGTAGGCCCGATGGCAGCGGTTGCCGGGGCAATCGCAGAATTCCTGGGAGAGGACCTCTTAAAGAAGGGTTACCGCGAGGTTATTATCGAGAACGGCGGAGACATTTTTTTGAAGATTGCTAAGCCGCGGGCAATAGGGATTTATGCCGGCAGCTCGATGGCCTTTAACCGACTATATTTGAAAATCGCGCCCCGCGATACCCCGCTTGGCATATGCACTTCTTCGGCAACCGTAGGACACTCCCTGAGTTTCGGCCTGGCTGATGCGGCGGTGATTCTGGCGCGCGATGCGGCATTAGCCGATGCCGTGGCTACGGCCAGCGCTAACCGCGTCAAATCAAAAGGCGACCTTGAAAAAGCCCTGGCTTTTGTCCGTTCCGTAAAAGGGGTCTCGGGCGCGGTTATAATCTTTAAAAAATACCTTATCAGCTGGGGTAATATTACGCTTGCGGCTTGAGTTTTTGTTACGGCGGGATTATAATATAGTTTCTTGGCATGCAAAGGATTAAGGTTCTGTTCGTAATTACCAAATTAGAGCTGGGGGGAGCGCAGAAGCAGTTATTAAACCTGATTGCCGGACTCGATGAAACAAGGTTTGAACTTTTTTTATTTACTGCCAAGGAAGGACTGCTGGTTTCCGAAGCAGAAGCCCTGCAGGGCCTGCGGATAAAGAAATCAAAATATCTCAAGCGGGCGCTGAGTCCTTTCAATGATATTGCGGCGTTCTTGGAAATCCGCAGGTTTATTAAAAGAAACGGCATTGACCTCGTGCACACCCATAGCTCCAAGGCCGGGATTTTAGGCCGCTGGGCAGCGTGGTCAGCGGGGGTAAAAAATATCGTTCACACCGTGCACGGGTGGAGTTTTCACGACTGCCAGCCCTGGCTTGCGAAGCGCATTTTTATTGCCCTGGAAAGAATTACCGCAGGGTTCACCGCCAAATTAATCGTTGTTTGCCAGCGCGATAAGGCATGTGGTTTAAAAAACCGCATCGCCGGCGAGGAAAAATATTCTTTTATCACCTACGCCATAAAGCACGAAGACTTTTGTTTAGACAGGAAAAAAGCGAGAGAGGATCTGGGATTTTCTGCGCAAGATTCGATAGTAGGGATGATCTCCTGTTTTAAGCCGCAGAAGTCCCCGGGGGATTTTATCAGGGTTGCTTCTTTGGCGCGCGATACGGCGCCGAATATAAAGTTCATTTTAGTAGGAGACGGGGTATTACGCGGTAAGATCGAGAAATTAATCGATAAATTTGATTTAAAAGACCGGGTTATTCTCACGGGCTGGCGCCGCGACATACCGCAACTCCTTTCTGTTTTTGATGTTTTAATTCTGACTTCCCTGTGGGAAGGGCTTCCGGTAGTGATTTTAGAGGCGATGGCAGCATCCCTTGCGTTAGTAGCAACTAATACCGGCGGCGTGGAAGAAATAATCAAGGACACAGAAACCGGATTTTTGGTTGCGCGCCGCGATATCGCGGCGATAAGCAAAAAGCTGGGACTTCTATTAAAAGATAAAGTCCTGAGGGAAAGGATTGGCGGAGCTGCCAGGGACTTCGTAGCAGCGAATTTCTATTCCAGGGATATGGTCTTGAAGCACTCCGCTTTATACTCCGGCCTTATCAGGAGAGAGGCTTATTATGCCAATTAATTTATTATTGTCGGTTTTGATTACGGGTTTTGCTCTCGGGGTAATTGTGATAACGGTTTTAAGAAAGGCGAGCCTGCG
>CAYWCX010000034.1:0-7496 GCA_964456925.1 uncultured Planctomycetales bacterium
AAATGCAGCGGCACCGGCCTTTTTTCTTCAATTACGGTTTTAACGGGCTTATCGTGAACCGACTCAATCCAGGCAGCAAGCTGTTTGATGTTGGGGATGGTCGCGGAGAGCGCCAGGAGGGTCATATGTTGGGGGAGGAATATCAGGGATTCCTCCCAGACCGTGCCGCGCTCGGGGTTGTCAATATAATGCACCTCGTCAAAGATAATCCAGCTGTAATTATCCAAACTTTCGGGCTGGTCCAGGATTTTATTGCGGAAGATTTCGGTGGTCATAATCAAAACCGGGGCATAGGGGTTTATGGAGACGTCGCCGGTAAGTATGCCGATATTATCCCCGTATTGCGCCTCGAAATCGCGGAATTTCTGGTTGGAGAGGGCTTTGATGGGCGCGGTATAAATAACGCCGGCCTGTTTGCGGATACAGGTTTCAATGACGTGCTCGGCAATCGCGGTTTTGCCCGCGCCTGTGGGGGCGGAGACAAGCACCGAAAAGCCGCCGTCAATATAATCAATGGCTTCCTGCTGGAAGCGGTCGTAAATCATAGGGTTATTATAATCTAAATCTATTGATTTATCTACGTAAAAATACTACAATAAGAAACATGGGGTATGAGGCGGCGCTGGATAAGGCCTGGGATGAGCTTGCCAGGGCAGGCACCCTTAGAGAGAATAGCGTCAAGTTCCTTGCGGACGAATACGACGTAGATTTGAAATCCCGCAGGGTAATGTCCTTGTCCTGTAATACCCCGGCTAAGGACTTCAGCGCGATTTTAATTTTACATTACCTTACTGCCGTCCTGAAGGGGCTGCCGCCATTAGAGCGCAGGTGGGTTTCGTTTAAGGAGGTGGCCGGGGTAGAGGGGTATTCCGCGGCTTTCCGCAAGAGAGTCGTTGAGCCAATCCTGCGTAAATACGGTAATAACCCCGAAGGATTATTAAGCGTTCCGGAGAGGCTTCCTGCTCAAAAAGTCCAGGAAGGCGATGTCGGTATTATCCTGGAGGTATTTAAGGGAGTTCCGGTAATGATTTTACTCTGGCGTGCCGACGAGGAGTTCGGGCCGGAGGCGAATATGCTTTTTGACGAAAGTATCAAGCAGATTTTCTGCGCCGAGGATGTCGTGGTGCTGGCAGGGATGATTGCCGGAGCGCTTTAGGGGAGGTTAAGGTGAAAAAAATTGTTGTTAGCGGGCTTATTTCATTATTTCTGGTAACCGGTTTGCTTTTTGCCGCTGAAGAAGAGTTTAAGATTCATACCAGCGGTGACGGTAAATTCAGCATCCCCTTCGGCAAGAGTTATAGTTACACCAACATCTATATCAGGAGGGTGATTGACGGCGACACCATCCAGCTGGAGAACGGGGAGCGGGTGCGGCTAATCGGCATCGATACCCCGGAGATGCACGAGTCCAATAAACTTTACCGCGACAGCCAGAAAAGCGGGGAGGATGTCAGGGCGATTAAAGAATTAGGGGAGCGCGCCTATCAATTTACCAGGAACCTCATAGAAGGCAAGCGCGTAAGCCTTGAATTTGACGTGGAGAAATACGACAGGTATAACCGGCTCCTGGCTTATGTTTTTTTAAAAGACGGCACCTTTGTGAATGCCGAGATTGTCAGGCAGGGTTATGCTTCGCTTTTGACTATTCCGCCCAATGTCAGGTATGCGGATTTATTTGCCAAGTTTTACCGCGAAGCGCGCGAGAATAAGCGCGGGCTATGGAAATAAAAAGGAGGGATTTATGTTAAGATTCTTAACTGCAGGTGAATCACACGGCAAGGGAATCATTGCCATATTGGAGGGGTTACCCGCAGGGTTAAAATTAGACGCGGATTTTATCAACCGCGAGTTAAAGCGCCGGCAATCCGGGTTCGGCCGCGGCAAACGCATGCACCTGGAAAAAGACCGTGCGCAAATCCTCTCCGGCTTAAAAAATAATACCACCTTAGGAAGCCCCCTGGCGATGCTGGTAGAAAACAAGGATTTCAGCATCGAAAGGTTGCCGAAGGTTTTCTCTGCCCGGCCAGGGCACGCCGATTTGGCGGGCTTACTGAAATACGGTTTTAACGATATCCGCGAAGTCCTGGAGCGCGCTTCGGCGCGCAGCACCGTCGCCACGGTAGCAATAGGAGCGGCGTGTAAAAAGCTGCTCAAGGAATTCGATATCGTTATATCCAGTAAGGTTCTTTCAATCGGCGGTGAAGTAGCGCCTGTGATGATGAAAAGAAAAATACAGGAGGCAATCAATAAGAAGGACACCGCAGGCGGGATATTTGAAGTGACCGCAGGCGGCGTTCCGGCGGGCTTGGGCAGTTACGCGCACCCTGACCGCAGGTTAGATGCGCGCCTGGCTGCGGCAATAATTTCAATCCCCGGAATTAAGGCCGTAGGGTTCGGCCTGGGGTTCGGTTTTGCCAATTATTTCGGCTCAGAGGTGCACGATGCCATTTATTACAATAAAGCCAAAGGGTATCTGCGTCGGACCAACAACGCCGGCGGCATTGAGGGCGGTATATCCAACGGAAGCGATATCGTATTGCGCGCCTGTATGAAGCCGATTGCCACCTTGATGCGCCCGCTGGATTCGGTAAATCTGGTTACGAAACGGCCGAGCAGGGCGAGCGTTCAGCGTTCCGATATCTGCGTGGTGGAAGCAGCGGGGGTAGTTGCGGAATCCGCGGCAGCACTGGTTTTGGCGGATGCCTTCTTGGAGAAGTTCGGCAGCGACTCTCTAAAAGACATCAAGGGCAGTTACCGGAATTACCTGAAAAGAATCCGTTAGAAATCTTCGCCTCCTTCGTCTATTAAGGCAGAAGGAGGTGATAGCAATGCAAGAGTCAGATTTAAAGGTGGTGCGGCTTTACCGCCTGGATAGCGACTCCAAGACCAAGGCCTTTGTAGATATCGCACTCGGCGATTTCATCGTCAAGGGTTTAAGAGTGCTTGAGGGCAAAAAAGGTTTGTTCCTCGGCATGCCGCAGGAGAAGGCAAAGGACGGCAAGTGGTATAATGCCTTTTATCCTGTGACCAAGGAGGCGCGCGCTAACCTTACGGATGCGGTTTTAGCTGCCTACCGGCAGTAAAAGGAAGGTTAAGCCCCGCCGCAAGACGGGGCTTAAAATAAAAGATGAATAATGTTTATTTAGTAGGCTTTATGGGCACGGGTAAGACCGCGGTTGGTCGCGAACTCGCCCGCCAAAAGAAATGCTGCTTTGTTGACCTCGATGACTTAATCGAGCTTAAAGAAGGCAGGACGATAAGCGATATATTTGCCAGGAACGGCGAGCCGTATTTTCGCAAAACCGAGAAGGAAGTATTGAAGCAGGTGGCGCGGGAGGATGGTTTTGTGGTGGCTTGCGGCGGCGGGATCGTTATTGACAGGGATAATATTGCCATAATGAAGAAGAGCGGCAGGATAATCTGTCTGGGCGCTACCCCGCAGGTAATCCTGAAGAGGACCCGCACCTTTACGCACCGCCCGCTTTTGAACGTTATCGACCCTAAAAAGCGTATTGACCTGATGCTTAAACTCCGCGCGCCCTTTTACGCCCTTGCGGACAAGACTGTCAACACCTCGAAACTAACGATTAAAGAAGTAGTAAATAAAATTCTAAAATGGCTTAAACCTCACAAATCCCTGCATAAGCGGCCCGCTCGCAGTAAAGCAAGAGCTAAAAATAAAAAGCAGAGATGACGCGCCTTGAGGCACTGGTAGCTTTGAATCTTACGGGTGATATCGGCAGCATAAGGTTGCATAAGCTCCTGCGTTATTTCAAGGAGCCGCAGGATGTTTTTTCTGCGCCGCAGCAGCAACTGATGCAGGTCGCAGGTATCGGGGAAAACATCGCTGCCAGAATCAGCGCTTTTAAAGAAGAGGCACTTGATGAGGAATTTGCCTTAGCCCGCAAACTTAATCTGCGCATCATTACCCAGGACGATGCCGAATATCCCGAGAACCTTCGGAATATTCCCGACCCACCGCCGGTGCTTTATCTTAAAGGTAGGCTTACTGCGGAGGATAATCTTGCACTGGCAATCGTAGGTTCGCGCCGGGCTTCTCTTTACGGCTTAAGCAGCGCCGAACATTTTGCGGGCGAGTTAGCGGGTTTGGGTTTTAGCATTGTATCCGGTATGGCGCGCGGCATTGATACCGCAGCGCACCGCGGCGCCTTAAAAGCAGGAGGCCGCACTATTGCGGTTATCGGCAGCGGCTTTAACCACATCTATCCGCGGGAAAACCAGGGACTGGCCGAGAAGATTGCCGAGGGAGGCGCGGTAGTCTCGGAGTTCCCCGTTAACGCCAAACCCCTGAAACAGAATTTTCCCCGGCGTAACCGCGTTATCAGCGGCTTAAGCCTGGGGGTGTTGGTAGTTGAGGCAGCCAGAAACAGCGGCGCGCTTATTACCGCGGATTTTGCACTGGAGCAGGGCCGCGAGGTCTTTGCCCTCCCGGGTAAAATCGATGTCTCCACATCTTTAGGCACCAATACCTTGATTAAACAAGGCGCAAAACTGGTTTGCGCGATAGAGGATATCCTGGAAGAGTTAAAAACGCCGTTAAAAGAAAAAGTCTTGCGGCAGAAGCAAGAAGCCGCGCCGGAAATAAAGAGAGATTTAGTTGACAACGAGGAATCCCTGTTATATAACTTGATTCCGAAGCAGGCGGTATCACTGGACGATATTATCGAGAGGAGTAACCTGGGCATTCCGCGGATATCCGCGCTGCTTTTAAAACTGAAGTTTAAAAAATTAATCCAGGAACTCCCCGGTAGAAATTTCATCAGGGCTTAATATGAAAAACAAAAGTCTGGTCATCGTCGAGTCTCCCACCAAAGCCAAAACCATCGGCAAGATCTTAGGCCGCGATTTCAGCGTGGTGCCGTCAATGGGCCACCTCATTGACCTGCCGCAGAAAAAATTAGGGGTAGTGGTTGAGAATAATTTCGACCCTTCCTACGAAGTCATACCCGGCAGAAAGAAGACCATCGCTACCTTAAAGAAAGAGGCAAAGAATAAAAAGCACGTCTATGTAGCCACTGACCCTGACCGCGAAGGCGAGGCAATCGGCTGGCACATCAAAGAGCGTATTTTCAAAGACAAGGATATCAAGCGCGTGGTCTTCCACGAGATTACTTCCCAGGCGGTTAACGAGGCCTTTAAGCACCCCCGCGACTTTGACCTGAATATGGTGGAGGCGCAGATCAGCCGCCGCGTGCTTGACCGCATGGTGGGATATTTTTTAAGCCCGCTGCTCTGGAAAAAAATCGCCCGGGGTTTAAGCGCCGGCAGGGTGCAGTCCGTGGCGTTGAAGTTAATCGTGGAGCGGGAGAAGGAGATTCAGAAATTCATCCCCCAGGAATACTGGGAGATAGAGGCCGAACTGAAGAAGAAAGACGGCGCGGCATTCCTGGCAAAACTGGAAAAAATCAATAATGAGAAACCCCGGATAGACAATAAGGAAGAAGCGGATAAGATTACCGCTGATATAAAGCATAAGGTTTTTACGGTATCCGCCATTGAGCAGAAAGAAAAGAAGCGTTATCCCTACGCGCCTTTCATTACCAGCACCATGCAGCAGGAGGCCTTTAATAAGTTAAGATTCAACGCCTCCAGGACGATGATGCTGGCGCAGCAGCTCTACGAAGGCGTTGATATCGGGGAATCCGGCCCGGTAGGCCTTATCACCTATATGCGCAGCGATTCCACCCACGTCGCGCCGGAGGCAATCAGAGAGGTCAGGAATTTAATCTCAAGACAATACGGCAAGGATTACCTGCCGCCGGAACCTAATGTTTATAAGGTGAAAAAGTTCGCCCAGGAAGCGCACGAGGCAGTGCGGCCGACCTTAATCGAGCGTTCGCCGGAATCATTGAAGTTATACCTTACCCCCGACCAGCTTAAATTGTACGAATTGATTTATCGCCGTTTCGTGGCCAGCCAGATGGTGCCGGCGCGCTACCTCGTTACTACCGTGGATGTCGAGGCCGGGCAATATTTATTCACCGCGTCTTCGACTAATACGGTGTTTGACGGGTTTACCGCGGTCTATAACAGCAATAACGAAGAAGAGAAAAAAGAAAATAAAATCCCGCCGCTGGAAAAAGGCGAAACCCTGGATTTGTTAAAACTCATTCCTTCCCAGCATTTCACCAAGCCGCCGCCAAGGTTTTCCGACAGTTCCCTCGTAAAGGCGCTGGAAGAAGACGGGATCGGCCGGCCTTCTACTTACGCGCCGATTATTTACACCCTTATCCAGCGCGATTACGTGCGCCGCCTGAAGGGCTATTTCAATCCTACGGAGCTGGGGATTAAGGTTTGCGAGTTGTTGATGGAATATTTCCCCAAGATTATGGACGAGGGTTTTACCGCGGCGATGGAAGAGGAGCTCGACGAGATTGAAGAAGGCAAGCTCGGGCGCCTGAAGGTATTGGAGGATTTTTACCAGCCCTTCAAGGAAAGTCTGGACTTTGCCCAGAACAACATCAAAAAAGAGGTGGTCCAGACCGATGAGGTTTGCGCCAAATGCGGCAAGCCGATGATTATCAAGTGGGGCAGGAAGGGGAAATTCCTGAGTTGTTCGGCTTTCCCGGAGTGCAAGTATTCCAAGTCCATCACCAGCGGAGTGAAGTGCCCTGAACCTAACTGCGGCGGCGAACTTATCGAGCGGCGTTCCAGGAGGGGGTTTTTCTACGGCTGCTCAAATTACCCTAAATGCACTTTCATTTCCAAAGCCCTGCCCCAGCCTCAAGAAAATAGCTGATGGAAAGGTATATTGAGAAATTCATCCGTTATTTAGGGATTGAAAAGAATTACTCCGGCCATACCATTCTGAATTACCGCCTCGACCTGGAGGATTTTAAGAATTTTTTAGGCGAAACGCCTTTAGAAAAAATAGATTACCTGCTCTTACGTAAATACCTCGCCACGCTCAAAGATAAAAACCTCCAGTCGCGCAGCATCGCGCGTCGGCTTTCCACCCTGCGTTCCTTCTTTAAGTTTCTCACCCGCGAAGGGCTCCTGAAAGATAATCCGATTTTAAGCCTCGCCAGCCCAAAACTCGACAAGCACCTGCCGCAGTTTTTAACCGAAGATGAAGTAAGCAAATTAATCGGCGCGGTGACGCTCAAAGACGAACGCGACGAGCGGGGTTTGCGCGACCGCGCGGTTCTGGAAACTTTTTACAGCACCGGGATGCGTATTTCGGAACTGGTGGGCCTGAATATCGATGATATTGATTTCATCGGCGGCGTCGTCAAGGTAAGAGGCAAAGGCAAGAAGGAACGCCTGGTGCCGATAGGGGATTGCGCAATTTCGGCAATCCGGCAATATCTGGATAAGAGGAAGAAGCAATCCGAGGCGCTCATGCTTAACAGGAGCGGCAAGCGCATTACTGACCGCGGGGTAAGGAATATCGTCGGCAAGTATTTGCGTTGCGCAAGCATAAGGCAGGGGGTTTCGGCGCATACCCTGCGGCATTCCTTTGCCACGCATCTTTT
>CAYWCX010000035.1:0-6990 GCA_964456925.1 uncultured Planctomycetales bacterium
GCATCCAGTTGCCGCCGGGATTTATCCCCACCAGAAAAACATCGCGGCCTATCCCTTTATCCGCCAAAAAAGTCTCGCTGGAATCGCGGTCTTCGTCCTTGATGAAAAACTCCGGGACCCTGTCCTCGACCCGCAGCCCTGCTTTTTCAATGATGTTAAGGTAATAGTCAATACGGTGCATGGTATCGCGAGGCACAGGCATGATTTTTTTAGTCAGGAGAAATCCGCGTTTTGGAGTGTAATAGCCGATCCGTTCGGGTATGCCCGCCATCCAGCACATCAATGCCCTGCTAAAAGAACGGTGCAGTAAAAATACGGTATCGAATCTTTTCTTTTTGAGGTAATTGATAAACCTTAGCTTCGCCAGAAATCCGCGGTGGCGGTCCTTCTCGTCAAAGATGATGATCTCGTCAAGATGGGGATTATTTTTTAGCACCGCATAACAGCGGCTGGGGACGACGCAGGCAAGATAAGCATCGGGAAAGTTACGACGGATGTTACGGACGACGGCGGTAGAAAAAAGCACGTCGCCTAACCAGTTTACGTTAAAAATAAGGATGCGCTTCTGCATTTTTTTTATTTCTTGCGGTGCTCTTTAATAAAAGTATATATACCCGACGTCTGCAGCCAGAAGACCAGCGGGTTATCGGCAGTAGAAGAAATCCGCTGCCTCTTTAAGGCATAGACATCGTAATCGGGATAATCATTGCCGGGATTAGTGGTTACCGCTACCTGATATCCGGCATCAATCACCAGCTGCCGTATATGAGAAGTAAACAGCCCTGAGGTGTAACTGAAAGAGTTTACCGGCCGGCCCAAGCGCTTCTCCAGGACTTCCTTGGAAAAGAATATCTGCTTCCTCAGCTCTTCTTCGGATTTCAGGTTTACCAATGGCTCGGGGTCCAGGGAATGGCTGCCGAAGGTAATCAAACCGGATTGCTGCATTTCCCCGACATCCTCCCACTTAAGCCTGTCGCCCTGGGAACGCCCTACCTCATTAACAATAAGAAAAATAGTGGCGGGAATCTTATATTTTTTTAATATCGGGAAGGCATTGGTATAATTATTTTTATACCCGTCGTCAAAAGTAATGGCTATGGTCTTGGGAGGAATGGGTTTTTTATCCCGAACCAGGGCTGCCAGGGACTCCAGCGGTATAACATTATAGCGGTGCTCTTTTAAAAAACGTAACTGCTTATCTAAAATCCGCGGGTCCACTGCCAACCGGTTGCCTGGCGCAGGATTATATTCGATGGAATGGTACATCAGGATAGGAACTACGTATTCATTGCTTAGAAGCCATTGAAAACTAAAATAGCCCGCGGCACCAAGAACAATCAAAACAACCAGAATACCTTTTGTTAACCTGCGCCAAGACATACCTTATAAACCTCCTCCGTTATCCCAATCATATTTTCAACTGAAAAATTATTGCGGATAAACTCGCGGGCATTATTGCCCAGGTATTCCCTTTTATTTCTATCATTCAATAATTCTGAAATCGCGCCCCTTAACTGACGGACATCCTGCGCCGCAACTAAAACTCCGTTCTGCCCGTGCCGGATAAGATTTTTTATTCCGCCGACATCCGAGCCGATTACCGCAAGCCCCGCTGCCATTGCCTCCATCAGGCTCAGTCCCAACCCTTCTTTGAGCGAAGGCAATACAAATACATCCATAATAGATAATGCCTCGCGGGTATCCTTTAAAGAAGGCATAAAGGATACGCTTCCGGTCATACCCAGACTTTCAACCAGCCGGACTAACTCTTCCTTCATCCTGCCGTCGCCTACGATTAACAATCTGGCTGACGGGATTTCAATCAGAACCTCCTGCATTGCGCGGATAAGATAACTGTGGCCCTTGACGTCGGAAAGCCGGCCGATAATACCGACTACCAATCCGCCGTTTACCCCCGGCTCTTTTTTTGCCTTTATCTGAAACCTTTCTATGTCGATACCGTTATGGACCACGCTGATATCCCCGGGGTTAACCCCGAAATCCCCAACCAGATGGTCACGCACTGACTCGCTAATGGCAATCACCTTTTTGCCCCAGCAGGGAAAAAGCAGGCGCGAAAACCTTTTTTTAAAAAATCCGTGGCAGGTAGAGACATGGGGTTTAGCGCTAAAACGCCCTAATAAACACCCCAGCACCTGCGTAACCCGGGTATTAGAATGGATGATATCAATGTTATTCTCTTTGACAAAGGGGAGCAATTTAAAAAGACTGAACAGCACCTTGGGGCTGGCTTCGGATTTAGTGCTTAACGGCACCCTGATACAGGTTATCCCGCCTGCTATAAAATCTTTTTCCATTTCTCCGCCGCGGGAAGCGAGATAAACCCGGTGGCCTTTTGATTTCATGCCTTTCCCAAGACTAAAGAGGTAACTGGTGATTCCTCCGATATTAATATGATTGGCAAGGTAAAGGATATTCATTTTAAAAGTTTCTCGATGGCAGCCAATACCTCCTGCGGTTCAATCAGGCTCATGCACCGGCGCTTGCGGCATCTGGATTTATAACAGGGGCTGCAGGACAGTGTTTTCTTAAGCACGATGAATTTTCCCGCGGGCGGCAGGTGCCGTAAGGGGTCGGTCGGCCCGAAGAGCGCGATAAAAGGCGTGCCGGCTGCGGCGGCAATATGCAACGGCGCGGAATCCGAAGAAACATACACCGCGCATTTTTTAATTAAACACGCCAGCTGGTTAATGCTGGTTTTGCCGCAGGCATTGATGGGCTTGGCATCGCGCGCCAGGCTAAGGAGAGTCTTGGCCTGCAAAACATCCCTTCCCGTGCCCGTGATTACCACCCGTATATCCCTGTTTTTTAATTCTTCGCAGATCTTCGCAATATAAGCCAACGGCCAATCCTTGGTAAGCCAGCGCTGGCTGGCGCTGATATTTATCCCTACTAACCCCTGGTGCTGGCTTAGCCATTCTGATTTTAAGAATTCCTCCACATACGCATAATCCTTATCCGAAGGCCATAATTCAAGGCGCGCATCTTTCAATTCAATACCCAGCATTTTTAAAACCTGAAACTGGTGTGTTATCGGATCGATAGCGGGCTTGCTGTCCCTGATGCGGAAGTTTAAAAGAAACCCCAGTTTTTTATTGTCGTAGCCGTAGCGCCTGGGGCTAAGGCTTAAGCCCGCGAGGAGATGGCTGTTGCGGTTATTCTGCAGGTCCACTACCAGGTCAAAGTTTTTCTTTCGTAAAACCCTGCCTAATCTCCATATGCCTTTTAATCCCCGGTTGAGGTTTTTAAAATCGCACACCAGGAGTTCGTCAAGGTAGGGGCAGCGCATCAGGACGTCCTTACAGGCCTGCGACACCAGGCAAGTGATTTTATAGCGGCTGCCGAATTTCTCCCGCATCGCGCGGAGCGCGGGCACGGCGAGGATTACGTCTCCGAGCGAACTGAACTTCATAACCAGGGCATTAAAATTATCCAGGGCATCCTGGTAGACTGTGAGGGTATTCTTTACCATAAGTTCCACATTGTATTTTTCTTTTACCTTGCGGTAGGCGGCTTCGGCAAGAGAGGCGGCTAACTTGGGGTCATTATAAATCTTTAGGATTGCCTCGGCCATACCCTCCTCTTCGGCGGGCGCCACCAGCAGTCCGGTTTTGCCGTCATCAATAATATCTACGACCCCTCCGACCTTAGTCGCTACTACCGGCACCCCGGCTGCCTGCGCTTCCACAATCACCCGGCCAAATGCCTCGTGGGTGGTGGTAGCCAGAACCAAGAGGTCCAGTTGCGCCATTACCGCCGGGATATCCCTCTGGGTGCCCAGGAATTCGGTAAAGTGCCACAGCCCGAGCCGGCGCACCAAAACCTGCACCTGTTCCTTATAGGCGTCTTTGGAAGGCGGAGCGTCGCCTACAATCCAGATGCGCAAACGCGGGACCTGCCGGGCGACCCGGCTCATCGCCTTGATAAAAAAGAGGTGGCCCTTGATGGGGGTAAGCCGGCCGATAATACCCACATTAAAAACCTCTCCCCTCTTGGCGTCAGGGCTTGAATACTGGAATTTTACGGGGTCAACGCTGCGCGGGATTAACCTGACCCTTTCGTGGGGAACGCTGAAATCGTCAATCATATGCCTGCCGATGACATTGCTTAAGACAATCACCCTCTTCGCCCAGCCCATCACGTAACTAAAGGGGTGTTTCTTATAATAACCATGGCAGGTAGTAACAAAAACTGCGCCGGTGCGGCGGCAGGCAAAATAGGCAATCCAGGCCGGCACCCGCGAACGGGCGTGCACGATCTCAATCTTCTCTTTCCGGATAATCTCCGCTACCCGCGGGACCATCCTAGCCATCGTGAAAAATGATTTCTTCTCTACCTGCAGGGTGTAATGTATCGCTCCCGCTGCTTCGATCTCCTTAACCAGCACCCCCCCGCAGGAAACCACTACTGCCTTGTGGCCGAGCCCTACCAGCGCCCGCGCTAAATCCAGGGTGCCGGTCTCGACCCCCCCGACATTAAGTTCCGGTAATATCTGCAAGATATTCATCTTTAGAAAATTTTCTCCAACGCCTCTCTTACGAGGAAGTTATCGTTCAGCGACTTAAGCTGCGGCTTCTTCATCCAGACATCCTCGATAACGCCGGCAAGCGAAGGAACCGGGGTGAGGTAAATGTAATTCCTGCGGGAAAAATAATCCAGGAACCTCCGGTGTTTAATGCCGAGGCCGGGCGACTCAAAGACGATGACATATTTTTTGCTGCCGGCTGCCTCGGAAACCATTGAGATACTTTCCGGGGAAATCACCAGCATCTGGCTTAAGGCGAGAATCCCTCCCACTGCAAACTCCGGGTTGCTTTCTCCGGCAATCACCAAAAATTTACAGGCAGGATAGCCCCGGAATTCATTTTTGACTGATGCCTCGGCTTCGACAGAGGTGCGCCGCGAAGTGCTCACCAGTATATCGGCATCTAATTTTGCGGCTGCCTCTTTAATCTGGCGGATGGCCTGCGTCAAAGCAGGCCCGCCAAGGCGAAACCCCTTACTATCCCCGCCGAGCAAAACGCCGATGCAGGATTTCCCAAGCCCCCCTCCTAAATAATTTATTAATTTCTCCCCCTCCTGCTTCAGGTAAGTTTCGTTGACGAGGTTCAGGGCACCTTCGGTTATCACCGTATTATTTGCGCCGGGGCAGCGGTCGTGCCGCGGGACAACTACCAGGTCAAATTTTCTGGCGCTGATTAAAGAAGGCCGCATTATTACTACCGACTTTGCCAGGTCCTGGCGGCTGATAAGGTAATTGACCGCAGCCAGCGATGAGCCGCAGGATATCACCACATCGGGCTGTTGCGACATCAGGGCCTGATGGGTTTCGGCGGAAAGCGCGTACCTTAAGCAGCGCAGGCAGTGCTGGCAATTATATTTACCCGCGAAGTTGCTGCCGATTTTAAAGAAAAAGGCGCGCCTGGGATTTTTAAATCTTATCTCCTGGACCGCGAGATTGACCCGCATCCCTTTTTGCGCCAGGTAATCCCGCAGAATTCCGGCAACGGCCTGGGATTGCCTCAGGTGCCCGGTCTTGCCGTCGTTTAAGATAAGGATATTTCTGCTTGAACTGTACTTCCACACCTTATACGACCAGAGATAATCCTTGGGGTAACGGCGCAGGTGGGCTTCAAAGATTCTGATTAAGCGCTGGAGGTTCTCGCGGATATCTCTATCGGTATCGCCGCTTTTGGTAACTTTAAATACGGGGCCAACGAAAAACTTCAGGTGCGGCCCTCTGACGCGGGTATTAAAAACGGGTATAATGGGGATATCATATTTGAGCGCCAGTTTTACGGCGCCGGTGGCAAAAGAGGCGTCCTTGCCGAAGAAGTCTAACAACACCCCATCCTTGCCGCCCTGGTCTAAACTCATCCCCACTGCCTCGTTATGCTCCAAGGCCAGGATGAGCTGGCGCAGTTCGCTTTCTTTTTTTATAATCTGCGCGCCCTTCTGGGTGCGGTAAAAATTAAGCAGTTGCTCCAGACGGGGGTATCTTTGGTTGCGCACAAAGATGTTATAGGTAAAACCCAACCTTAAACAAATAGCGGAAGAAATCTCCCAACTGCCTTCATGTACCCCCAGAAGTATCCGGCCCTTCCCCAGCGTAATGGAATCCCTGATATAATCCAGGCCTTCAATCTCGACATATTTATCAACGTAAGCGCGGTCAATGCGCGGGATGAGAAATATTTCTATGAGGTTTTGCGCATAGGCCTGATAAAAATCGCGGGTGATGTTAAGAAGGCGCGAAGCAGAAAGAGCATTACCGAAAGCCTTTTTTAGATTGGCGTAGACAATGGCGCGGTGGCGGCTGTCCAGGCAATAGAATAAATCCCCCAGCCTCCGAGCCAGGAAAAAACTCAAACCCAAAGGCAAGGCGCGCACTAAGGGCCCGATGACCCTAACTGCGATACAGCCCCAGTAATCTATCAAGGAATCTTTCTTCATTGTGCGTGATTTTTAATGCGATGCGCAGCACCAGAATCTTTATATCCTTATTATCGTCGGTGTCGAGCTGCTGTAGTTTTACGGCGTCCTTTTCAGTAGTAACAATGGTCTGCAGGCCTTTGGCGCGACTGGCGCTTATTATCCTGTCAATATCCTGCCTGCTGTAATAATGGTGGTCGGGAAACCTTAAAGTCAAGCCCGTTTCTGCCCCGAGGCTCAAGATTAAATTCTCAAAGGAATCCGGGTCGGCAATCCCGGAAAATAACGCGAGGGCCTTGCCTTTAAGTATTTCGGGGCTTAAAAGTTCTTTTCCATCGCCGAGTTCATAACATCCCAGCGGCTGGTGTTCGGCTTCCACTACCAGCGCCGCGGGATTAATCCGCAGGAGATAATCTTTGATATCCTGATAATCGGGATTAAGGTTGGTCTTGGTCAAGACCAATGCGTCCGCGCGCCGCAATGAAGAAAGCGGTTCGCGCAGGATACCGCGCGGCAGCATATTACGGTTGCCGAACG
>CAYWCX010000036.1:0-6692 GCA_964456925.1 uncultured Planctomycetales bacterium
TAGCGCTCTGCGAGGCACGCGGGATAAGATGGGAATACGATACCTTCAGCAAAAAGGTTGATCTCAACAGGGACTCCCACCGTATCAGCTTGATGGTCGGCGAACGGCTGGTGCTGGTGGACGGCGCGCCGCAGTATCTTAAGCACCCGGTGGATTTTTATCAGGGCGCAATCGCGGTGCCGTATAAATTCAAAGAGCAGGTTATTGACGTTGTTTTCAAGGAAACAAAAACTTACCGCCGGGCAGCGGCAGTGCCCTTGACGCGCTTTAAAAAGATTGTAGTGGATGCCGGCCACGGCGGCACTGACCCCGGCGCAATCGGCAGAACCGGCATCAGGGAAAAATTATTGACCCTCGATATTGCCAAGCGCTTGAGCAAACTCCTGCGCGATGACGGCTTTGAAGTAGTAATGACGCGCTCTTCGGATGCCTTTGTGCCGCTTTCCCGACGGGTGGCTATTACCAACAAGCACAACGCCGACCTCTTTATCAGCATCCACGCCAATGCCAACCGCGTGCGCAGCTTAAGAGGTTTCGAGGTTTATTACATCAGCCCGCAGGCAGGAGATTCCAAGCGGGCCCTTAGCGCGGCGCAGAAAGACCGCCTGGCCTTAGAGAGCAGTTGTTTTTCCGGCAATTCCGTTACCTTGAGGGCGATTCTCTGGGATATGATTTATACCTATGGCCGCGCCGAATCCATTGAACTCGCGGAATCCGTCTGCAGTTCGATGCAGCGCGAGCTTGATTCCAGAATTATCGGCGTCAAGAGCGCGAATTTTTATGTATTGCGCGGGGTATCTATGCCGGCGATCCTCGCGGAGGTAGGCTTCCTCTCAAATGCCGATGAAGAGCAGATGCTGAAAAACAGTTATTATCGCCAGCAGGTAGCGGAGGCGATTGCGCAGGGTGTGCGTAATTACGTCATTGATTATCCGGTAATGGAGGCGTCAAGGTGAGCAGGGCAATCGGCGTTTTTGATTCCGGCGTAGGCGGGCTTACGGTGGTAAAAGAATTGAGCCGTCAGTTGCCGTCGGAGGATATCGTTTATTTCGGGGACACCGCGCGCGTCCCCTACGGCATAAAATCCCGGGAGACCGTCATCCGTTTTTCAATCGAGAATATGCTGTTTCTCCTGAAACAGGAGGTAAAACTTATCTGCGTCGCCTGCAATACCGTCTCGAGCCTGGCGCTGCCCGTCATCAAAAAATATTTCAAGGTCCCGATTATAGGCGTGATTACGCCGGGCGCGATGAAAGCGGTGTACGCTACGCGCAATAAACGTATCGGCGTCATCGGCACCCGCAGCACCATCAAAAGCGGGGCTTACGAAAGAGAAATCAAGCATCTTGACCCCGGTATCGCGGTTACGGCAGCGGCGTGCTCCCTGTTTGTGCCTTTCGTGGAAGAAGGCTTTATGGAAGGAAGGGCGGTAGAAGAAATAGCGCGGCATTATCTAAAACCTGTGAAAGCCGCCGGGGTGGATACCCTGATTTTAGGATGCACCCATTATCCCCTGCTTAAACCGGTGATTAAAAAAGTCATGGGCAGCGGCGTTACCCTGATAGATTCCGCCAAGGAGGTTGCCCTTGAAGTAAAAGAGGCATTATCCGGCGACGGCCAGTTGAACAAGTCGAGCCGCCGCGGCAGGCAGAAATTTTACGTCAGCGATAACCCGGAGTGGTTCAGCGGCCTCGCGCGGCGTTTCCTGGGCCGGCCGGTCAACGATGTTTCGAGGGTGAACAATGTATAGCGTAAAGGTAGAGGCAAATTTCAGCTCGGCGCACAACCTGCGCAACTACAAAGGCAAGTGCGAGTCTTTGCACGGCCACAACTGGAAGGTGGAGGCAGTGGTTTCTAAAGACAGGCTCGATAAGGCCGGGATGGCGATGGACTTTGAGGAGCTCAAGGGAGAATTGAAAAAAGTCCTGCGTAAATTAGACCACAGTTATCTTAACCGCATCGCTTATTTTAAAAAGGCCAACCCCACTTCGGAAAATATCGCCAGGTATATTTATGATGTCCTCAAAATCCGCATCAAGGATATCGCGAGGGTAACGGTCTGGGAATCGGATAATTCCTGCGCGACTTATTATGGCGAATAGGCGGGTTATGCCTGCCCGCAGGCAGGCGATTGTTCTTTTATCAGGCGGTCTGGATTCTGCGGTAACGCTGTATTTGGCAAAAAGCAGGGGTTTTGCCTGCCGCTGCCTAATTTTTGATTACGGCCAGCGCCATTGCCGCGAGATAGAGTCTGCGCGTAAAATCGCCCGTGCCGCGGGTTGTCCTTACCGGGTTATAAAAATTTCCCTGCCCTGGCAGGGCTGTGCCCTTTTGGATAAGGAATTAAAGATTCCCGTCGGCCAGCAAGCGCCAAAAGGCCGCAGCGCCAAAAAAATACCGAGCACCTATGTGCCGGCTCGCAACATCATATTCCTGAGTTTTGCCTTGTCTTTTGCCGAGGCGACAGGAGCGAAGGCCATATTTATCGGCGCGCATACCCACGATTACAGCGGTTATCCGGATTGCCGGCCGAATTTCTACCGCGCCTTCCGCAAGGCCGCGCTTACGGGAACGAAAAGCGGGATAGAAAAAGCAGCGGTTAAGATTTTCACGCCGCTCATTAACAAGAAGAAAGCAGAGATTATTAAACTGGGCCAAAAGCTTAAAGTGCCGTTTGGATTAACCTGGTCCTGTTATCGCGGGGCCAAGGTTCCCTGCGGCCGCTGTGATAGTTGTTATTTCAGGGCGCGGGGTTTTAAGGCAGCAGGGTTAAAAGACCCCTTATCGGGATAAATATGAAAGGCAGGATTAACGAGGTTTTCGAGAGCATCCAGGGGGAAGGCCTGTATCTGGGAGAGAAGCAGCTCTTCGTGCGTTTCTCCGGATGCAATCTCGGCTGCCGCTTCTGCGACACCGACCATAAGGCCTTCCGGGAATATGAGCCCTACGAATTATTCGAGGAGATTAAGAAACATAAAAACGGCCACCACTCTGTTTCCTTTACCGGCGGAGAGCCGCTGTTACAGAAGGATTTTCTCAAGGAAGTCCTGATACTTAACCGCAGCAACGGATACCGTAATTATTTGGAGACTAACGGCACGCTGCCTGATGCCCTGGAAGAGGTAATAGATCTCGTCGATATCGTGGCAATGGACTTAAAACTCCCTACTTCGACGGGGTTGAATGATTTCTGGAAGGAACATCAGCGCTTCCTGGAGATTGCCTATCGTCAAGACGCCTTCCTGAAGGCCGTGATATGCGTTTCTACTACCGAAGAGGATTTCCGCCGGGCATTAAACCTGATAAAAGAGCACAACAGGGCAGTGGTGCTGGTGCTGCAGCCGAACAGCCGCGAGGACAGCGCCGCCCTTAGGGAAAAAATCAACGGCTTCAGCAGGATTGCCAGGGAGGAAAATATCGCGGTGTGCGTGATACCGCAGATGCATAAGACAGTTAAAATAAAATGAAAAAGTCCGCTTACGAGGGGCTGCAGGAGAATATCAGGAAACTCAAAACCCCGGCGATTGAAGTTTGGGAAAACCGCTATCCCGAAAAAGATTATACCATTCGCCTGGAGGTGCCGGAGTTTACCTGCATCTGCCCCAAGACCGGCCTGCCGGACTTCGCGAACATCACCATTGAGTATTCCCCGCGTAAATACTGCGTTGAATTGAAGTCTTTTAAGATGTATACCATTTTTTACCGCAACCTCGGCATCTTCCACGAGCACGTCATTAACAGGATGCTGGAGGATTTAGTGCGGGCAGCGCGCCCGAAGTGGATGAAGATTGTGGGTGAGTTTAATCCCCGCGGCGGCATCAAGACCACCGTTACCGCCGCCTACAAATAGGAGACGCTTTCCTCCCCGATCGGGACAGTGTCTCAAATAGGAAAGTATGCCTCTGATATGAAGACAATAAGAGCGGAAAAAATAAAAAATACGGTTGCGCAGTTGTGCGCGAAGGCCAACTTTGATTTAAGAAAGGATGTCTTTGCCGCTTTGAGGAGAGTTTATGCCGCGGAGAAGAATAAAAAGGCCAGGGCAATACTCGCCGCAATCATTAAGAACGCCCGCGCGGCAAAAACAGAAAAACTCGCCATCTGCCAGGATACCGGGTTACCTTGCGTATTCGTAGAACTGGGCCAGGATGCAAGGATTCTCGGCGACCTGAAGGCCGCAATACAAAACGGCATTAAAGAAGGTTATAAAAAGGCGCGACTTCGCGATTCGGTAGTCCAAGACCCCCTGAAAAGAGGAAAGTCCTCTTACGTCCCGGGCTTAATCCATATTGATGTCGTAAAGGGCAATAAATTAAAAATTACGCTTTTACCCAAGGGGTTTGGCTGCGAGAATAAAACCCGGCTGAAGATGTTCAAGCCCACTACGTCTTTGGAGGCAGTCAGGAAATTTATCATCGAGGCAATAAAGAACGCCGGGCCGGATGCCTGCCCGCCGTTCGTCGTAGGCGTAGGTATCGGCGGCACTGCGGATTACGCCTGTCTTTTGGCGAAGAAAGCATTATTAGCGCCGCTTAATTCCACCACAGCTAAATTAAGCCGCGAGTTATCGAAAGAAGCCAATCGCTTGAATATCGGGCCAATGGGTTTAGGAGGCAGGGCTACGGTTCTGGCAGTGAACATTCTTACTTATCCCACGCACATCGCAGGCCTGCCGGTGGCAGTGAACATCAGCTGCCACGCCACCCGCAGCGCCTCGGCAGTTCTCTAATCAGCAATGAAAAAAATAAAACTACCATTAGAGCCGGAAAACCTCGAGTCCGGCGACGAAGTTTTATTCAGCGGCGTGGTCTATACCGCCAGGGACCAGGCGCACCGCAGACTCGCCGACGCTTTACGCTGCGGCAGGAAACTGCCTTTTAGTTTGAAGGGGCAAATTATTTATTATTGCGGCCCCAACCCCGCGCCCAAAGGTAAAATCATCGGCTCCTGCGGTCCCACCACCTCAAGCCGGATGGATGATTTTACCCCCGCGCTCCTTAAGGCAGGGTTAAAAGGGATGATTGGCAAGGGTAGCCGTTCCCGCGAGGTTATCCGGGCAGTAAAAAAATACCGCGCGGTTTATTTTCTTACCTATGCCGGCTGCGGCGCGCTTTTATCAAAGTATATCAAGCGCAAAAAATTAGTCGCCTATCCCGAACTCGGCCCCGAAGCGATTTACAGATTGGAAGTTAAGGATTTTCCCCTGATTGTGGCAGTGGACAGCAAGGGCCGTAACATCTACGGCTAAGAACGGAGGAAGGATTAATGGAGAGGAAGGATTCCCGCAAACCGGACCAGTTAAGAAAAGTCGTCATCACTCCAAATTATCTCAAGCACGCCGAAGGCTCCTGTCTGATTGAATTAGGCGAGACTAAAGTCGTCTGCAGCGCGTCGGTAGAGGAAAGCGTCCCGCCCTTTCTCAAAGGCAGCGGTAACGGCTGGGTAACCGCGGAATATGGGATGCTCCCGCGTTCCTGCCTCACGCGCATCCCGCGCGGCAAGGATTCCGGCCGCACTTACGAGATTCAAAGATTGATAGGCCGTTCCTTGCGCGCCGTCACCGCGATGAATGAGATAGGAGAACGCAGCATCTGGATGGACTGCGACGTGATTCAGGGCGACGGCGGCACGCGTACCGCCTCGATTACCGGAAGTTTCATCGTCCTGGTTTACGCGCTGGATAAGCTCAGGAAAAACGGGGCAATCAGCCGCATACCGATAAGGGATTTCGTGGCAGCCACCAGTGTCGGGATGCTGCGCGGTGAACTGATGCTGGACCTGAATTACGAGGAGGATTCGCAGGCAGACGTGGATATGAATATCGTAATGACCGGAAGCGGCGAATTCATCGAAGTCCAGGGGACCTCGGAGCGCAAGCCCTTCAATAAAAAACAGATGGAAGAACTGCTCGGGCTCGCGACCAAAGGTATCAGGGATTTAATCGCCATCCAACAGGGGTTCTTGAAGGATATTCTTCGCTGATGAGACCGGAATTAGTAGTCGCCACTAAAAATAAAAAGAAACTCCGCGAAATTAAAGAGTTACTGGCGGGGTTAAATTTAAAAATAACATCCCTCACCGATTATAAAAAACCTCCGCGCATCGTCGAGAACGGCAAAACCTTCCGCGAGAACGCCGTTAAAAAGGCGTTAAAAGTTGCGCGCTTTAGCGGAAAACTCGCGATGGGAGAAGATTCCGGGCTTTGCGTGAAAGCTTTACGCGGCAGGCCGGGGGTATATTCCTCGCGCTTCTCAGGAAACGATAAAAGCGACCTCAAGAATAACCTGAAACTGCTGCGGACATTGGGCGACTCGCCGCTTAAAAAAAGAAAGGCCTATTACGTCTGCGCCGTAGCCCTGGCAGACCCGGAGGGGCTTTTAGGGGTAGTAGAAGGCAAGTGTTCGGGCCTGATAGGATTTGAAATGCGGGGTAAGGCCGGATTTGGCTACGACCCTTTATTCATTATCCCCCGCTACAAGAAGACCTTTGCGCAGTTAGGGCTTGGCGTTAAACATAAAATGAGCCACCGCTTCCGCGCCCTGAAAAAATCCCGCAGGATTATAGAAAAATATATTGAGCAACATACAGGGAGTTGTTATAATTAAAGGATTAAGCGGGGCGTGGCTCAGTTTGGCTAGAGCGCTTGCTTTGGGAGCAAGAGGTCGACAGTTCAAGTCTGTCCGCCCCGACCA
>CAYWCX010000037.1:0-6658 GCA_964456925.1 uncultured Planctomycetales bacterium
TACTTACTTCTTATCCTCGGCTTCCAGTTCAAATTATTGATTTTCCCGTCGAGAAATCGTAAAAGCTCTGATGGCGCAAAAGGTAAAAAATACTTGACAAGGGCAATATATTGTGATAAAAAAAATATCAGATACAAGATATTGGGCATAAATTAAGCGATAGTCAAGGGGGCTAAAGAGGTAAAATTGAAAGGTATTAAAGGCACGAGGGCTCTGTAGGAAACGCAGGAGCCCTTATTTTTTATATGAAGACGAAAACCGTAGGTTTAACTTACGATTTAAGGACAGATTATGAATTCAAGGAAGGCGATCCGCCGGATGCCAATGCGGAATTCGACCATCCCAGCACCATCGGCGTCATTGCCGAGGCGATTGAATCACAGGGCGTTAAAGTAAAAAAACTGGGAAACGTCGATGATATCCTGGAAAAGATAGACCACCTCGGCGTGGATATCGTATTTAATATTTCAGAAGGCATCAGCGGCAGAAACAGGGAGTCCCAGGTCCCCATTCTTTTAGAGATGAAGGGTATCCCCTTTGTGGGTTCCGACGCCCTGACCCTCGGCCTTACCCTGGATAAAATTATCGCCAAGAAGATTTTTATCGCCGAGGGCATACCCACCCCCAGGTTTTTTGAAGTCAAGGACGCCTCCTCCCTGAATGATATCGACCACCTTAAGTTTCCCTTAATCGTAAAACCGCGCTGCGAAGGTTCTTCCAAAGGGTTAAGCGAAAGTTCGCGCGTGGAAAACCTGGAGGACCTTAAAAAACAGGCGCAGTTCATTATCGATACCTACAAACAACCCGCGTTAGTGGAGGATTTTATCGCCGGACAGGAATTTACCGTAGTGATAGTAGGCAACGACCCGCCGGAGGTAATGCCGGCGGTGCAGATTAAGATCGACGGCCGCCTCAACCTGAATGATAAATTCTACACCTTTGCCCGTATCAGCTCGAACAGGTTAAAATATATCTGCCCGGCGCACATAAACCAGGAGTTAAAAAAGAAAATTTCCGAGCTTGCCCTGAAGACTTACGAGGCAGTAGAGTGCCGGGACTTTGGCCGGGTGGATTTCAGGGTGGACAATAAGGGCAATGCCTATGTGTTAGAGATAAATCCCCTGCCTTCCTTATCCACCTCGGACGTCTTCCCGCTCGTCGCCCGCGAGGCGGGGATGACCTACCGCCAGATTATGGGCAAGATATTGGAGAGCGCCTTTAAGAGGTATAATTTAAATTAAATGAAGGTTGCGCTGACCTATAATTTAAAAGAAGAAGACGGAAGCAAGCCCCCCGATTATTTCTCGGAATTCGATTCCGCGGAGACCATTGAGGCGATATCCTCGGCGCTAAGCAGAAAAGGCCACGCCGTATACCCCATTAACATTAACCGCGAAGACATTGTATCGTGTCTGCGCAGGAATCCCGTTGATATTGTCTTTAATATCGCGGAGGGAAAATCCGGCAGGTTCCGCGAGTCGGAAGTCCCCGCAATCCTGGATTACCTGAATATCCCCTACACCGGTTCCAATACTTTTTCCCTGGCGCTGGCCTTAAACAAGGCCATTACCAAGAAAATCTTGATTGCCGAAAATATCCCTACCCCGCAATTCCAGCTTTTTACGCGGGGCGCCGAAGAGTTGGACCCGCGTTTAAAATTCCCCCTTATTGTAAAGCCCAACTGCGAAGGCTCGGCCAAGGGCATTAATACCTCCAATGTAGTCAGGGATAAAGAAGCGCTTCTTGAGAAAATAAAAGAGCTGCGCCGCGCCTACGGCCAGGAAGTGCTGGTGGAGGAGTTCATCGAGGGCAGGGAATTGACCGTCGGGATACTCGAGAACGGCGTTGTCACGATGCTGCCTATCCTGGAAATAGATTTTTCCGACTGCAAAAAAAGCGGGGAATACTTTTACAGTTGGCGGATGAAGGAATACCAGGGCAATAAAGAACTGGGGCTGGTGCCGACTTTTTATTGCCCGGCGCGCCTGGAAAAAGAAACCGAAGCCAGGGTCAAGGAAGTAGCGTTAAAGACCTACCGCGCGCTAGGCTGTTTCGACGTCTCCCGCATCGATATCCGCTTAGCCAAAAACGATACACCTTACGTATTGGAGATAAACCCCCTGCCGGGCCTCAACCCCCGGGAATCCAATTTCCCGATTATGGCCTATGCCGCCGGGATGAAATACGATGATATCATTGATTCAATTTTGACCAGCGCCTATCAGAGAATCTCTAAGAAGGAGGAGAGGTTAAATTGAATAATATCATAGTTGCGGAAACCCAGAAAGCGCAACAGGAGGCCTTGCAGCTTGCACGGCCGGTAAGGAGGCCGCGCGATTATCAACAGATATCTATCTACCGCGACATCAATCCCCTGGACTGGGAGGATTGGCATTGGCAGATAAAACACCGCATCCGCAGCAGGGATGAGCTGGCGCAAATTATAAAATTAAGCACCGAAGAGGAGGAAGGGGTAAGGAAGGCAAGCGGCAGGCTGTCTTTAGCAATTACTCCTTACTGGGCCACGCTTATGGACCCCGAAGACCCCAACTGCCCTATCCGGCGCCAGGCCGTGCCGGTGGCAGCAGAATCGGTAGTTTCTCCCCATGAAATGATTGACCCCTGCGCCGAAGACCGGGATTCTCCTGCTCCGCACCTGGTGCACCGCTATCCTGACCGGGTGCTTCTTCTGGCAACCGAGCATTGCGCGATGTATTGCCGGCACTGCACCAGAAGGAGATTAGTGGGTGAGCGCGAGAAGGGCGATGATGCCGCAAGGTTCGACGCCGCGATAGAATATATCAAGTCCAACAGAAAGGTGCGCGATGTCTTGATTTCCGGAGGCGACCCCTTGATACTCGAGGATGAAGAGGTCGAGAAGCTGCTGGAGAAAATACGCGCCATCCCGCACGTCGAATTTTTAAGATTGGGAACCCGCGTGCCGGTAACCCTGCCGCAGCGCATTACCGAGAAATTGGTAACGATGCTTAAAAAATATTCTCCGCTCTGGATAAGCATACATTTTAATCACCCCAAAGAGATTACCAGGCGTTGTAAGATTGCCTGCGACATGCTGGCAGAGGCAGGCGTGCCTTTAGGCAGCCAGACGGTTCTGCTCAAGGGTATCAACGACCGGCCCTATATTATGAAGAAACTTATGCACGAACTCTTAAAGATCCGGGTGCGGCCCTACTATATTTACCAGTGCGACCCGGTAAGAGGCACCCAGCATTTCCGTACCCCCGTCGCGGCAGGCATTAATATCATGGAAAAGTTGCGCGGCCACACCTCCGGTTACGCCCTCCCTACCTACGTTATTGACGGTCCCGGCGGAGGAGGCAAAATCCCGGTGGGCCCCAATTATATCCTCTCGCAGGCCAAGGGGAAATACGTCTTGCGTAACTATAAAGGCAAGATCTATACCTATCTTGAGTAGTTTCGCCGGGCTTCATTTTACTTGACCCCCTCATTTTAGCGTTATATAATTTTATGAAATAGCGAAACTTGCGATATCTTCCGTTGCTCTTCCGATAATAATAAGCCCCCCTTATTTATTATAAAGGAGTCAGCAGAGATGGATATTAAGAACAAGCGCAATTTTATTCTCTTGGGGCATGCCCAGTGCGGTAAGACCACCCTCGCGGAAAGCATCCTCTATTTCTCTAAAACAACCGCTAGGAAGGGGACGGTTGCCGACGGCACTACGGTAAGCGATTACAGTTTTGACGAGATTGAAAGGAAAAGCTCCATCAACGCCAGCTTCCTTTATTGCGACTATAAGGGCAGCCGCATCCAGATTGTCGACCCTCCCGGTTATGCCGACTTCTGGGGAGAAGTGATTGCCGGGTTGCGGGCAGTTGACGGTGCCGTGATAGTGCTGGATGCTACTGCCGGGGTAGAGGTAGGCACAGAGCGCACCTGGCAGATGCTGGAGGATTCGGGCCTGCCGTGCCTGGTCTTCATCAATAAATTAGACAAGGAGGGCGCGGATTTCAACAAGGCCTTAAGCGACGTAAAAGAGAAACTTTCTAAAAAAGCAACCGTAATCGATTCCCTGGAGGCTCCGGAACTGATAGAGGCAATCGCCGAGAGCGACGATAAACTCCTGGAGAAATATCTTGAAGGCGCAAAGCTATCCAGCGAAGAATTAAAAAACGGGCTGCACCAGGCGGTCCTTAAGCGCAAGGTATTCCCGGTTTTAAGCGGCTCTGCCCTTGGGGATAAAGGAATCCCCGAACTGCTGGATGCCATTATCGGGCATCTGCCTTTTCCTGCGGAGCGCGTCAGGGTGGAGGCGAAGGACCCCTTGAAGGCCGATGCCGCCAAGGAAGTTGTATTTAAAGATGACGCGCCTTTTTCGGCGTTCGTTTTTAAAGTTATTTCCGACCCTTATGTGGGGCAACTTACGCTCTTACGGGTTTTTTCCGGGACGCTGTTATCGAACACTAATTTTTATAACGTCACTAAAAGAGCCAAAGAGAGGATTGGACAGGTATATATCCTTCAGGGCAAGGAACAAAAACCGCTTGATTCCGCAGGTTGCGGAGATATCGTGGCAATCGCCAAGTTAAAAGAGACCGGCACCTCCGATTCCATTTCCGGAGAGAAGGAACAGTTTTTATTTGAACCGCTGGTGTTCCCCGAACCGGTAATCTCTGCCTCGGTTAAACCCAAGAGCCGCGAAGACGAAGAGAAAATATCGGAGGCCCTTGCCAAGCTTACCGGCGAAGACCCCACCTTCAAGGTCAGCCGCGATGACCAGACCAAGGAAGTGATTATCTCGGGCTTAGGAGATTTGCACCTCTCGGTGATGGTCGGCCGCCTGAAAAAAAGATTCAACGTTAACATTGAACTGGGCACGCCTAAGGTTTCTTACAAGGAGACCATTACCAAATCTGCCAAGGTGCAGGGTAAATATAAGAAACAGTCCGGAGGCCGCGGCCAATACGGGGATGTCTGGCTGGAGATTGAGCCCCTGGAGAAAGGGAAGGGATTTGAATTCGTAGATAAGATATTCGGCGGTGCGATACCCCGGAATTTCATCCCCTCCGTAGAAAAAGGCGTCGTGCAGGCGATGTCGGCAGGCGCGGTCGCCGGATACCCCATCGTAGACATAAGGGTAAAACTGGTTGACGGCTCGTATCATGAGGTGGACTCCTCGGATATGGCATTCCAGATTGCCGGCAGGATGGCCTTAAAGAAGGCGATGATTGATGCAGGGCCGGTGCTCCTGGAGCCGATTATGGACGTGGAGATAACCATCCCGGAAGATTCTCTGGGCGGCGTATCCGGAGATGTCAATTCCCGCCGCGGCCGCATCATGGGCATGGAGGTGAAAGGAAAAACCCAGGTGGTCAAGGCCAAGATCCCGCAGGCAGAGATGTTTACCTATGCCAATGACCTGCGCTCTCTTACCGGAGGCCGCGGGAACTATACGATGCGCTTTTCGCACTATGAGGAAGTGCCTTATAAAATTGCCTCTAACATAATCAGTCAGTATCAAGCCACGAAGAAAGAAGAAGAGGAATAATTCTCCCCATTAGATGAAGATAAGCCTGGTTTCTTTACCTGAAATTCCTTTAGGCAAGCGCAACATCAAAGACAGCCGGCTGGATGAGGTTGACAGGATAGCCAGGGCCAAAAAGAAAACCTATCTGCAGGTAGAGCTGGCAGGCGAAGATGCCGCCCTGGAGGCAGACGCTATCCTGGCAGCCAAAGATGCGGCTACGGATTTGATTCTAAAGGATTTAGATTTTGTAGAAAACCGCCTCAGCCGCGTTACCGAGGAAGAAGAAAAAGCGCTTTTAGGCAAACTTAAAGACTCGCTCGAAAAGGAAAAGTTTATCTTCGGGATTGCGTTTACGCCTGATGAAGAAAAAATTATTTCCAGCTATAGCCTTTTGACGAAACGGCCGGTAGTAGTGGCAACGGAGGAGGAACCGGCTGACCCCGATGCCTTATTGATGCGGGTATTAAGGGAAAGCGGTTATTGCAGTTTTTTTACTACCGGCGAGAAAGAGACGCGCAGCTGGCTTATCCGCCGGGGCGCGACAGCCTGGGAGGCGGCAGGGGCAATACACTCCGACATCCAGAAGGGTTTTATCCGCGCCGAGATTATCAGCCTTGAGGATTTTCTTAAAAGCGGCGGGGAAACCGCTGCCAAGCAGGCGGGAAAGATGCGCCTTGAAAACAAAGACTACATCATGCAGGAAGGCGATTTAGCGAATTTCCGTTTTAATAAATAGGCCGAAAAACCAAGGAGAAGAGTAATGCTTAAAATCAAACGCGCCTTAATCAGTTTGTCCGATAAAACCGGGATAATAGAGTTTGCCCGCGAATTAAATGAGTTGGGGGTAGAAATCCTTTCTACCGGCGGCACGGCAAAGTTATTACGCGAGAATAATATACCGGTGACAGAGGTATCCAGCTATACCGGCTTCCCCGAGATGCTCGACGGCCGGGTAAAAACATTACATCCCAAGATTCACGCGGGGCTCCTGGCATTGCGGAATAACGAAGGGCACCTTAATGCCTTAAAAGCCCACGGGATCGGCCTAATCGATATGGTGGTGGTTAACCTCTACCCTTTTGAGAAAACCACCCAGAAGCCGGGGGTTAAGATTGAAGAGGTTATCGAAAACATTGATATCGGCGGGCC
>CAYWCX010000038.1:0-6455 GCA_964456925.1 uncultured Planctomycetales bacterium
TACCCGTCCCGCCCGTAGGCGTGGCTCTAGCAAAAGCGAACCTTAAACTTTGCGCCTTTAGCTGGAACGATCTTTCCTGTAATACCTCCGATATCTTAAATGATTCTCTATCTTCTACAAATATTGCATTGGGCTGAATTACTACATAATCTCCTACGCAAAGGTCAGCTGCCTTTATCCATTGGGGCTCTGCTCGACCTTTTAAAAAATAAGGGCATTCAATACAGCTGGTACAATTATACGTGCAAACGCGGCTATCTCTTTTTATGCAACGCATCTCTTCCTTCTTAATCGCTAAGATAGGATGCTCTCTAGTCAGCTCCAAAGTATTAGTGTCGAGTTTCCTTATGCGGATACGCAAGAGTTTTTCTTTTACCAAGCGATGATAAACCTCAGTTACCCTTTTTATATTCCCCAAATGCGTTACTACTTTATCGTTGACTTTAATTTCTGAGATTGGCTTACTATAACCTTGCGCCAAAAGCACAGGTGCTGTAGGGACGAAACAGGGGGAGTTGGGAATAAATTCCAGTTCGGTCATGACGCGATAAAATGAATCCTTTAATTCACTGATTTCTTTTTCGCTCTTGCCGTAAAGCTTGTCTGCCACAGCAATGGCCCCGGCTACCCTCTGGAATAACTCCTCCGGCGTTTCCACTACCCGGCCGTTCGCATCCTTTTTGAGGTAGCGTTTCTCCAGCACCTTGAGGGCATTCTCGGATAACTTAAGTGTCATGGCGTGCTCCCTATTAAATTAAAAGATTGGCTGATAACCGCTACAGAAAAGTATAAGCGTTCAGTTAATATTTGTCAATAAAAAAATACAATATCTGGTATAACGCTTTCTAAAATATACAATAAGTTGTATTAACGGCTAATGGTTCGGCAGGATTCTCTTATCACCAGTTCCGTCGGCAGCACCACCTTTTTGGGCTTAATATCCTTGGCTTTAGAATTCATCAAAAGGTGCAGCTGCTTGACGCTGTCCTCCGCCATTTTTATCAGGGGCTGCCTGACGGTAGTCAGCGCCACCGGGCCGTATAGCCCGGAGGGGTTATCGTCAAAACCAACGATCGATAAATCGCGCGGAATTTCCCGACCCATTTCTCTCGCCACTGCCATAACCTCTAAGGCCATGGAATCCGAAGCCACGAATACCGCAGTAGGCGCCTCGGGCATCTTTAAAAGCGACTCCGCTGCCTGACGCGCCTGGCCGCGGGAATAATCTGTCTTGAAGACCAGCTCTTCTTTAAATTCAATGTCATTCTTCTTAAGCGCTTTCTTGTATCCCTCGAAGCGCTGCGCTGCTGCCTGAGTAACCAAGTCGCCGGTAATATGCGCCACCTTCCTGTGCCCCAAGCTTATCAAATAATTCACTGCCGCCTCGGCACCTCCGGTATTATCCACGGCAATGCAGTTTACCGCAAGGTCGTCGACATAATTATTGATTAGAATGCAGGGTATACCGATATTAAGCGCCTCCTCCAATTGGAAGCGGTTACCGATAATGTCGGAGAATATCACCCCTCCTAAGCCCGAAAGGTTCAGGCGGGTGCGGCTGTCGGTAAGATGCAGCAATAAATCCAGCTTCAGTGCCTCGCAGAGGGTGCCGATACCGCGGATTAATTCCAGGGCATAAAAGGAATAGAATACCCCTTCATAACGCGGTATCACCAGAGCCACTACGCTGCTCCTGCCGCTGGCAAGCTGCTGCGCTACCGTCGAGGGCTGGTAGTTAAGGTGCTTCATCGCCTCAACCACCCTGCGGCGGTTGCTTTCTTTGACTGAGGGGAACTTATTGATTACACGCGAAACGGTGGTGATGGAAACTCCGCTTAGACGGGCAACATCATTGATGGAAACTGCCTTGGAGGGAATCTGTTTTTTTCTGCGGACCATTGATAATAAAGACGGGCTGCTTACTTTATGATATCGCCTACCTTGATAGGCGTATTTTCATTCTTGATGTCGCAGGCGGAGATGCCACGGCGCACCTGCACTACCTCGATAGTCCCGACCAGCCTGCCGGCACGATATACGCTGAAAAGGTCTCCGATCTTTAAGCCGTAATCCTCTCCTAAATCAATAACTATAAAGTTGTCTTTCCGGTTGACCTCAAGGACCTTGGCAATGCCTTCGGTTTGCGGGGGTATGCGTTCGGGTGAAGCGGGTATTTCGGATTGCGGACGCACTACAATGGGGGGTAATTCTACAGATTCTTTCGCTTGGGGTTGAGTCGCCTCTGCTGCTCCTGCGCCGCTACGGATGGTATCAAGCTGCTCTTTAATTCCTCCTATCTGGGACATCTTATTTTCTAATAACGCTCCCATCTCGTTAAACCGCCGCTCTAACGCGGCCTTGTCTTCCTGGAGCTTCTGCAGCTTGGTCTCAAGGCTGGCCTTACGGGCATTGAGGTATTTTACCTGTCTTCTAAGAACCGAGTTTTCCTTTTTGATGGCCGTAAGGTCGTCCTCTATTTTCATCTTTACGTTCTTTTCTCTTACAAGATCCAGGCTCATATTGTCAAGGCTAGCCAACTGCTGTTCGAGGGATTGCTTGTCGCGGTTAAGGTTGTTCAGGTCCAACTCCAGCGCCGACTTATCGCGCTCCAGTTGCTCGTTGGTAATCTTAAGGCTTCTTAATTCGCTACGCAGGCTATCCACCTGCAGCGCAAGGTCGTTCTTGGACTTTAAGATTCCGGCCCAGTAAGCATCCGCCCTGTCCGGTGCGACAGCAGCCTCTTTCTGTACCTCTGTAACCTCGGTCTTTAATTTTGATGCGGTTGCTTCTCTTTCCTTCACCAGGGCATCATACTGTTTCTGGAGTTCGTCCTTCTGTGAAATAAGTTCGCCTTTCTCTTTAGCAAGATTATCGATTTGAATCCTTAAGGCGCCGAGCTGGTCCTCAATGCTCTTCTTGGCAGTGATGGTTTCCTCGACCTTTTTATTCAAAGAAATGTTTTCGCTCTTGAGGGTGTCTTTCTCTAACTCCAACGCCTTTTTGGAAATACAACTCTGGAAGTTTAAGAAAATGCTAATCAGTAATGCGGCGGCAAGACCAATTGCAATAAATTTCATTTTCTCTTCCATTGGTTTTCCTTTTTAGATATTTATTATAATAATCCCGCAAAAATCTTTTCCGCGACCAGACTGGCAGCGCCCATCGCCACGGCGTTTTCCCTTAAGGAGGAGTAAACAATCTTTAAGTCCTGCACTACTTCCCGGAAAGCCCAGTCCTTGACGGTGTTGTTTACGGTCTCCAGGAATGTTTCGCCGGCCTCTTCAAAACCCCCGCCGATAATCACCATCTCGGGATTTAAGAGATTCACCAGGTGCGCAATCTTAATCCCCAATCTTTTAGCCGCCCTCTCCAATGCCGCAACTGCGGTAGGTTCATTTTCCCGGGCAGCGCTGAATACGTTTTTCAGGTTAAGTTTAGTAGCGTCGGCTGAAGTTAATTTAAAGAATTTTTCCGCGGCCTTATGGTCCCGTGAAAATATGGTCCTTATCTCCTCGGTAATCCCGAGATCCATCTCCCAACGCTTCAGGAAACAGCTGTTTGCGGCCTTACAGTTGAAGAGGTCGTCTTCACGGTAATTGTAAATGGAAACCTCTCCGGCGTAACCGTTGGTGCCGGTGTAAATCTCGCCGTTAATGATTATACCACAACCTACGCCGGAAAACATATAAATAACATTTTTTAATTCACGCTCGATATCCAGCCAGTGTTCGCCGAAACACGCACAGGTGGCATCGTTTTCGATCAGGGCAGGCAGGTCAAATTCGTTTTCAATGAGTTCGCGCAGGGATAAATCTACCGACGCGTAGGTATAATAGTGGTCCATCTTCTGCGGCCAGTGGATGGAGCCGTCCTTTTTATTTATCAGGCCGGCGATACCCACGCCGATACCCTTAATATTGGCGGTGTATTCTTTGGAACGCTTCAGAATTTCGCGGATAATCTCCAAAACGCACTCCGCCAGTTCTTTTACGTTCGCCTTGGGCCGGGCGATCTGGGTCTTGGTAAGAATGTTGCCCTTCAGGTCAACCAGCAATCCTACCATATTCATAAGGTTTAAGCCCACACCAATGATGTAGCCGCCGTGGGGATTGAGTTCTATGAGGGTAGGTCTTCTTCCGCCTTCGGAGACATCGAGCTCTTTTTCAAAGACAAGCTTACTCTTTAGAAAATCGTCGATGTAATTGGAGATGGTAACTACGTTGATGCCGATTTCCTTGGAGATATCCGGCCGACTGATGGGGCCTTTCTTCCTTAAAATCTCCAAGATACGGATATTACGTCTTTCTTTTTCGCTAAATTCCTGTTTTTGTATGTCGATATTCCGCATTCTTTAGCCCGGCGGGATTATTTTAATCGCAACACCTTAATTAAAACTTATTTATACTATTAAATATAATATAAGTCAAGCGTTTTTAACTATTAAGGAACAGGGGCTAAAAAAGAGACTGGAAACTCACGCACCGCCTGCGAGCGAGTAGGCGGTGGGTGAGTTTATGGATTTTCGGGAGGGTCGTAGACGTCAACCATATCAATGTTGCGGTCAACAACGCCGGTAGGAGAAACCACTACCAAGTTTATCTCCTTGGTCCCGCGGTGGATATAGGTGGTAGGAAAACCCGCCTGGTCGGTATCGGGAGTAGTAAGCGCCCAGCGATTAACGGACTGGGAGTCTTCTTTGCTCAATGGCCGCAAGACCCCGAGGTGGCCAGACCAGAGGTAGCGCAGTTCCGGCTGCATACAGCCGGTCTCCCCGTAGTAATAAGAGGAATTGATATTAACCTCTTCATCTTTTTTATTGCGGTAGGGGTGGCTGCGCAGTTCAATCTTGGTGCGGTCAAAGTTGGCGTTTTCGGGCCTTAGCGAAAGGTCAATGAAGGTCTTGAGGTTATATTCGATGGGCCTGCCTTCGTCCAGTTCCCTCATCCTCTCGTCGGTGAGGGCGACAGTTTCCAGAAAAGCCTCTCCCGCTTTTTCTTTAAGGGCAAGATAATACTGGCGGGCCTGTTCGTTTTTATTTTCCCATTGCGCAAGCAGGCCCAATTGATAGAGAGACGATATTATCTGCGGGCTGATATCCTTTTTCTGGGATAGCGCGGTGAAATAACTTCTGCCATTGATTAAATCGCGCAACACATAGGTATAGATAATTCCGATTTTGAATTCTGCCTCGTCGCGACGAGCGCTGCCAGGGAATAACTCTATTAAATTCACGTATCTGTCTTTAGATAAAGGGTACTCCTTGGCTTTTTCTAAGTTAAAGGCGCGCAAATACATTAGCTCCTCACTAAAAGCCTCCCGTCCGCCCAACTCTTCAATCTTGGCAAAGATTTCTTCGGCATAGGCAGGGTCGTTAGGTCCGCGGTCACGGTAAGAAAACTGCCTGGCAATTTCAATCAATTCCGTTATCGCGGCTTTGCCCTGCGCCGCAGTAATTCTTGCGATATAGGCATCGTAAATCGCCTCGGCTAATTCCAGGTTGCCTTCGTTATAAAAAACGGCGGCAGCGCTTTTAAGCTCGGCGTTATTTTTAGTTACCTCCACCAGTCTCGCTACATATAATTTATATAACTGCCGTGATTTTATCTTGTCGTTGTAAGAAGAAAGTACTTCTGCCGCGTTTTTTATCACCGCGGTATCCGCCGCACCGCCCTCGGAGTACTGCGTAAACTCATCCATTAAATCTGAAAGCTGGGCATCTGCTGCCGGGTCCTGCTGGTCGCGGTAAAACCTCCAGAGAAGCATCCGGCTGTAAAGGTGCAGCGGCTCGTTAGTTTTGGTGGCCTCAATTACTTTTGTCAGGGATGCGGTTATTTCATCGCGGTAACTATTATTGCTGGAAAAGTACTCTTCCCATTTCTGGTTTTCTTCCAGGTATCTAAGCTGGTGGTAACGGGTAAGTGCGGTATAATAAGCGGCTAACAATTCCGTTTCCCCGCCCCCCGCGCTCAAAGACTGCAGGACGGCAATGAAATCCGAAAACGCACTATTCTTAAAATAGATTCCTTTGAGTTCCTCAAGGAGCGGATAAAGGTCGGCGCTGCTTTTGGCCTCGCTAATCTTTTGCTTTAAAACATCTATCCGCGCATTTTCCTCGCCGGTTAAAGCCGCGGATGACGCGCATAACAAAAGCGTAAAACCTAAAACGAAAACCAAAACTTTGACCGCGGCGTTCTTCATTCTTTTTTTGTGGGAGTATTCAAAACGGGATTCTTCCAGAATTCCCTGATTATATAATAGGCCTTGCGCGGCAGGCGTTTATTCAGGCCGCCATCGGTCTCTTCGGACAAAGCCACAATCCCGAACCATTCTTCGTTCATATTCTTGTTATCCTTGGCCTTGATATCCAGGTAGTAACTGGGGTTAGACCAGTTGGATTCGCTATCGTGGACCTTCCAGCCTTCGGGGTTATATTCGTTGTGCTTCCACCATTCATC
>CAYWCX010000039.1:0-6351 GCA_964456925.1 uncultured Planctomycetales bacterium
AGAAGCCGGGGGTTAAGATTGAAGAGGTTATCGAAAACATTGATATCGGCGGGCCATCGATGCTGCGCTCGGCCGCCAAGAACCATCAATCCGTAGCGGTAGTTTCTAACCCCGGCCGTTACCGTCAGATTAGCGAAGAACTGTGCCGCAACAACGGCGCCTTATCCGATGGCCTTCTTAAGGAACTCGCTATTGAGGTCTTTGGCCTGACCAGCGCCTATGATAATGCCATATACGCTTATCTTAACAATTATTTTAAAGGTACAGGCACAGCGCCGGAATTCGGCCGGGATATCAACCTTGCTTTTGAAAAAATCCAGGATTTAAGGTACGGTGAAAATCCGCACCAGCGCGCGGCATTTTACCGCGAAAAAGGCAAACTCCGGGGGCTGGCGAATTTAAAACAATTACAGGGCAAGGAGTTGTCTTTTAATAATATTTTAGATTTGAACTCTGCCTTTGAGCTGGTCAAGGAGTTCAGCAATCCCGCCGCAGTGGTCGTCAAGCATAATAATCCCTGCGGGGCAGCCGAGGATAAGGTCCTCACCCGGGCTTATCTTAATGCCTGGGAGTGCGATAAACTTTCGGCGTTCGGAGGGATAGTAGCGCTCAACCGCAGGCTCGACCGCGAGACCGCCGAGGCAATCGTAAAGAGCGGTTTTTTAGAATGCGTGATTGCGCCCGAAATCCCTACTGAGGCGAGGGATTTGTTCAGGAATAAGAAGGACCTGCGTTTGATAGAATTAAGTGATCTCGAGGTAGTGATTGAGCCGGAATTAAAAAAAGTAAGCGGCGGGCTTCTGGTGCAGGATAAGGATACCCAAACCATTGATTTGAATAATCTTAAAACCGTGACGAAAAAGAAACCCACCCCGGAGCAAATGGAAAGCCTCATTTTTGCCTGGAAGGTTGCCAAGCACGTTAAATCCAATGCTATAGTGCTCGCCTGCGGCACGAAAACCGTGGGCATCGGAGCGGGCCAGATGTCGCGCGTGGATTCGGTAACCATTGCCAGGATTAAGTCCGGCAAGCGAAGCAGGAATTCCGCCCTCGCTTCGGACGCCTTCTTTCCCAAGGCGGATGCCATTGCCGAAGCTGCCAGGGCCGGGGTAAAATGCATAATCCAGCCCGGCGGCTCGATCGCGGATAAAGAGATTATAAAGGCCTGCGACAAATATAAGATTTCGATGGTCTTTACCGGCCTGCGGCACTTCAAACACTAAACGGCAATAGCGCATATCGCAAATCGCCTATCGTAACGATAAGCGGCCAGCCACGAGCGATAATGACCTACCCGGAAACCACCCAGTATTTAGAGTCCTTTATTAATTACGAAAATATCCCTGCCTGGCCCTATAAACAATCCTTAAAACTAAAACGGTTCAGGGATTTTCTTACCGAGTTGGACAACCCCCAGTATGGCCTGCGCTGTATCCATATCGCCGGCACCAAGGGCAAGGGCTCGACCGCGGCCTTCATCGCCTACATCCTAAAAGAATCCGGTTTTAGGGTCGGGCTTTACACCTCTCCGCACCTGTCGGATTTCCGCGAGAGGATCAGGGTGCTCGATAAAAACGGCGGTGCCAGAAGCCCAAGCGGTGATTTTGAAGGCAGCATTTCGCGCCGTAATTTGGCGGCTTTGGTTCAGAAAGTTAAACCGCGCATCAAGAGTTTTAATGCCAAATCTAAATACAGCCCACTTTCTTTCTTTGAGGTTTATACTGCCCTCGCCTTCCTTTATTTTAAGAAAAAAAACGTTGACTTCGCGGTTTTGGAAACAGGTTTGGGCGGCAGGCTCGACGCTACTAACACGGCGCGGCCTTTGGTCTCGGCGATAACCCCGATAAGTTATGAGCACACCCAGAAATTAGGCAATACCTTAAAGCAGATTGCCGCGGAAAAAGCCGGTATCATCAAGAGAAACCCCCGGCAGGGCTTGATTGTGATAAGCGCCCCCCAGGCGCCGGAGGCAGGTGCAGTTATCCGCCGACGGTGCAAAAAGATGCGGGCAAAATTATACCGCGTGGATAAAGACATCCGTTACGCTAATAAAAATAACCGCTTTCGGATAGAGGGGCTTTTCGCCAATTATAATCATCTTAAGGTCGGGCTTATAGGCGCGCATCAATTAGTCAATGCCGCAGTAGCGGTGGCAGCGGTGGAAGGATTACGCTTTCATAATATCCGCGTCAGCCCCGATGCCATAAGACGGGGCCTGGCCCGCGCAGTCTGGCCGGGCAGGTGCGAAGTTATAATGAGAAGGCCGGATGTGGTTATTGACGGCGCCCAGAATGAAGCCTCTGCCGCGGTTTTAAAAGAAGCAGTCAGAAATAATTTTAGATACCGCAGGTTAATACTGGTATTGGGTATTTCCAAAGACAAGGATATCCCCGGCATATGCGGCCAACTCCATGCCTTGGCGGATAAGGCTGTCCTTACCAAAGCCGATAATCCCCGTGCTACTCCGCCGCGGGATTTAGCGCGCTATTTTATGGACAGGGAGCTTTTTATCACCGATAATGTGCGCGAGGCTAAAAGGCAAGCCCTTTGCCTTGCCGGGAAGGAAGATTTAATATTGGTTTGCGGCTCTCTTTTTGTAGTGGGCGAATTCAGAAATGCTGCATTATAATTTAGACGATACCATTGCGGCTGTCTCCACCCTGGCCGGAGAATCCGGGATCGGGATTGTGCGTTTAAGCGGCAGGGAGGCATTGGGGATAGCGGATAGGGTATTTACCTCTAAAGACGGCGAGGCCCCCTCAACCTTTAAAACCCACACCTTGCATTACGGTTGGATTCAAAAGCGGCAGGATAACGAATCTGAGACTATTGATGAGGTTCTTCTTACAGTGATGCGCGCCCCGCGTTCTTATACCAGGGAAGACGTAGTGGAAATTAATTGTCACGGCGGGATGGTAGCTTTGCGCAGGGTATTGGATTTAGTTCTGGAGAACGGGGCACGGCTGGCCGAGCCCGGCGAGTTTACCAAGCGCGCTTTTTTAAACGGCAGGATTGACCTCTCCCAGGCAGAAGCGGTTTTAGATGTTATCAGGGCCAAAACAGATTCGGCGTTAATGCTGGGGGTGGAACAGCTTAAAGGCGACCTATCTAGAGAGTTCAATAAAGTCCGGAATATCCTGCTTGGTGTCTCGTCGGTTTTAGAAGCCAATATTGATTTTCCGGAAGAAGAAATAGCCCTTCCAGAATTCAGTTTAATCTCCCAAAAATTAAATAAGGCAAGTTGCAGATTGAAAGAACTTTTATCCGGCGCCAGTAAAGGAAGGATACTGCGGGAAGGGTTAAGAGTAGTAATCTGCGGCAGGCCGAATGCAGGCAAATCTTCGCTTTTAAACGCCCTTTTAAAAGAAGAGCGCGCCATTGTCACGCCGGTTGCCGGTACAACCCGCGATGTTATCGAAGATATCATTGATATCCGGGGCATACCGATAAGAATTGCGGATACCGCAGGGATTATCGAACCCCGCGGTTTGGTAGAAAAAAAAGCAGTGGCGCGTTCCCGCGAACATATGAAGTCGGCGGACTTAGTTATTCTCTTGTTTGACGGCAATAAAAGACTGAATCAGACGGATGAGTTTTTAATCCGCAGGCTAAAAAATAAAAAAATACTGGCGGTAATTAATAAAATAGACCTCTCGCAGAAGATCCAGAAGAGCAGGCTCCTTAAGATATACGGTTCCCTGGTAGAGGTATCTGCCAAAAGATTAAAGAATATCAAGAGGTTAGAAGATGCCATTGCCAAGCTCGTATACGGCGACAAAATAACAGCCGCCCAGCCGGCATTAGTAAGCAACGCGAGGCACCTTGCCAATCTTAAGAAAGCAGAAAAACTTATTGCCGAGGCCGCAAAATCATTAGATAATAGGTTATACCCCGAACTTATTGCCCAGGATATAAAGGATGCCTTGGGGCATCTTGATGAAATCCTCGGCAGAACCTTTTCGGAAGACCTTCTGCATAGGATATTTTCGCAGTTTTGTGTCGGTAAATGACCTGCTTGAAATTGACCCGTTAGGGAGGAGATGATGGATAGAAGGAAAATTGAAAGAGCGGTGCGGGATATCCTGGAGGCGATAGGAGAGAATCCCAGAAAGAAAGACCTGCAGAAGACGCCCCGGCGCGTTGCCGAGATGTATGAGGAGATATTCGCGGGCATAAAGAAGGACCCCCGCAAAGAGCTCGAGGTTGTCCTGGACCAGAAGCATGATGAGATTATTCTCTTAAAAGGAATTCCCCTCTACAGCACCTGCGAGCATCACCTGCTTCCATTTATAGGCAAGGCCTACATTGCCTATATACCTAAAGGGGGACGGGTCACCGGATTAAGCAAGATCGCACGGGTGGTAGACATTCTCTCTCAGCGGCCACAGGTCCAGGAAAGACTGACTACTCAAATCGCAGAAATCCTTATGTCTAAACTTGAACCCAAAGGTTGCATGGTGATTATCGAAGCCGAGCACCTCTGTATGTCAATGCGCGGCGTTAAAAAATCCGGTACCCTGACGGTAACTTCGGCAGTAAGAGGCATATTCCAGAAGAACGAGAAGACCCGTACCGAAACTCTGGCATTAATCAAGTCTTAGCAAAAGGAAAATAGCAGTGGCAGGGATTGAAAAAAGAAAAGAAAGAAGAATAAAGATTTCCCTTCCTCTTAAGATTATCTACCAGGGCAAAGAACTAAGCGGTTTTACCGGAAACATCAGCCGGCTGGGGGCTTATGCCCAGATGGAGAGAGATTTGCCCATCGGTACCGACATCGATGCGGTTTTAGAAATTCCGGCATATGCCAAAGACCCCTCCCTGACAGGAAAAATAAGTTGTAAAGGCAATATCTTCCGCGCTAATTTTATTGAGGAAGCAAAGGGTAAAAAAAACTTTGGGCTCGGGATATTCTTTACCGGTTTCCCCGAGCAGAAAGATAAGGAAAAACTCTCCAGATACATCGATTACCTTATTGCCGAAGAAGAAGAGGGAATCAAAAAAGGCGTCAAGCTTTGGAGAAATAAAAGGAAAATGAAAAAGGTCGATACGGCCTCTGTCGAAGGCCGCCATAAGGATAATGATAATAGCGATATTGCCTCGCTCTTAAGGCAGATTTTAGCCCGGTTAAAGGAAATCCGCTCTTTGTTAAAACCCGCTGCTGAAAATAAATAAAGCCGCCGGCCTCTTTTAAAGATTGCTTCAAGGGCTGTGCCGGGGTATAATAGTTATAGCTTGTCGGTCCCCTCTAGGAAGAGAGAATGGAGGTCAAGATGCAGGAAAGAAGAATCGGTAAATTCTGGAAGATAAAATATACCCTCTGGTTTCTCAATGTTTTTTTGATCTGTATCACGCTTTTGACGCTCATCAGCTTTTATACGCTAGGGAGGCTTGTTACAGAGGAGCAGCATTCGCTTAAATGGCGCATCAGCTTTTTTGTGATGCAATTATGTTTTATCGGAATTATTTTTATATTCCTGACAATGATGTTCCTGCTTTTGCACCGCAGTCTCGGTCCTATCCCGCGCCTGGAGACAATTCTGGATAAGGTGATTAGCGGCGATTATTCCTTACGGTTGTCCATGCGTAAAAACGACATCGTTCATTCCTTTGTGGATAAAATCAATAAAGTAATAGCTTTACTGGAAGAGAAGTCTAAAGCCAGATAAGGTGAAAAACTATAAGTTTATCCTGTCGGCGATTTTAAGCGGTGCAGCCCTCCTGTTTTTATACGGCCTTTTAAGTTACACTGCGGTTGTTAAAATACAGAACGATAACCTCTTTTCTTTCGTAAATCAAAGTATTTCTCAGCTGAGTTTAAGGCTTACTAAGTTGGAATCTGTGTTTAGAACCAACGGGCATTATCGCCTTAAAAAAGTTTATCCCCGTAAACAGAAGAATCCTCTTCCTGAATCAGATAGCCGTCGCCTTGGCGGGAATCATGGTTTTTTAATCAAAAACGGAAAATCCACGCCATTTGATTAATTTATCCTCCTTTTAATGCAAGAAAAATTTGAGACGTAGGTAAGGAGGTAAAATGACTTATAAGCGGCAAGGTTTGAAAATAATATTATATATAATATATATTTTATTATTAGCTTTATCTTTGCCAAGAGACAAGTCTTACGGTCAAGAGCTGCCGAAGCAACATCCTGCCGAGACCGCGGATACTTATATAACTCAAGGCAGGGCCTATTTGCAACAAGGCCAATACGACCAGGCCCTTGCTGACTTTAATAAGGCCTTGGAAATAGACCCTCGGCGTTCGGGCGTATATCTGGACAGAGGCAGTATTTACTTTAACAAAGCCCAATACGAACCCGCCCTTGCCGATTTTAACCAAACCCTCCAGTT
>CAYWCX010000040.1:0-5559 GCA_964456925.1 uncultured Planctomycetales bacterium
GTCGTCGTAAGACGACCGGAGGTTCGAATCCTCCACTCTCCGCCAGTTTTCATTAATGAAAACTGGCGGAGAAGCTGAAATAATGTATTTCAGCTTCTTCTTAACGCATAAACATAAGGATTCGAAATTTAATATTTTAAGAGCTGTCAAATCTGGAGAGGTGGCAGAGCGGTTGAATGCGTACGCTTGGAGAGCGTATGACCCGCAAGGGTTCCAGGGTTCGAATCCCTGCCTCTCCGCCAGTTAGAATTGGAGTTAGAGCGATATTCTGCGCCCATAGCTCAATTGGATAGAGCACCAGTCTACGGAACTGGTTGTTGCTGGTTCGATCCCAGCTGGGCGCACTTTTAATCTTAACCCATTCCCAGGTATGCGCATTCCCGTCATCCTGAACTTTCCCTGTTTATCCGCAAGATATGGCTAAAAGCGACGATGTATATATGGCTGAGGCCTTAAAAGAGGCCCGCCGGGCAGCCGAGGAAAACGAAGTGCCCGTCGGCTGCGTTATCGTGTATAAAGGCAGGATTATCGCCCGCGCCCACAACCAGGTAGAACGCCTCAAAGACCCTACTGCGCACGCCGAGATGCTCGCTTTGACCTCTGCCGCGAATTACTTGGGGACAAAGTGGTTGAACGGCGCATCCATCTATGTTACAATTGAACCTTGTAGTATGTGTACCGGCGCGCTGGTGCTCGGCCGCGTGAGGAATATTTTTTTCGGCGCAGCGGACCCCAAAACCGGGGCCTGCGGCTCGGTAGTGAATATCGCAAATCATAAAAGACTCAATCATAAGATACGGGTCAAAAGCGGTATTCTGGGGCAGGAATGCGGCTCCTTACTAAAAGAGTTCTTTAAGAAAAAAAGAAAAAATCCTTAAGAAGGTCTCTGGAGAGGTGGCTGAGTGGTCGATAGCAGTTGCCTGCTAAGCAATTGGTCGGGGCAACCTGACCCCAGGGTTCGAATCCCTGCCTCTCCGTTTTATTTCGCCGTTAAACAAGTAACGCCGTGGAGAGCGAAGAAGTCCTAACCTTAGTTTTTTAAAAGATGTCTTATACTGTTTTTGCCCTGAAGTGGCGGCCGCAGAGTTTTGATGAGATTGTCGGCCAGAACCACATCGTTAACAACCTTAAGAGCGCGCTTGCCAACAACCGGCTTGCCCACGCCTATATCTTCGCCGGGCCGCGCGGGATAGGCAAGACCTCTACCGCCCGCATCCTCGCAAAATCCCTTAATTGTAAAGACGGCCCTACCGTCAAACCCTGCCAGAAATGCGCTGCGTGTCTGGAGATAAGCCAGGGCCGCAGCCTCGACGTCATTGAGATTGACGGCGCATCCAACCGCGGTATCGACGAGATAAGGACGCTGCGCGAAAACGTAAAATTCTCCCCCGCTCAGGGAAAATTCAAAATCTACATCATAGACGAAGTACACATGCTCACCCCAGAGGCCTTCAACGCGCTCCTTAAGACCCTGGAAGAGCCGCCGGAGTTCGTAAAATTCATCTTCGCCACTACCCAGCCCAATAAGGTAATACCGACGATACTTTCGCGCTGCCAGCGCCTCGATTTCCGGCGCATCCCGGTAATGGAGATTATTGCCCAACTTGAAAAGATTGCCGCCGCGGAAAAAATAGAGGTGAATAAAGAGGTCTTATTCGCTATTGCCAAAGCGAGCGATGGCTCCTTAAGGGATGCCGAATCGGTGCTGGACCAGCTGGCTTCTTTCTGTAAGGGCAAAGTCGCCTTAAACGATGTGATTGCGGTTCTGGGCCTGGTGGAGCAGGAAGCCCTCTTTGAGATTACCGACAAGATTATAGCCAAAGACCCCAAGGCGGCGCTGGATTTACTCAACAGTATCATTGACCAGGGCAAGGACGCCGGTGTTTTCCTGAATAATTTTATCGAGCACTGGCGCAACCTTATGATTACCAAAGTTTCCCGCGCGGATTTCAAGCTGGTGGACCTGCCGCAGGATATCTGCGATAGATTATTACAGCAGGCGAACTCTTTTACGCTGGAAGAGATATTCAGCGGTTTCAATACCCTGGTATCCGCTCACGAGATGTCCAAGAGAATCGATTCCCTGCGCATACCTCTTGAGATAGCCCTGGTAAAGTTAAGCTATCAGAAGAAGGATTCCCCCGGCGGCCGGCCTTTAAACCCGGCGCAAAATAAAGAAGTTGACCCGCCGCGAAACAAAGAGGTTGACCCCCCGCAAGCTCCCGTAATTAAAAGCGCGCCTCAATCGGAGGATGCCCCTGCGGCAGAGAGCGCCCCGCAACAGCCAAAACCCGCTGAGATCAACCTGGTGCCTTTTGATGAGATTAAGAACTCCTGGCAGGCGATAGTCGAGCACATCAGTAAGACCAAGATGCACGTCGCTACTTATCTCGGGCACGGCGAACTGCTCGCTCTCGATAATAATACCCTTACCATAGCGTTATCCAGCGCCTACTATAAAGAGTCCCTTGAAAGCAAGGAAAACAAAAACATTATCGAAAAGTCCATCGCGCAATTACTGCACGCTGACCTAAAGGTGAAATTCACCGTCTCAGGACAGGCGGGCCATAAAAAAGAGGAAGGCAGTTCGCTCTTGAAGTCCGCCCTGGAGATGTTTCAGGGCCGGGTAATAAAGGAAGATTAAGTTATCGATGTCAACCTACACCGACTCCATAGAAAAACTCATAGACAGATTGACCCAACTGCCCGGCATCGGCAGGAGGAGCGCCGAGCGCATCATCAATTACATCCTCAACGCGCCCCCGGATGAGGTAAAGGCGTTATCCGCGGCGATTTCCCGTGTCAAAGAGAGCGTACGCCTTTGCCGTATCTGCAATAATTTAAGCGAAGAGGAAATCTGCAAGGTGTGCCAGGATATCCACCGCAAAAAAGACCTCATCTGCATCGTGGAAAAACCCAGCGACGTCACCGCTATCGAGAAGGCCGGTAATTACCACGGATTATATCACGTGCTGATGGGGTCAATATCGCCGCTGGAAGGCAAGGGCCCCGCTGATTTAAAGATTGATAACCTTATCCAGCGCATCAAAAAGGATAATGTCGCTGAAGTCATCATTGCTACCGATGCCGACACCGAAGGCGAAATCACCGCCATATACCTTACCAAAATCCTTAAGCCCCTCGGAGTGCGACTGAGCCGCATAGGCCTGGGCATGCCGGTGGGCTCGAACCTGGAATATATGGATTCCGCTACCCTCTATAAGGCGCTGGAATCCCGCCGCGACCTTTAAAAATATCGCATGATTACCATTTCCGGCCTCTCCAAGAACTACGGCAAAAAAGTCCTTTTTGAAAACATCTCCCTTACCATTAATCAAGGGGAGAGGATCGGACTTCTGGGTCCTAACGGCACGGGCAAGAGTACGCTTTTTTCCATCATCCTCGGGGAAACCGAACCTTCGGCAGGGACGGTGGGTATTCTGAAGAACATCCGCATCGGCTACCTTCCGCAGGAAGCGAATTTTCATTCCGAACATACGGTGCTGGGCGAATTAATTGAAGGCGACCGCGAGATAAATCAGCTTAATAAAGAAAAGGATAAGCTCGAAAAGGAAAACCTTGCCGGCTCCAGGCGTTACGGAGAAATACTGGAGAGACTGGAGGCGCTGGGTTATTTCGGGCTGGAGCATAAAGCCAAAAAGATTCTCATGGGCCTGGAATTCAAGGAAAAGGATTTTAACCGGCCCGTAAGCCAGCTAAGCGGCGGCTGGCAGATGCGCACCCTGCTCGCCAAACTCCTGACCTGCCACTATGACATCCTTCTTTTAGACGAGCCCACCAATTACCTGGATTTAAACGCCGCGCTCTGGCTTAAGGATTACCTTACCGGTTTTGACGGCACCTTCATTATGATTTCCCACGATAAGGCCTTCCTGAACGAAGTTACCAATTACACCCTCATACTTGAAAACGGCTCCATCTTTAAGGTACGCGGTAATTACGAGCATTACGAGGCCATCAAAGAGGCGAAGCGCAAGTTTCTTTTGAAGCAATTCAAGGAGCAGGAGAAGAAGCGCGGGCAGCTGGAGACTTTTATCGCGCGTTTTCACGCCCAGCCCAACAAGGCAGCTTCGGTGCGCGCCAAGAGGACGGCGCTGGAGAAGATGCAGGAGATTGTCATTCCGCCTGACCCCGGCGAGAGTATCCGCGATTTTGAGTTTCCCGCGGCCCGCCAGAGCGGCCAGCGGGTAATGGTACTGGAAGGCATAACTAAATCCTACGGCGATATAACGGTTTACCGTGATTTTGACTTTACGGTAGAACGCGGCAACAAGGCGGTGCTGGTCGGCGAGAACGGCGCGGGCAAATCCACGCTGTTAAAAATTATGGCCGGGATTATCCCGGTAGATAAAGGCAGCCGCGAGGCAGGGCATAATGTGGACATCGGATATTTTTCCCAGACCAGGCTGGACGTGCTTAATCCCGATAACACCGTATTAGAAGAGGCCTATTGCGCCGCGCCGGGTTTTATGTCCGAGGTCGTGATACGTACGGTGCTGGGGGCATTTTTATTTACCGGCGACGATGCTGATAAAAAGGTCAAGGTGCTTTCCGGAGGAGAAAAGAGCAGGCTGATACTGGCAAAACTCCTGATTAACCCCCCGAATTTACTTTTGCTTGACGAGCCCACTACCCACCTTGATGTGGATGCCGTGGATGCCTTAATCCTGGCTTTAAACCAATACCGCGGGACCATCGTTTTTATCAGCCACGATATCCATTTCGTGCGCTCCGTGGCAAACATTGTCTTTGAAGTGAAAGCCGGCGCTGTCAGGAAGATCCCGGGAAACTTTGATTATTACCTGGAGAAGAAATCCAAAGGGGGCTTTGGGGAACAGGATACTGCCGTCGCTCTCCGCGCGAAAAGGGAGTTCCGTAAAATAGAGTTGGAGAAGTTGAAGAAGCAGGAAGAGGAAAGGAAGCGCCGCGAGGAAGAAGAGAAGCGCAAAACGCATAATTCCGCAGTCCGCGTCAAGATAAGAAAATTAGCCAGGAAGAAAGAAAAATTGAAACTTGAATATTACGCCAAGAGCCGGGTGCTATCCGGCCCGCGGGTGTATCAACGCGAAGAAAGCGAGATTAAAGAATACCGCGAGCGCCTTAAGGAGATTGAAAAATCGATCCCCCGCATCGACGAAGAAATAAAGAAGCTGGATATGATGCTTTTAAAAACTGTTTGACTTGACTGCTCTTTAAGATAAAATAGAATACACAATTCCCCCGTAGCTCAGTTGGTAGAGCGAGTGGCTGTGCGAGCCCGCCAGGGGCGGGCGAGCAAAATGCTTCAAGCGCAGCTTCTCCGGGAAACCGGGGCTGAAAAAGCGGGCTAATTCAGTGAAGCCCTATAAGAGGGTAACACTGAGCTAAGCACCCCTGCTTTCTTGAAAGCAAGAAGGGGTGAAAGTGCAGAGACTATACACCCGCCTCCTAAATCCGCCAAGTTTTGTGGCGGACAAGGAGAAGATATAGTCCACTTCCGAAAGTAATTTCGGGTTAAGTGTAACCACCAGGTCCGAGGTTCGAGTCCTCGCGGGGGAG
>CAYWCX010000041.1:0-5298 GCA_964456925.1 uncultured Planctomycetales bacterium
CCCCTGACCTGTTGAATGTAAGTCAACCGCTCTAACCAGCTGAGCTAAGCGCCCGTAAAGCTATATTATAAAGGCAACTGTCTCAGCCGTCAACTAATGACTGTGTACCATCTCTTTGACCCGCATCAGGCGCACCAGGTTGCCGCGTTCGAGTTCGTTGAGCTTCTGGGCAATGTAACGGATGGTTTCGGTAATCGAAGGAATAAGCATATATTCCAGGGCATTAACCCTGCGGCGGGTACTTTCGATTTCATAGGAAAGGACATCAAGCGTCTTGAATAACTGCGCCAGCCTAAGAAGCGACTCCAGATAAGCGGGGGCAGCAGCCACTACCATATCCAGTTGAGCTGAGGTCTTAAAAAAGTCGTAGTTCTTCTCGATACTCAGCTCTTTGACTTTGAATGCCGCGACCTTCACATTCATAATCCTGGAGGCGAAGACCTCTATCGCTACCTTAGAGTTTATCCCTGAAAGGGATTCTTCGAAATCCCTGCGGGAGGCGGTAATACGGCAATAGCGTAAATCCCTGGAGATCCCCTGATTCCTCTTGCGAAAATCCTCCTGCGTTGTATCCAACTCCTTCAGCAGGGCGAGAAAGCGACGCATCATCTCTTCAAGTTTATCCTGTAAGAGCTTATGCCCTCGCTGGGCGAGCACCAGCCTGCGGCGCAGCCGCAGTAACTCCATCCTGTTGGGGTTTAAGCGCAGTAACATGATTATTTGGCGCGGTAGTATTTACTAAGATATTCCTGGCGGATACGCTTTAATTCCTGGCCAGGGATGAGGCTTAATATGTTCCAGCCGATCTCCAGGGTCTCGGCAATAGCGCGGTCCTGGGATTCATCCTGGCGCACAAACTTATCTTCGAAATCATCGGCAAATTTAAAGTATAGTTTATCTAAATCCGAAAGCGCCCCCTCCCCCAGAATCACGGATAACTCTCTTGCTTCCTTGCCTTTAGCATAACAGGCAAAAAGCTGGTTTAAGAGGTCGGCGTGGTCCTCCCTGGTCTTATTCTGACCGATCCCCTTATCCTTAAGGCGGGAGAGGCTGGGAAGGACATCTACCGGAGGATAAATGCCTTTGCGGTGCAATTCGCGCGAAAGGATAATCTGGCCTTCGGTAATATAACCAGTAAGGTCCGGGATAGGGTGGGTCTTATCGTCTTCAGGCATGGTTAATACCGGTAAAAGCGTAATCGAGCCGACTTTGCCTTGAACGCGGCCGGCACGCTCATAAAGAGTAGCGAGGTCAGTGTAAAGGTAGCCGGGATACCCCCTGCGTCCGGGGATCTCTTTACGCGCCGCGGAAATCTCGCGCAGGGACTCGCAGTAAAAGGTCATATCAATAAGAATAACCAAAACGTGCATATCCAAATCAAAAGCGAGGTATTCCGCGCAGGTGAGGGCAAGTCGCGGCGTAGAGATCCGCTCGATTGCCGAGTCGTTTGCGAGGTTAATAAAAAGGGCGCTGCGCTCGATTGCTCCGGTATTTCGGAAATCGCGCATAAAGAAATCCGCCTCTTCAAAGGTAATGCCCATAGCGCCAAAGACGACGGCGAAATTTTCGTGCTTGCCCAAGACCCTGGCCTGGCGGGCAATCTGGGCGGTCAGGCGTGCATGCGGCAGGCCCGCGGCAGAAAAAATAGGAAGCTTTTGCCCGCGCACCAGAGGGTTCATCCCGTCAATGGTAGAGATGCCGGTCTGGATAAACTCCGAGGGGTAATCCCGCGAGCTGGGATTTATAGGGTTGCCGTTGATATCCAGGCGCTTCTCGGCAATGATTTCCGGGCCGTTGTCGCGCGGCCTGCCGGCGCCGTCAAAAACCCTGCCTAATAAATCCGGGGAAACCCCTAATTCCTGGCTACGGCCCAAGAAACGCGCCTTAGAACCTGCGACATCCAGACCCAGGGTGCCCTCAAACATCTGCACGAGGGCCTTGTCTTGCGTAATCTCCAACACCTTGCCGCGGCGGATCTCGCCATTAGAAAATTCCACCTCTACCAGCTCGGCGTATTTGACATCCCGGATTTTCTCTACCACCACCAAAGGCCCGCTGACCGAAGATACCGTAAGATATTCTTTAAGCATGGCTTTGCCCCAGCTCCTCTTGCACTTTGTTAAATTCGCTTAATTTGTTTTCTTCGACATACTTCAGGCGGCTGATATTTTCGCGCACCGCCAGAGCCGCAATCTTATCGAAATCCATCCCCGCTTTGAGCTTCTCTTTGCCGAGGTGGTAAAACTCCAGGATAATCTTAAGCATGCGGTATTGTTTCTCCAGGGAGGTATAAGTATCTATCTCGTGGAAGGCATACTGATGCAGGAAGTCTTCGCGGATGGACTTGGCAACTTCCAGAATCAGGCGGTCGTCGAAGGAAAGCGATTCCACCCCAACCAGACGGGCAATCTCTAACAGCGAAGCCTCTTCTTCCAGAAGGCGCATGGTTTCTTTTTTCAGGCTTACGAAGTCCTCGGCGATTTTATCTTTAAAAAATTGCTCGAGGTTATCGTGATAGAGGGAATAACTTAAAAGCCAGTTTATCGCCGGGAAGTGCCGGGCATTCGCCAGTTTGTCATCCAGGCCCCAGAAAACCTTTGCCACGCGTAAGGTCGCCTGGACCACCGGGTCAGAAAGGTCTCCTCCGGGAGGAGAAACCGCACCCATAATGCTGAGGGCGCCGAGACGGGCATCGCTGCCTAGACAACTGACCTTGCCCGCACGTTCGTAAAACTCCGCTAATCTCGACGATAAATAAGCGGGGTATCCTTCTTCTCCGGGCATCTCTTCTAAGCGCCCGGACATTTCGCGTAAGGCCTCTGCCCAGCGGCTGGTAGAATCCGCCATCAGCGCTACGGAATACCCCATATCCCGGAAGTACTCTGCGATAGTTGCGCCCGTATATATTGATGCCTCGCGCGCTGCCACCGGCATATTAGAGGTATTGGCCACAATTACCGTGCGTTCCAATAATGGCCTGCCGCTGCGGGGGTCTTTTAATTCCGGAAAGCTTAAAAGCAGGTCCGCGCATTCATTGCCGCGCTCGCCGCAAGCCACATAAACCACAATCTCGGCATCCGACCACTTTGCCAACTCGTGCAGGACTACGGTCTTGCCCGCCCCAAAAGGACCGGGGATACAGGCGGTTCCGCCCTTGGCGATAGGAAACAGGGTATCAATAACCCTTTGGCCGGTAGTAAGCGGTTCATCAGGCGCAAACTTCTCTTTAATGGGGCGCTGTTTTCTTACCGGCCAACGCTGCGCCATGGCAATGTCTTTAATCCCGTCGCTGGTTTTAATACGCGCCACGACATCCCTAATCTTGAACTCCCCTTCTTTGATCTCCAGCACCTCACCGCTTATACCGGCAGGAAGCATAATCTTGTGTTTCACCAAAACTGTTTCCTCGACCACGCCCAGGATATCGCCGGCCAAAACCCCTTGACCCTTTTTTACCAGAGGCAGGAAATGCCACTTCTTATTAATATCAAGCCCGGGGACATCCACCCCGCGGGAAATAAAATCTCCGGATAAACTTTTGATGACGGTTAAGGGCCTTTGGATGCCGTCATAGATGGAGCCAAGCAGGCCGGGGCCTAATTCTACACTTAAGGGTTCGTTGATTAAATAAACCGGCTCGCCCGGGCCGATACCGGAGGTCTCTTCATAAACCTGAATAAAAGCGAGGTCATTTTTGAGTTCCACTATTTCTCCGATGAGTTTTTTTTCGGAGACCCGCACCATATCATACATCTTCGCCCCGCGGCAGCCGCTTGCCACTACCAAAGGGCCTGACACCTTAATTATTTTTGCCTCTTCCATCTTCTGCTCCGCTGTTACGCTCCCGATTAAAAAGTCCCGATCGCCCTTAGACGCACGTCTTTAACCAGTGATTCCAATAACGCCATCCCGGCATCTTTGGCAAAGGGGATAAAGACCGGTAACGGTAAACTCCGGTACTTATCTAGCTCTTCTCTGGCAGATTGATAGATATTATCCTGCACCAGGCATATCGCCGTGTCTGGCGCCAGGGCTTCGGCTAAGACGGTCTCGTCCGTCTCATTTTCCTTGACGGCATAAACCCGAAAGCCGAGGGCCTGGAATCCGCTGATTACATCCTCTTCGCCGATAACAACAAAGGGTTTATTGAAAGTGGCTCCTTCAGGCATAGACGGCGTTCAACCTTTCTTGTACTTGCTCCGCAGGGATGCCGCTAAACTTGGCCATAATAATCATACGCATGAGGTTAATTTCATTAAGCTTGGCGAAGTAGTAGGCTAATACCGGCTCCGGACCAAAGGTGATATATTTGGCCTCCTTTAAAATTTGCATCAGAAAATCATTAATGGCTTTTTCTAAATACACGAAGGAGTTTTCTTTAACCGCTCGCTGAACTGCTTCTGTGAGGTAATAGGTATAGTCCAGGCTACGGTAGTGCTTTGATACATACTCCAGGCGGTTCAAGAGTGCTGCTAAATCCTGAGAGTATAACTTCAAGAGGTCATTGATAGGGATAAAACCCTGGCATTCCAGATGCGCTTTGAGCTTCTCCTGCGGCTCTTTGAGCAGATACAGCCGCAGGAATGTTTTGATGTTGTGCATATCAATGAGGTGGCGCAGGTAATCCTGTAAAAAAGCGCTGCGGCAGGATGCGAGCACCTTCTCTACGCAGTGAATGTCCGCATCTAAAAGGAGCAGGAGGTCCTTATCCGGAATCAGCTCTGCCACCAGCCCTTTTAGTTTAGCGAGCTCTCTTGCTAAAACATCTTCGAGCCCCCTGCTATCTTTAATGTGCAAAAGCTCATCGCTGTAAAGGTCGGACTCTACAAACAAACGCAAGGCACCGGCGAGGTCCGCGGCAATCGCCTCCTCGAATACGGACTGACTAATCAGGAATTTTTCCAGGGCGCGAATCCTGCCTACCGCAAAGATATAATTGGGCTCTCTCGTCATATCCTATTTAAACAGTATGCCCGCTATCTCGGTTTCGTAATCCCGGCGCAGTTTCGCGAGGTAAAAATCAAGGTCTTCAGGCGCCTCTTTTATTTTACCCTCTGAAATCTGTTGCCTTTTGAACTTATCGCTCTTAAGGCCGGCCTTTAACCTCTTAAAGACCTCCTCCACCAATGTCTGTTTTGCGCAAAGGAGACTCTTTCTGGCCTCTAAACGCGCATTTACCAGAAGCCGCTCTCTATTCTTCTCACAATCCTGCTTGGTATGAATAATAATGTCTTTATAGAGAGCTTCGGCTTCAGCGCCAGCCGCCTGAATCAGGGCTTCTGTCTCTTTTTGCGCCTC
>CAYWCX010000042.1:0-5017 GCA_964456925.1 uncultured Planctomycetales bacterium
AGTAGTCCGCGCAGCATGAACTTATGATAACAACGAAATGACCTTTTGTCAAATGTACTCTGCCCTGGCTTGTTTCTCGCAGCACCGCTTGAGTTTTCCCCGCCGAGGAAACTTCGCTTGGAGTTTCTGCTCGCTCTCACTGACTTCTCTTTAGCGGGTGAACCCTGGCCGCTCGCATAAACTACATGCTGCTCGAAATCAAGCCAGGGCAGAGTTGGCTAATATAGTTGACACAATACCTAAGCGATAGTAAAATAAGCTCGTTATGCAGACGCTACCTTTAAAAGAGGCGAAGGAGAGACTCCGCGGGCTCCTGAAAAGAGAGGCCTTTAAGAAAGGCGCGTTTGTCCTGTCTTCAGGTAAGACCAGTAACTACTATCTTGACGGCAGGATAATCACACTTACCCCCGAAGGTGCTTATTTAGCTGCCAGTATTATTCTGGATATGGTTGCAGCGGACGATATCAGCGCCGTCGGCGGCCCGACCTTAGGCGCAGACCCGATTACGGGAGCAGTAGCGGCCCTTAGCTACCTTAAGGGTAAGCCCGTTAAAACTTTTATCGTCAGGAAATCTGCCAAGGAACACGGGATGCAGCGGCAGATTGAGGGCCCGCCGCTCGGGAAGGGTAGCAGGGTAGTTTTAGTCGACGATGTGGCTACTACCGGCAAGGCGCTCCTGGAAGCCAAAGAGGCGCTGGATAAGGCGGGTGTCAAGTCAAAGAGGGCAATCGTAATCGTGGACCGCGAAGAAGGCGCTGCCGCAAACCTCGCCCGCGCCGGCCTCAAACTCGAATCAATATTTAGCATCGGCGAATTCTTATAGTTTTTAAGTGGACGCCCAAAAGATAGTTGTGGTAGGCGCCGGCCCTGCCGGGATGATGGCAGCGATACGCGCCGCCGGCTTAAATGCCCGGGTAACGCTCTTAGAAAAAAATAATTCTCCCGCCCAAAAACTTCTTTTAAGCGGCAAGGGCCGCTGTAATCTTACCAATGCCTGCGAGCCGGACGCCTTTTATGCGCGTTTTTCTAAAAACGGCGAGTTCCTGAGGGACGCCTTTAAAAAACTTTCCAACCTCGACCTGATGCGCTTCTTTGAAAAAAGGGGCTTGCGTTTAAAAGTAGAGAGGCAACTGCGGGTTTTTCCCGAGACTAACCGGTCCGCAAGCGTGGCTGGGGCGCTCAAAAAAGAATTAGAGAAGAGCGAGGTCGAGGTCCGCTATAACGCCGGCGTAAAAGATATCGTCTTACGCGACGGCAATATCAAAGGGGTATTGCTTTTTGATAATAAAATAATGCCCGCGGATAAGATAATTCTTGCTACCGGAGGGGTAAGTTATCCTTTTACCGGCTCTACCGGAGAAGGCCTCAAACTCGCCGGAAGGCTCGGCCACAGGATAACGCCGTTACGGCCGGGTCTGGTGCCGCTTGAGACAAGACAGGATTATCCCCGGCTTTTAGAGGGACTTACCCTTAAAAACATCCGGCTTAAATTCAGGGACGGAAAAAAAGAAATTATCTCTGAAGTAGGGGAACTGCTCTTTACTAAAACCGGGGTATCCGGGCCGCTGGTTTTGTCATTAAGCGGAGCAATCGTAGACTGGCTGGCGCAAAGTAAGATTATCCGCCTGGAGATAGATTTAAAGCCGGCTTTGTCAAGGGAACAGCTCGATGCCAGATTGCTGCGTGAGTTCCGGCTGAACGCCAAAAAGAATATCAGGAATACCTTAAAGAGCCTGCTGCCTCTTCGCATGATAAATTTATTTATCAGTTTAAGCGGGATAGCGCCGGAGAAAAAGGCAAGTCAGGTTACTGCCGCAGAAAGGCAAAAGATGTTAGGGCTGCTTAAAGGGTTGCGCCTGGATATTACCGCTAGCCGGCCCATTGAAGAGGCGATGTTAACCCGCGGCGGAGTGTCTTTAAAGGACATCAACCCCCGCACCATGGAGTCGCGGCTGATAAAAGGATTATATTTTTGCGGGGAGATGATTGACGTGGATGCGGATACCGGCGGTTTCAACCTGCAGGCGGCATTTTCCACCGGCTATTTAGCCGGCGACAGCGCCGCTCAAGCGCAGGGACGGTTCTCAAGTCCGCTATAAAGTGTCCCTTTTATGATGAGAAAGATATATTTAGCGTCGGATTCCCGGGCAAGGCAAAAACTTCTTGGGATTTTCGGTTTTAAGTTCCGTGTTATCCCCAGTAATATCACAGAAGACGAGAGGGTTTACGGTTTAAGTCACCCTCAATTAGTGAGAAGGAATGCCCTGCGCAAAGCCAAAGAGGTTGCCAAAAAAGTCCCCGGCGGTATAATAATTGCTGCCGATACCATTTCGGCGCAGGGCAACAAAATATTCGGCAAGCCCCGCAATATAAAGGACGCCCGGCGCATGCTCGGGGCTTTATCCCGCAAGCCGCAGTGGGTTTACAGCGCGGTTGCGGTAATCGATAAGGACAAGAATAAAACCAGGACCGCCTGCGAAAAGACGAAGGTTTACATGGACAAAATTACAAAAGAAGAAATGGATAAATATTTTTCCCGCGTTTCCCCTCTTGATAAGGCGGGCAGTTTCGATATCCAGGGCAGGGGCGCGTTCTTCATCCGGCGCATCGAAGGGTGTTTCTATAATGTAGTGGGGCTGCCGCTGCGCAGCCTTTACCGCATCTTAAAAAGTTTCGGGGTTTACGGCATCCTGCTTTTATTAATCCTCGGCGGTTGCTCTACCGAATACAATATCGTTACCCAGAAACAGGAGACTTATTTCTACAGCACCGATAAAGAAGTCAAGATGGGCCAATCCATCTCCGAGCAGGTGGAAAAGGAGTATAAACTTGCCGGTGACCCGCTGATGCAGCACCGCGTAGAAACCATCGGCAGTAAGATCGTTGCCGTCTGTGACCGCAAGGATATTGATTACCACTTTAAGGTCCTTGACGACAAAGAAATCAACGCGGTTTCCCTGCCCGGAGGTTACGTCTATATCAACAGCGGCGTGCTGGAAAGAGTGGATAACGACGACGAGCTTGCCGCCGTCATCGCGCATGAGGTGGCGCACATCGTCGCCCGCCACAGCATCAAGAAACTCCAGGCCATCGTGGGTTATTCCATTTTAAGGGTCCTCGTCGCCGCTGCTCCCGATGCCGGTAATACCGGCAATGCCGCGGATTATGCCTTTACCGAAATCCTCCTCGGTTACGGCCGCGATGACGAGCTTCTCGCGGACCAGCTTGGTGCCCGCTACCTGAAGTTAGCCGGCTACAATCCGCGCGCAATGGTTAGTTTTCTGGAAAAACTCCAGGAGGATAACCGGCGCAAGCCGCTGCGGCCGAAATCCTATTTCAAGACCCACCCGTATGTCCCGGACCGCATCCGTGTGGTAAAACAGGAGTCGGGGGAGATGCTTGATTTTTCGGATTACATTAACATTGAAGAGGTCCAGGATAAATAAAATACTGTTCCTGGTTTTACTGGCGGGTTGCCTTTTCTGCGGCGAAACACGAGGAGACGATTCCAATATGGACAGCCCTTTCGGAGTGCTGGAGTTTCCGCACTGGAACCACCAATGGAATAATTATAAATACCCCGACGGGAAATCCCTCAAAAAAGCGCTCGTCCTGATGAAAAAAGCCGGCATTGACTGGATACGCATGGATTTTCTCTGGCAGGAGATTGAGCCGGAAAAGGGGAGGTTTGATTTTGCCAAATACGACCGCATCGTGGAATTATTTCGCGCCGGCAACATTCAGATTCTCGGCGCCCTGCATTATAACGCCGCCTGGGAGGGCTCCGGCAGGGCGTGGAATAATCCGCCCGAAGATAACGGGCTCTTCGTGAATTATGCCGCAAGCGTTATCAGCCGCTACAAGGACAGGATAAAATACTGGGAGGTCTGGAACGAGCCGGACTCGCCCATCTACTGGACTCCGCAGGATTGCCTCAAGAGTTATTGCGCGCTTTTAAAAGAGGTTTACCTCGCCGCAAAGAAGATTGACCCGGGATGCAAAATCTTAAACGGCGGACTCGCAAACGGCATTGCCAGCATCAATCATCTTTATGATAACGGTGCCGGGGATTATTTCGACATCCTAAACATTCACATCTTTGAATCGCCTTTACACGACGGCGCCATTACGAGGGTAACTGCTTATACCCGGGCAGCTTATAAAATTATGCAGAGGAAAGGGGACGGCCGTAAGAAAATCTGGGTTACCGAAATCGGCTGCCCCGGGGTCAAAAAGGGGATTAAGACCGGTAACTGGTGGCTGGGTGAGAATCCCGACGAGGAGAAGCAAGCGCAGTGGCTGGGGCAAGTTTACGGCGCCCTGTTGAAAGAAGAAGCTGTGGAGAAGATTTTTTGGGCGTTTTTCCGCGATTGCAAGAACCACTGGGGTAACGGCATTGATTACTTCGGTTTAGTGCGCTGGGATTATTCCGAGAAGCCCGCCTTCGCAGCTTACCGGGACGGTTCTCAACTCAAAGCAAAGGTGCCCTCAAAAGGGGCGCTTTATAGCGGAGTTCAGAACCGTCCCTAAAAGGATATATGGATAGAAAATTTATGCAACTGGCAATTAAAAAGGCCAGGGAGGGTATCAAAAAAGGCCAGACCCCTTTCGGCGCCTGCATCGTGAAGGGCCGAAAAGTAATAGCCTGCGTGCACAATACCGTCTGGAAAGATACCGATATTACCGCCCACGCCGAAATCAAGGCCATCCGCGCCGCCTGCAAAAAATCAGGCAGCATTGACCTTTCGGGCTGCACCATTTATTCCACCTGCGAGCCCTGCCCGATGTGCTTCAGCGCCTGCCACTGGGCAAGGATAAAGAGGATAGTCTACGGAGCCAACATCCGGGACGCCGCAAAAATCGGTTTTCATGAATTGCGCATACCGGATAAGAGGATGAAACACCTCGGCAAGAGCCCGCTTAAGATAACCGCGGATTTTATGCGGCGGGAGAACCTTGAACTCTTCAGGATGTGGTGGGAGCGCGCCGATAAAAGGATTTATTAAAAACCCGCCAG
>CAYWCX010000043.1:0-2703 GCA_964456925.1 uncultured Planctomycetales bacterium
ATAATAAAGAATGGCTAAGATTATAATTGACCGCGAAAGATGTAAAGGGTGCCTTTTATGCCTGGGTGTCTGCCCTAAAGGTTTAATCCAGTTGGATAAGAAACTCAACCGCCGCGGGGTGAGGCCGGTTAAATTCGTAGGAAGCACAGCAGAATGCAGCGCTTGCGCGATGTGTGCTATTATCTGTCCGGATTGCTGTATTGAAGTGGAGAAATAGATGTCTCAGGATAGACTCTTGATTACCGGTAATGAAGCGATTGCCGAGGGCGCTATTCAGGCCGGCTGCCGCTTTTACGCTGGCTATCCCATTACCCCCCAAAATGAACTTACCGCCTATATGGCAGAACATATGCCTGAGGCAGGGGGTTGTTTTATCCAGGCGGAGTCAGAGTTATCCGCAATCAATATGGTCTTTGGCGCTTCTGCCGTCGGTGCCAGAGCCATGACCTCATCTTCCAGTCCGGGCGTTAGCCTCAAACAAGAAGGGATTTCTTATCTTGCGGGAAGCCAACTTCCCGCAGTAGTTGTGAATATAATGCGCGGAGGTCCGGGTCTTGGCAATATCGCTCCGGCACAATCCGATTATTTCCAAGCCACCCGCGGCGGCGGCCACGGCGATTATAATTCTATTGTCCTGGCACCTGCTACAGTACAGGAGGCCTACGAACTGATGTTTTTATCCTTTGACCTCGCGGATAAATACCGCACCCCGGTAATCATCTTAGGAGACGGAATGCTGGGCCAGATGATGGAACCCATTCGCATTAATCCTAAACTAAAGGCCGGGATTAAAAAATACCCTAAACCTTGGGCACTCAGCGGTTGTAAAGGCAGAGAACCCAATGTGGTGAAGTCCCTTTATTTAAAAGAAGGTGAGTTAGAGAAATTGAATGTTATCCTGCAGAAGAAATACCGCCGGATTCGTGAGGAAGAACAGCGCTATGAGGCGAGCGGCCTGGAGGATGCCAGGGTAGTTTTAGTGGCTTACGGCACCATGGCCAGGATCGCCCGGGCAGCATTACAGAGTCCGCATTTAAAGGATAAAAAAATCGGATTAATCCGTCCTATCAGCCTGTGGCCGTTTCCAACTCAGGTCTTTGAGCGTCTCAAAAAGCTTAAGAGAAAAATTAAAATCCTGACGATAGAGATGTCTTACGGCCAGATGCTCGATGATGTAAGACTAGCAGTTGAAGGAAAATTTAAAGTAGACTTCCTGGGACGTGCCGGAGGCGGGATACCCAGCGAGGAAGAGATTGTGCGCAAGATAAACTTTATGCTTAAAACCTATGACTAAAGTATACAGCCACCCTCAGTCTTTACGCCAGGTGCACACCCATTACTGCCCGGGTTGCGGTCACGGTATTGCACACCGTTTAGTGGCTGAGGTAGTAGATGAGTTAGGTATCCGGGAAAATATTATCGGCGTGGCGCCGGTAGGTTGCGCAGTACTAGCCTATGATTACTGGCTCTTTGATTGCTCTGAGGCAGCGCACGGACGGGCCTTGGCAGTAGCCACTGCTATTAAGCGCCTGAGGCCCCGGAATATTGTTTTTACCTATCAGGGCGACGGCGACTTAGCTGCCATCGGTACTAATGAAACCCTTCACGCTGCTAACCGCGGGGAGAACCTCACGGTAATCTTCATTAATAATGCCATTTACGGGATGACCGGCGGCCAGATGGCGCCCACCACCATTTTAGCCCAAAAAACCGCTACAACCCCTCTGGGCCGGAATGCGGCATTAGAAGGACACCCTTTAAAAATTTCCGAATTGCTGGCGCAGTTGCCGGCAGTAAAGTATATTGAGCGCGTTACCTTATATTCGCCCCAGGAGGTGCATAAAGCCAAGCGTGCCGTACGGCAGGCCTTTCAAAACCAGATTGACGGCGTGGGCTTTTCGCTAGTGGAGATACTTTCCCCCTGCCCGACTTATTGGGGTATGCCGGCGCATAAGGCCATGGAATGGATTAAAGAGGTGATGGTACAAACCTTTCCTTTAGGAAGGATTAAATAATGCAAGAAAGTATTATTATTGCCGGAGCTGGCGGTCAAGGAATAATGCTTCTAGGCAGGATTTTAGCCGAGGCGGCTATGGAGGGCGGTAGAGAAGTTAGCTGGTTGCCTTCTTACGGTGCAGAGGTGCGCGGAGGAACCGCTTCTTGCATGGTGGTAATATCTGACAAGGAGATCGGTTCTCCTTTTATCGATAAAGCCGACACCTTGATTATAATGAATGAACCCTCGCTGGCGAAATTCAAAGACCGCATTAAAAATAAGGGGTTGTTAATCGTAAATAGTTCTTTGGTGGAAAGTGAAATCGCCTGTAATAATATCCGCGTTTTGCGGTGCGCTTTCACTGATATCGCAATCAAATTAGGCAACATAAAAGTGGCTAATATGGTGGCCTTGGGCTGTTATGCGGCAGAGACAAAACTTATTGCGCCGGATAAGGTTATCGCAGTGATGGAACACATAGCGCCGCAGGACAAAAAACACTTAGTCGAGATTAATAAACAGGCATTATATCAGGGGATGGAGTTAATAAAAAATGTTAAGGGTTAGGTTTGCGCCCAGCCCTACCGGCTATTTGCATATCGGTGGTGCCCGCACTTCTTTATTCAACTGGCTTTATGCCAAGGCTAAGGGTGGCGAGTTTATCCTGCGCATCGAAGACACCGATAAGGCGCGTTCCCGCAAGGAAT
>CAYWCX010000043.1:2803-4825 GCA_964456925.1 uncultured Planctomycetales bacterium
GGCGAGTTTATCCTGCGCATCGAAGACACCGATAAGGCGCGTTCCCGCAAGGAATATGTAGATGAAATCCTGGATAGCCTGAAGTGGTTGGGCTTTGACTGGGATGAGGTTTATTACCAGGGAGAGCGTTTTGAGATTTACCGCGAGCACGCCCGGAAGTTACTGGAAACCGGCAAGGCCTACCTTGAAAGTACTCCCGGCAAGGGCGAAGCGATTATTTTTAAGGTTACCCCGCAGGCCATCCGGATTAAAGATTTGATCCGCGGGGAGATTGAATTTGACGCCAGCACCATCAAGGACCAGGTTTTGATTAAATCCGACGGCACCCCTACCTATAATTTTGCCTGCGTGGTCGACGATGCCCTGATGCAGATTACCCATGTCATCCGCGGGGACGACCATATCTCGAACACCCCCAAGCAGATTCTGATGTATGAGGCACTGGGATTTAAGGTGCCTTATTTTGCGCACCTGCCTATGATTATGGGGATGACCGGAGGCAGACTATCCAAAAGGACCGGCGCTACCGCTATCAGCGATTACCGCCGTATGGGGTATTTGCCCGCGGCTTTGGTAAATTACCTTTTGTTGCTGAGCTGGTCGCCGGGAGAAAACCGCGAGCTCATCGATATCGGCGAGGCAATAAAACTTTTTGACATCAGCGGTGTCAATAAAACCGCAGCCGCCTTTGACCTGCGCAAGCTCAACTGGATTAACAACCAGTATATCAAAAAAGAGGATCCCGAGAATTTAGCCGACGCCATCGTGCCCTTATTGACCGAGAAGGGCTATATCGCTAAAGATGATTTTGATAGAAAGTATCTCGTTTCTCTGGTAAAATTATTTCAGGAGCGCATCTCTACCATTAATGATTTTGCGGAGTGGGCGGACTTCTTCTTTTTAAAAGAAGTCAAGGTCGAACCCGAAGCCCGCGAGAAATTTTTGAAGAAAGACCTCTCCGGAGAATTCAAGCTTTTTAGTGAACGGCTCGCCAGCCTGGATACCTTTGACATCGCCAGTATCGAAGCCGCCTTTCGCGCGCTAGTGGAGGAACTCGGCCTTAAGGCCAAAGACCTGATACACCCCATCCGGGTAGCGCTTACCGGGAAGACCATCGGCCCGGGGCTTTTTGAGGTGATTTATTATTTAGGTAAGGAGCGCACCAGGGAACGCCTGCTAAAGGCCTTCAAATCTTAACCGGAACTGCAAGAGGAGGTTAGTTTATGTTAAAGAAAAGTATTCTGGTCGCAGCGTTAGCCGCTGTTTTGTTTTTAAGCGGTTGCGAAACGCTCAAGGGGTCAGCCAAGGGCGCCTGCGAAGGGGCGAAGAGAGATTTTGAAAATGCACAGAAGATAGACGCCTGGTTAAGGGATAATCTCTGGTAAACATAGTATAATTATAATAGCTTCAGTTAGTTAAGCGCGAGATAAAATAAACAAGAAAATTTCCCTTGACTTTTTTTAACGCAGTATTATAATCGGTTTACCAGCCACAAGAAGAAAGAATAGGAGTGACTGGTGTTTTTTTATCGGGTTAAAATTTCTTAAAAGCAATCCTTAAAAGACGGGGATTGCTTTTTATTTTAGCCCGCCTCAAAACAGAAAGTTACGATGGAGATGTTTAACCCGGCAACGATGACGAGAAGGTCTTACGGAAGATACCGCCTGGACGGTTCCGCTACCTTGGTGGGAGAGGGCGGCGCGCAAGAGCCTTCGGTTTTAAGGGACATATCCTGCCGCGGCGCAGGAATAGTTACCTATCAGCCCCTCGAGCTTAACGATAATTTAAATATTATTATCAACGCCTCTTCTTTATTCAGCCGGCCCGTCATCAGGCAGGCCAGGGTTGCCTGGTGCAAGCAGATTAGCGCCGGTCTCTGGCAGGGCGGGTTGGATTTCGGCGAAGCCAATAAAATCTCACTCTCTTAACTAGTCTCCACCCACAAATCCTTCTTTACAGCCACAAAAAAGCGTATATAATTATTTTTGAGTTCTAAAGACACAGCGGTCAGCCGGGAATCAT
>CAYWCX010000044.1:0-4785 GCA_964456925.1 uncultured Planctomycetales bacterium
TTATCTTAACTTTCAGGGCAACCTTCTTTTTAGGAAGGCGCAGGATAAAATGCGGTTCTTTTACTAAAAATTCTCTTTTTAAGACATCGGATTTACGGCCTAAGGTAATTTTATTCCCGTCGGGATCGAGCTCGACGATATAGGCAGGATATCCCAGGGCTACGCCCAGGCCTTCGCGTTGGCCGATAGTATAAAATGCAATGCCGCGGTGCCTGCCTAACACCCTTCCCTTTTTATCTATAATCGCGCCGGGGCGGGGGGATGATTTCAGGCGCGTCTTAAGAAAATGGCGGTAGTCCCCTCCTTTTAAAAAACAAATCTCCTGGCTAGCAGATCTATCGGCGTTAGACAAATTAAATTCGCGGGCTAATTCCTTCACCCGCTCCTTCCTATAAACGCCGAGAGGGAAAACAATGTGCCTTAGGGCATCGCGGTTGAGGCGGTATAAAAAATAAGACTGGTCCTTAAAAGAATCCTCGCCTTTTTTAAGGAAGTAACTGCCTTTATGTTTGCTGATGCGGGCATAATGTCCGGTAGCAAGATATTGCGCTCCCAGCCGGCAGGCCTTTCTGAATAGAGCGCCGAATTTGATATACTGATTACAGCGCACGCAGGGGTTTGGAGTCCTTCCTTTAAGGTATTCCCGGCAGAAATTCTTAATCACCCGTTCCTCTAGAATCCTGTGCATATCCACGACAAAATGCCTGATACCCAACTGCTCTGCCACGCGGCGGGCATCCGCAATGTTGTCACTGCCGGATACGGTATTGCCTGCGGCGAAGTCCGGGATATTGAAGCGCATGGTAATACCTACGGCTTCCCAACCCTGCTTCACCAATAGGGCGGCTGCTACTGCCGAATCCACTCCTCCGCTCATCGCTACTGCAATACGTCCAGTCATTTTAATCCTCAGGCGCTATTATACCACAACTTGAAACTCACCACTCTAGCCTCAACCCGCCCTCCAGCGAGCGTCCCGGCTGCGGTATACCTTCTATCTCCTGATATTCCGAATTTAAAATATTGGCAACCCTTAAAAAGAGGCGGGTTTTTTTATTTAATTCATAATTAAAGGTACTGCCCAGAATCCACCAGCCGTCGCGCAGGGGTCTCTTTTTATAGGTCAGCCGCAGCATAGAGGTAGTACGGCCCAGATTAAAGATAAAGAGTCCGTTAAAGATATGCCGGGAGTAATTCGGTCCGTACTTAAAGATATAACCCTGTTCCTCAAAATGCTTGTTGATATAGGTATAATTAAAATCGAGGCTGACGGCCCTGCTCGCCCGCGCCTTAAAATAACATTCCGTCCCAACTACTTTAGCTGCGCCGATATTCTTAGCTTCCCACCTTGCCTGAGCCGGGCTGGTTTTGACCCAGTCAATGAGGTCGTGCTCGTCTCTATAGAAAATCTTGATGCCGTCCGTTAATCCTTCCCGGGAATAGTCATAACCGAGCTCGCAGCTTAAGGATTTTTCTGCCGATAGAGCCGCATCCCCTACGGAGTAGAGGTCGCTGTAATAGAGCTCGGTAAAAGATGGGATACGGATATCCCTGGATACGCCGAATATCAGCGAGCCGTGTTGCGAAACCGCTAGCTTAGCTCTGGCAGAGCCATAATAAACATCCCCGAAGCCGTCAAAATCATCCTTTCTCAGGGATGAATCCAGAGAAACTTTTTTGCCCAGTTCGGCTTTATCGGTTAAGATGATACTCTTATGGCTGCGGTTGTGCTTGCCGAGGTTGGTGGAATTTATGCGCTCATCGCCGTATTCGAGGTTCATACCCAGCGTACCAAGTGCTGCCGTTTCTTTCTGCAGATAGACCGCCGGAGTGTAGACATCGCTACGGTGATGGTTACTGCTTACGCCGTTTTCATCAAGCATGAATTTATCGTAGTGCCTGCGCCAGAGCAAAAGAGGCTTTATCAGAAAGCCGTTCCCCTTAAGGTCGGCGCCGGATTTTACCAGATATGTCCTGGTCCACTCACGGGACGGGATGCCCTTCCCTGGGGTATAAAAATCATAGGCGCCGTATTCCTTCTCCTGATACCCTGCGCTTATATCAATGCTGCCGCAGGATACATCCAGAGAAGAGACGGATGAGAGAGTAAAATACTTGAAGTCGGTGTCCTCCCTAAACCCCCGGCTTTCGCGGTTCTCCAGCGACAACCTCGTGCCGAAATTATTTATCTTCTCGCTGGCGCTGAATAATACGCTTTTAAGGTCATGCGAACCGTAGCCTAACTCTAAAACCCTCTCTTTTTCCTGCGGTTCTCGAAGCGCAATGTTTATCGCTCCTCCTATGGCATCGGGACTGGGCAAAGGAGATGCCCCGGCCGAAAACAACTCTATCTTTTTTATATCCTCCCTCGTAAACGGTATGTCCGAATTATAGTATTCTGTCTGGGGGTCGTTGATGCGCTGGCCGTCAAGGAGCATCGCTGTGCCCCGGGTGGTCGAGCCTCGTACGGAAAAACGCATCTGGGTTGCGCCGCTCGCCGAACGGTCCTCCAGGTCTACGGGCAGAAGGCCCACGGCCTTTAACGGAGAGGCAAAGGAAGAGTATTGCGGATCGCGGTATTTGAGGGAGTAAGCGCCCGGCGCGGCAATATTATGCTGCACTATGATAATGGGCTCCAGCTCCAAAGCGCCGTTATCTTCGCCAACGGCAGCGCCGCAGTATATGAAAAATATAACGCTAAAACAAAGACCGAACCTCGTCAACATGTCACCATTATAAAAAGGCCCGGCCTATATGTCAACCGGTAATATTTTTTTAGTTTACAATAGTAAGGTTCATCTGGAATGCAGCACGTCCCCGGCGGTAATCTTTTCTATTACGCCGGAATCTCTTCTCACCAGCAGGCTGCCGTCCTTGTCGATATCCGCTGCGTGACCCTCGACCTGCCTGTGATGGGAGATGACTTTTATCCTTTTGCCGAGGGTTAAATTAAAAATGCGCCATTTCTGGATAATGGGCGCGCCGCCTTTCGCTTCCAGAAGCAGGTAATTATTTTCCAGGCGGCGCAGCATCTCCTGCAATAATGCGATGCGGTTTATGTCCTTCTTGAGATGCTCCTTCAAAGAAGTGGCCTGAACCGGCAGGGTATCCTTTTCGTTATTGACGTTCAGGCCGATACCGATTACCACAAAACGCATCTCGTCAGTTTCGGCATTCAATTCCGTAAGTATTCCGCCGACCTTCTTATTACCCAGGAATATGTCATTCGGCCATTTGATGCGGCAGTCAAGCCCGGTTATTTCTTTTACCGCCTCACAGATGCTAACCGCGCTTAAAAGCGTAAGTAAAGGCGCCTCGTTTAGCATAAACTTCGGCCTTAAAAGCAGGGAGAGATATATGCCTTTATACTTGGGGGAATACCAGTGACGGCTGAGCCTTCCCCTGCCCCTGGTCTGGGCCTCGGCTAAAACCAGGCTGCCTGCCGCGGCATTGTCGAGGCCGAGTTTTACGGCAATATCCATCGTAGAAGAAACGCTCTCAAAATAATAAATCTTCCTGCCGATAAACCGGGTGTGCAGGCCCTGGGCTACCTCAAAAGACAATAATTTGTCCGGCAGCGCCAGAAGCTGATAACCTAAATGCGGCACCGCCACGATATCATAATCCAGGTCGCGCAGGTTCTGGATGTGCTTCCAGAGCGCCTGACGGCTGATCTTAAGATGGCTGCTCAAGTCTTCGCCGGAGACATAGCCGCTTTTCTTTTTCAAGAACTCGATGATTTTCTCTTCAATCATAATTTGGGAGGATTCATGCTGCCGCTGCGGTAACCTTCAAGGTCAAGGGTGATGTAGCGGTAACCTAAATTCCTGAATTTTCTTGCTAGCGGCTTGCCTTCCTTAATAAGACGGGAAAGCTCATTGCGGGATACCTCAATACGGCAGAGGTTATGATAGTGCCTTACCCGCACCTGCCTGAATTTTAAGCCGCGCAAAAAAGATTCTGCCTTATGGATGCGTTTTAATGCCGCAGGGGTAATCCTAGTCCCGTAAGGGATACGAGAAGCCAGGCACGCCAGACCGGGCTTATCCCAGGTTATTAGGTTCAATTTTTTACTCAGGCGACGGATGTCGTCTTTGGTTAACCCTGCTTCCTGCAGCGGAGAACGGACCTTGAATTCTTTTTTTGCCTTATCCCCGGGCCGAAAATCCTTTTTATCCGAAATGTTACTGGCATCTGCCACGAATCTTATTTTATTTTTGCGGGTAATCTCCTTTAAGCGCCTGAATAATTCTTTCTTGCAAAAATAACAGCGCTTAACGCTATTGCGGCAAAAGGCGGGGTTGGCGAACTCGGTTGTTCTTATAATTTTATGCCGCGCCCCCAGCTCTTTAGCCATCCGGCGGGCAAAAACAAGCTCCTCTGCCGGATAAGTAGGGGAATCCGCAGTCACTGCCAGAACTTTACTGCCCAAGACATCAACTGCTACCGCGAGAAGAAAGGTGCTGTCGACCCCTCCGGAATAAGCCACCAGGAGCGACTCCATTTCCCGGAGAATGCGCCATAGATTTTTGAGTTTATCCATCGGGATTCTAAGGAAAGTCCAGGGAATTAAAAGTGCACTTCCATTGCCTTGGTAGGACAGACCTTCACGCAGAGCTCGCAGGCGATGCATTTATTATCATAGAAGTTCACCTTGCGCGTAATAGGATCGACCTCCAGCGCGCCCACCGGACAGATCGGCACGCACACCCCGCAATCAGTGCACTTCGTCTCGTTGCGGATGATATCCTCGCTTAAAGGCTGGGTCTTCACCCCGCAGGACTT
>CAYWCX010000045.1:0-4443 GCA_964456925.1 uncultured Planctomycetales bacterium
TTTTTGGGATCTGCTTTAGCGAAAAACTCCGCGGCATGGCTTCCTACCAGCCCCGCTCCGCCGGTAACCAGGACTCTCATCTGGTGCTCCTCTCCTTTAAGTTGTTTTTCATTTCGATGTATTTGGCGTAACTCAATATCTGATACAAGGTATCAAAAAAAGCAATGATAAAACCGTAGAGCCCGTCCTTATAACCTTTCTTACGGATATACCTGCGAAAGAAACGGTCACTCGCGCGCCACATCGCGTGCGGCAGTGACATTCTTCTGCCGGTGTTAACCCATTTCACTGCCTCTAAGGTGGACTGGCGGTTAACGCTGTTTACGAAATGCTCCAGATCCGGGTAGCCCTTATGGACGATATCGGATTTGAGATGGCCGCATTCCCCCTCAATAAATACCCGCGGATGAACCTCGGCCTCCTCATACCTGAATTTATCTTTCTTAAAGAGCCGGACCTTGGAGGCAGGATACCAGCCGCCGTACCTGACCCGGTAGCTGCCGATGTAATTACGCAGCGGTATGGAAAACGCCACTGATGTCTCGGACAGAATTGCTTTTTCAATCTCCCTTTTCAACTCCGGAGTCACTGATTCGTCCGCGTCCAGACTTAATACCCATTCATTTCCTGCCTGGGCATAGGCAAAATTGCGGTGCCTGCCTTCGTTATCCATTTTTCTCTTGACAATTTTACCGGCGTATCTTACGGCAATCTCCAAAGTCTTATCCGTGCTTTCATCATCTACCACAATTATCTCATCCGCCCAGCCAAAAACCGACTTCAGGCAATCCTCAATGTTTTTTTCTTCGTTTCTGGTTAACACTACCACCGAAAGGTTAAGCACGGAAAAACTCCTCTACCGAACGCGCGATATAATCTATCTCATTCTTAGTCAAATCCGGATATGCCGGGATTGCGACGGTAACACCAGAGGCCTCTTCCGACTCCGGAAAATCCCCTTTTCTGTATCCTAAATTACGGAAACACTCCTGCAGATGCAGGGGCATGGGATAATAAACGCGCGCGTCAATCCCTTTCTTTCTTAAATACCCGACTAATGCGGCACTGGGTGAATTCAGCCTTATTACATACTGGTGATAAATATGCCTGTTGTATCCCGGCACAAACGGTACCGTCAATCCGAGTTTCGAAAAACGGCGGTTAAACTGCGCTGCGATAGCCTGCCTCTTCTTATTCCAGCGGTCAAGATACTTCAACTTAACCCTTAACACCGCTGCCTGGATGGTATCAAGGCGATTATTGTAGCCGAGCATTATATGGTAATATTTCTCTTTATTCCCCTGGTTCCTCAATATTTTAACTCTCTCGGCAACCGCCCGGTCATTAGTAAGGACCATACCGGCATCGCCGAAAGCGCCTAAATTTTTGCCGGGGAAGAAACTTACCGTGCCGCAGTCGCCGATGGTGCCGGCTTTCCTGCCTTTATATTCGGCTCCAAAGGCCTGCGCAGCATCCTCGACTACCTTCAATTTATATTTTGCGGCAATCTTTAAAATAGCGTCCATATCCGCGCATTGCCCGTAAAGATGCACCGGAACTACGGCCTTGATTTTAATGCCCCGGTGTTTTTTAATTGCCTTTTCTATCCCTGCGGCAGTCAAACAATAAGTGCGGGGGTCGATATCAGCAAACACCGGGATTGCCCCCAGGGTAGCGACAGCGCCTGCGGTAGCGAAATAAGTAAAGGCGGGACAGATTACCCCCTCCCCGGCCTTAATCCCCAGTGCCGTCAAGCCCAATCTTATGGCATCGGTGCCGTTAGAAACAGCGACGGCAAACTTCGCCTTGCAGTATTTTCCAACTTCATTTTCTAATTCTGAAACCTCCCGGCCCAGGATAAAATTGGTATTATCGATAACGCGCTTGATGGCCCGCTCTAATTCCTTACGGATAGGCCTGATTTGCTTTTTAAGGTCCAAGAGAGGTATTTTCATCATTGGTTCATTTTAGAGACACGGTCCACGGCATCGTCAACGCTGATGCCGTTTAAACATTCCTTATCATTATAACATTGCGCGAGCCGGAACTTAACGTAACAGGGACTGCAATCTACAACGCGCCTTAAAATAATATGGCGTTTTTCATCAGGCGGGTAAGGCCCGTAAACCGCGGGGTCAACCGGTCCAAAGAAAGAAAGGGTCTTTTTTCCCAATGCCGCTGCCATATGCAGCGGCCCGCCGTCATTGGCAATCAAAAGATTAAGCCTCTCGATAACCGCCGCTAATTCTGCTAAATTAGTGCGGCCGCTTAAATCTATTGCCCGGCCAGCGGTAACCTCCCCTATCCTTGCGGCAATCGTCTTTTCCTCACTGTCGCCTAGAATCAAAACCTTTGCTCCCAAACCCCGGATTAGCCTGTCCGCTAATTGCGCAAAATTCTGCGCCGGCCAGTGCTTGCGCACGGCATCCCTGCCCCAGCTGGCTCCGCCGCCTGGCGCAATACCGATAACCAAATCACCCTCTTTTATACTTAAGTCGGCAAAGAGCTTTTGGGCTTTTAACTTCTCCTGCGCAGGAATAAAAAGTTCCAGGTCCCTGCTTTGAGGTATTATACCCAGAAAATGCAATAAATCCAGATAATATTCAACCACATGCCTGCTGCTATAACCGTCTATATCTATTTTATCGGTAAGGAACCGGCCGCGGTTCTTGTAATTGAAACCGATGCGCCTCTTAATCCCCGCTAATTTTGCCATTAAGCCGTAACGGTGGTCCAGGGAAAAATCCAACGCTATTTCAAATTTTTCCTTCTTTAAAGCGGACAATAAACCGAAAAAACAGCCGATACCCTCCAGCCTGGAGCGCCGGCTTATCCTTTTGATATCTCCGCGGGACAGGCCGAACACCTTGCCGATATGGGGGTTGGCTGTCAGGATATCCTTGACGCGTTCATTACACCAGTATCCCAGGAAACTATCCGGATATTGGCGTTTTATCTCGCGGATTAACGGCGTGGTAAATAAAATATCGCCGATACCGAACGGATTTATGATGAGTGTCTTTTTCAAAGGTATTTTTTCAACTTGTTATTTTGTAATGACTGCACTATCTTCCTGACATCCTGCGCCTTGTCTTTATGGCAGACCAGAAGCGCATCGCCGGTATCAACGATAATAATATCTTGCAGGCCGACCGCCGCAACCAAACGCCTGCCTGCCCAAATCAGGGTATTCCTGCTGTTAATATCAGCGTACGGCCCCTTGAAAATATTCCCTCTTTTATCCCGGGGCAGGACTTCCGCCAGGTTCTGCCAGCTGCCTAAGTCCGTCCACTTGTAATCTACCGGTAAAACTACCGCCCTGGCAGTCCCCTCCATTATCGCGTAATCTATCGAGATGGACGGTAATTTAGGCCAGATTTCCGCCAGTTCCTTCTCGCTGTCTATCCCGACGATTAACCTGCCTGTTGCGGGCGCAAGCCTCCTGATCTCCTGTAACATCGCTTCGGCCTTAAAGATAAACATTCCGCTGTTCCAATAATAACCGCTCTTTCTCCATAATGCCCTTGCCTTGGCGGTATCGGGTTTTTCAATAAACTTCTCTACCTGATAGCAAACCCCTGCCCCGGTAATCCTGATTCGGGAATGCGCCTTGATATAGCCGTATCCTGTTTCGGGCCGAGCAGGCTTGATCCCCATCGTAACGATATAGCCGTATTTTGCGATAGCAAAAGACTTTGCCAGCGCATAGATAAACTTCGGGGCCTCTTTAATAAAATGGTCCGAAGGCAGAACCGCTATCAGGGCGTCCCTGTCCTTGGAATAAATTTTATTGGTCAAAATCGCGATGGGGGCGAAGGTATTCTTGCCTTGCGATTCCCAGAAAATATTCTCCGGCAGGATACCGAGCCCCTCCAGGCACCTCTTTATTTTTTTCCTATGCATTACGTTAGCGGCAAGATAGATATTTTTCCTGGCTACGAGTGGGGTTACGCGTCTTATGGTCTCGATAATTAAAGGCCTGTCGGAACAGATATCCAAAAACTGTTTTGGCTGAGATTTACGGCTTAAGGGCCAGAAACGGCTGCCCACCCCGCCTGCGAGAATAATGGCGTAATTCATCTTTTTAGCATCTCCCTGGCTTTACTGAATACTTCCTCTACCCTGATTTCCGCTAAATTATTTTTTTCGATTACGGCGTGGCCTCTTCCCCACGGCCCCCAACGCCTGGAGCCTTTTGCCGGCAGGTCGCCCCTGAAAATCGCTATCGCCGGCGTGCCGACGGAAGCGGCAAGGTGCACCGGTCCGCTATCCCCCGAAATCAACAGCCTGCATTTTTGCAGGATGGCGGCCAGCTGTTTTAGGCTAGTCTTACCCACCGCGTTTATGAAACCGTCTTCTTTATTTGAAAAAATCTCTGCCCTTTTGTTTAATTCTTCTTCCCCTCCGACTATTACTACCTTTATATCCGGCAGGCTCGCCAAT
>CAYWCX010000046.1:0-4426 GCA_964456925.1 uncultured Planctomycetales bacterium
AGCGGCGGCAAGGGTTGCCGCAGTTTCTACAGCGACAAGTATACCCGCGGCAGGAAAATACCCGACGGCGGGGACGGCGGCAAGGGCGCAAATATCGTTGTCCGCGCCGACCGCAACCTCCTCACCCTTTTAGATTTTCAGTATAACCGGCATTTCGTCGGCGCGCACGGCGGCCACGGTTCCGGCAAGAATAAGAAAGGCAAGGATGCGCCGGCCGTTATCGTTAAGGTCCCCTGCGGCACACTTATTAAAGATGCCCAAAGCAGCTGTGTGCTGCGCGACCTGGAGAGCGACACAGAAGAGGTTATTGTCGCGCGGGGCGGTAAAGGCGGATTAGGCAACCAGCATCACGGCCTGGCAACCGAAGCCCAGCCCGGGGAAGAAAAAGAATTAATCCTTGACCTCAAAATCATCGCCGAAGTAGGGGTGATAGGTTTCCCCAACGTAGGGAAATCTACTTTTGTTTCGGCGGTTTCGAATGCGCATCCGAAGGTAGCGCCGTACCCCTTTACCACCAAGTTCCCATTTCTGGGGGTGGTAAGTTCGACGGATAAACCGTTTGTTATCGCCGACATCCCGGGGTTAATCGAAGGGTCTGCCGAGGGCAGGGGGTTAGGGGATAAATTCTTAAGGCATATCGAGCGCACCAAAATCATGCTGCATATGATTGACATGGCGGGCTTTGAAGGCAGGGACCCCATTGAGGATTACCGGGTTATCAATAAGGAATTAAAAAAATACAGCGCTGAAGTCGCAAAAAAGCCGCAGGTCCTGGTAGCCAATAAGATGGACCTTGAAGGCGCGGCGGGAAATCTCGAAAGATTTAAAGACGCGGTTAAGAAAAAAATTTATCCCATTTCAGCGCTGAAAAAAGAAGGTCTGGAGGAGTTAATTGAAGGCATCGCAAAAAAATTATAAGCGGATTGTAGTTAAAATCGGAAGCAGCCTGTTTTACGAGGGTAAAGGCAATTTTGACGCCGGCATTGCCCGCCAGATTGTTACGGAAGTAGCGTGCCTGATAAATGAAGGCAGGGAAGTAGTGATTGTTTCTTCCGGCGCAATCGCCCTCGGGATGCAGCTCTTAGGGTTGAAATCCCGGCCGAAGGAATTATCCTATCTTCAGGCAGCGGCGGCACTGGGCCAGAGCGAATTAATGGATATCTACCGGAAATTTTTTAAAGAGAAATCCTTAAGCTGCGGCCAGGTATTGCTGACCTGGGAGGATTTTGACGACCGGCGGCGTTACCTGAACGCCAAGAACACCCTGCTTGCGCTGCTAAAGCTGGGGACCATACCGATTATCAACGAAAATGACACCGTTTCCACCGATGAGATTAAGTTCGGAGACAACGACCGGTTATCGGCGTTAGTGGCGGCTTTAATTTCCGCGGACCTGCTGATAATACTGACTGACGTGGAAGGGCTTTTAAGCAAAGATAAAAAGACGCTGATAAAACTGGTAAGCGAAATTACTCCGCAAGTGAAGGCGCTTGCCTGCCCGACGGATAAAAAGACCTGCGTAGGCGGGATGATTACCAAAATCGAAGCAGCCAAAATCGCGGTGGGGTCGGGTATCCCCTGCGTGGTTGCTTGCGGCAGGAGAAAAGGCGCAATCGCCTTGAACGCCGGCGAACCGGGGCAGGTGGGCACTATCTTTGTGCCCAGGACAAGCCAGCTGGCAGCCAGAAAGCGCTGGATCGCCTTCGGCACGAAATCCAAAGGCAAGATTATCGTTGACGACGGCGCCAAAGGCGCTTTACTTGCCCGTAAAAGTCTTCTTGCGGTCGGGATAATAGGCACGGCCGGAAATTTTGAATGCGGGGATATCGTAAGCATCGCGGATAAACACCACAATGAATTTGCCCGCGGCAAAACAAATTTTTCCAGCAGACAGCTGGAAAAATCCAAAGGCCAGCGTTTAGAAAAAGAGGTTATCCACTGCGATAATATCGCGGTGAGTTAAAGAGATGCCATGAATTTAAAAAGAGAAATCACCAAAATAGCGCAATCTGCCCAAGAGGCGTCGCGTTACTTAGCTTCGCTTAGCTCAACGGATAAAAACCGTATCCTGCGCGAAATGGCTGCCGGCTTAACCAAGAAGAAAGCGGCAATCCTGCGCGCCAATAAGAAGGATATCGCCATCGCCGGTCGTCAAGGTATAAGCAGGGTTTTTATCGAACGGCTTACCCTTGACGCCAAGAAAATCCGGGAGATGGTGAATTCCCTTTTAGCGGTAGCTGCGTTGAAGGACTCAGTGGGGGAGGTTATCCGGGAATGGGAGAGGCCCAACGGCCTTCGTATCCGCAAGGTGCGCGTGCCGATAGGGGTAATCGCTATTATCTACGAATCCCGCCCCAATGTTACGGCGGATTGCATCGGGCTTTGCTTTAAATCCGGCAATGCCGTAATTTTAAAAGGCGGCAGCGAAGCCCTGAATTCAAATCTCGCTATTTACGGTGCGCTTGTGGCAGTCTTAAAAAAACACCGCGTGCCGCAAGGCGCGGTTAATCTTATCGCTACCAGAGACAGGAAAGCAGTCAGTGTCCTGTTAAAATTGAACCAATATCTTGACCTGGTGATGCCGCGCGGCGGAGAAGGTCTTATCAGAAATGTAGTGCGGCTTTCGCGCGTCCCGGTGATTAAGCATTACAAAGGGATTTGTCATGTCTATGTTGATGACTGGGCAGACTTGAATATGGCGCAAGATATTTGTTTCAATGCCAAGGTCCAGCGGCCTGCGGTTTGTAATGCTATGGAGAGCATGCTGGTGCATAAGGACGTGGCAATACGGTTTTTGCCGGGGATGCTTAAGAAGTTTGACGCTGCTGGCGTAGAAATACGGGGTTGTGCCGTTACGCAGAGGATTGTCAAAGGCATAAAGCGCGCCACGGAAAAAGATTATTATACCGAGTACCTGGACTTGATTCTTTCGGTAAAGGTCGTGGATAGCCTTAAAGATGCGATAGCGCACATCAATCATTACGGTTCGCACCACTCCGACAGCATCATCACCGCCAACCGCCGGAACGCCCTGGAGTTTTTGAACAAGGTGGATTCTGCCTGCGTTTATGTCAATGCCTCTACGCGTTTTACCGACGGGTATCAGTTCGGGATGGGGGCTGAAATCGGCATATCTACCGATAAGTTGCACGCCCGCGGGCCGATGGCATTAGAGGAATTGACTACTTATAAATACCAGGTTTTTGGGAACGGCCAGATAAGGCAATGAAGATAGGCATATTAGGGGGGACATTTAACCCGATACACATCGGCCACCTGATTTTAGCGGAGGAGGCCAGGGAGAAATTAGGGTTGGCTCGAGTTATTTTTGTACCGACCTATTTTCCGCCGCACAAAGGTAACGGCGATATCGCCAAAGCCGATGAGCGCTACAAGATGGTTAAACTGGCTATTAAAGGCAACAGGAATTTCAAGGCGAGCGACATTGAAATCAGGAGAGCAGGGCTTTCTTACACCATAGATACTCTCAGGGCATTCAAGCAGCGTTACCCGAGGGACGAGTTGTATTTTATCACCGGTTCCGACCTGTTGAAATACCTCACGGAGTGGAAGGACCTCGATGAAATTATTAAAATGGTAAAACTAATCGTAGCTACCCGGCCGGGTTACCCTCTGGACAGGATTCCGTCCTATATTACCACTGTGGCTATCAGGGCAGTGGATGTTTCTGCCTTTGAAGTGCGCCAGGCGGTCCGCGAAGGCCGTTCCTTCCGTTACCTGGTGCCGGAGGCGGTTTGTAAGTATATCAGTAAAAAAGGACTTTATCGATGAGGATTAAAGTAGCGCCGTCAATATTATCCGCAAATTTTGGTTTTTTATCCCGGGAGATAAAAAAAGTGGAAGCGGCAGGCGCGGATATGCTGCACATCGATGTGATGGACGGACAATTTGTCCCTAATATCACCATCGGGCCGGTAGTGGTAAAGGATATCCGCCGCGCGACGAGGTTGCCTTTGGATACTCACCTTATGATTAGGAATCCCCAGAAGTATATTGATGCTTTTATTGCTGCCGGAAGCAATATGATTACCCTGCACATCGAAACCGTTTCTTGCGCCCAGATTAAAGCCCAATACCGCCGCCTCAAAAAAAAGGGTATTAAATTAGGGGTTTCTTTGAATCCCGCTACCCCTTTAGCCAAGATTAAGGACGCTCTAGAGGTTATTGATTTTATCCTGGTGATGTCGGTAAACCCCGGTTTCGGCGGCCAAAGATTTATCCCTGCGGTTTTACCCAAGATTAAACAGTTGCGCCGCCTCTTTAAGGGGGATATTGCCGTGGACGGCGGCATCAATGATAGGACCGCAAGACAGGTAGTAAAGGCAGGAGCAAATGTGTTAGCTGCGGGTTCCTATATTTTTAAAGCTAAAAATTACAAGGAGGCGATAAGGAGATTAAGATGTCA
>CAYWCX010000047.1:0-4304 GCA_964456925.1 uncultured Planctomycetales bacterium
AGTTCCTACCGTGGTTTTATTGCCATAGCCTCCATTGATAATATAATTTCCTGACAAATCAATTGTTCCGCTATAAAAACCTCCGGAAGTAAAGGTAAAGTTGCCGGATACAGTAGCCGTTCCGTTGACTGCGAAGCCGCAGTTTTGGTTCGGCGCGCTTAGTTCAATATTATTATAAGCGCTTGCTCCAGGCGTCCAGGTCTTATCGGTACCTGTAAACTTCACCGTACTCGTGCCGGCAGTGAAGGTGCCGTTGGTGAAGTCCGCGTTGCCGGAAACGGTAATCGTGGATGAGCCGGCATTCAGCGTGCCTGCGTTCCACGCCAGCGCGCCGTTCACCGTCAAATTATTCGCCCCGCAGGAGAGCGTGCCGGTGTAGCCGCCGGCGTTGGTGAGCGAGGCGACGGTAGTAGCCGCGGTGAGGTTGCAGTTGGCTGTGCCGTTTGCGTCAAAGACGATATTATCAGTACTTATGGGAGCAACGTTATCGTGCCAGTTTGCACCGGCGGTAAAGCTACCGTCTCCCGAAGCTGCCTGGCGTATCCAGTATTTATACGCGCCTGAGGAAAAAGTCCAGTTGACGTTATTGCCGTAGTCAGCGGAATAGGTCGCGGTGATGGTTGCCGAGGCAGTGGAATGGTCAACCTTGACATAAGTCGCGTTCACCGTGCCTGCCTTAGTGACATACCAAGTGTCGCTTGAGGTCAGGGTGACCATCCCGGCTACTGGGCCTAAGCCGGTAAATTGGAGCGTGGCGCCTGAGGCGCAGTTGATGGTCTTGCCCGCGGTAATGGTATAAGTCCCGGGGGTAAAGGTCAGGGTGCCGGCAGCAATAGTCACATCCTGCAAAGTGCCGGCGCCGGTGATATAAGCGGTCTGGCCGCTCTTATTGACGGTAACCGTGGCCGGCAGGGTGCCGCTTAAGAGCGAAATATTCTGCGGCAAGGCCTCGGCGCCGGTAAGGTTAATCGTAGCCGTGCCGCCTGCGCCGGAGACCAAGACCAAGTCGCCGGCAGTTAAATTTATCGTGCCGCCAGCCAAGGTGGCGGAACTCAAATCCAGCACGCAGTTGCCGCTGATTGCGGCTGTGCCTGAGACCGTCGGCCCGTTTGCGCCTGAATTTGCGAATTTTACATGATGATAGGTTGCGCTTCCAGGCGTCCAGGTAAGAGCGCCGGTAAAAACCAGAACCCCTTGGTCAGCGTTGAACGTGCCGGCGGTCATATCCGCGGCGCAAGCGTTAAAGTTAATCACCGAGTTGCCGGCGTTGATGGTGCCGGAAAGAGTAAAACTTGCGGCAACAGTTATTTTTGCGGTTTTGGCGTTGAGCGCGCTGGTGGAGTTTACAGTCAGCCCGCCGGTAAAAAGAACGCTTCCTTCTGTATTAAGGGTCTTTCCGGTTGAAACGGCTGTAGCGCCGGTGACCTCCAGGCCTTCAACCAGGCAATAATCGTCTGATATGGTCAGCGTCCCGGAAATGCTGAAGCCCGTCCCTGTCGCGCCGTTATTCTGCTCGCTTGCCGGAATCCTTATCGCCATATAATGCGTGGCATCTGTAGTGGAGCCGGCGATGGTTACGTTATCGCTTAAGCCGCTTGCCCAGTCATTGTAACATTCGGCAACGCGGATTACTCCGGCTGAGACCAGGTCCCCGGCCTGCTCCGACTCCCAGGCGGTCAAAGTGGTGTAGTTACCGCCTGCCGTGCCTGATGTTTCTGCCGAACGGCTGGTATTTGTCTCGGCGTAGCTGAAATGCGTCTGGTCGGTGACAGCCGCGATGGTGAACGTGCCGTTAAAATTCGTGGTGTCGCTTATGACTATTTTCTGGCCGACTTTTAGGTTATTATTGCCGTAGGCGCTTGAGAGGGTGACGTCAACCGTATCGGACGCGCCTTCGGCGATATTGGATATGGTTTGTCCCGCGCGGATGAGTTTTACGTTGGCGTCCGCTGATACGCCGCTTATCTGCGTGGCGCTTGAGGCACTCACGGCATCGCCCTTGCCCGAGCCGCCGGTGTATTCGGCATACGCGGCTGTTACCGCAGTCAACACTGTTGCCAAGGCCAGGACTAAAGTTGTAATCAGCAGTTTAGGTCTCATCTTAAATCCTCTTTACTCAAGTTACGATGGACGATGGATGACCGCTCGCTTCGCTCGCTAATCCGCTTCCTCCAATTTGCCGATAAAACTTTCCACCTGGGCCATATATTCTTTATAATCTTTAAGCGCCAGGGGTATAGCCTTAAAGACCTTATCGTCGTCTATGTCCATATACTCGTGGACCAGGATGTTGCGCATAGCCGCCGAACCTTTTAACCGCTCGGCAAGTTCCCTTGAGATTAATCCCGCCTCCGACGCCCGGATAAAGGCGAGGCCGTAATCTTCCGGCGGCCTGCGCTTAGTTTCCACCACCACGTGGTTATTTATATCCGAAGCGCACTCCACGACTAACTGGATAAGCCGCTCCGCGGAAGACTTCAGGTAAAAATCCTCCTTGTAATCGCTGATTTTTTTCTGCGCGATGGGTTTCAACTTTTCCAGGTACATATTCATCCGCGCCAATTTACGTCTCACTAAATCGATATCAACCATATTTTATCCTCCGCCTTGAATGGCCGATTTTATATATTCTTTTTCCAGGAGCCGGAACTTCCTGGTGTCAAAATACCTTAAGAGCGCGCCCAGCCTGAAGGCGTTAAAGAGGCCCTTGCGCTTCTCATATAAGGGCCTGCCATAGACAGCGACGTGATAAGTAATCATCGCCTCGGCGCCGTTTAAGGAAACCGGATCAACCCTGCCGCCAAAAATTGCCGTAAAATCGCTTAAGATATTAAGATACCTTTCTGTGCTTAATTCTTGCTCGCCCAGAAACCCTATGTCAATGTCGCTTTTGGCAGAAGCGGTCCCGCGGGAATACGAGCCGTGCAATATTACCAGGGATAATTTATAATCCTGGCATAATTTTATGAATTTTTCTTGGTCATAAGAAAGAACCTGCTCTTTAACCTTGTCCATGTTACTCTCCTGTCCGCTGAACGCCGTCCGCTGCACCCTGGATTCCCAGTTTCTTTATCAACGACCGAGGCAACAAAGAAATAAGGCCCTTTTTTGCCTCAAGCAGACGCAGGATATCGGCTAAGTCCTTTTGGCGCTTACTCAGACGCCGGGTCTCATCCTGGGCTGCCCAGGTCTTTGCCTTGAATACATCTTCTATCGCTGCTACCGGCAACTGATAACCCAGCACCTTTTTATCTACCGCCCTGCCGATGAAACCCTGGTATCTGGGGTCGGTCTGTATCTGCAGCCGTAAATCCGAAAAAGGGCTGGAGATATTTATACTGTTTTTATATTTTTTAACCCGATATTTTTTTTCTAATAAAGCCACTACCTCCGCCAATTTATCTACAATAACCACCACATCTAAATCCAGGCTCACTACCGGCTCGGCATACGCGTTCACCGCCAATCCTCCGATTACGCAAAAGGAGACACGTCTTTTATGCAGCGTATCAATAAACTCCTGCAGCAGGTCCTTCTTTTCGTGCGCAACCTTTTTCATAAACTCTTTACTGGTCATTGTGGTCCCCACTCCTTCTCATCCATCTTGCTCTCCTGCCCGCTGGACGCTGGAACCTGAACTTCTTCTGTGGGCTGAGCTGTCTCTTCTGTTGCTGCGCTGTTTCTTCTGTCTTCTCCACCTCTTCTGCTGAACGCTGAACGCTGTTATCCGATCCTGTTCACCTTCGCGGCAATGCCTGACAACTCATTCTCAATTACCTGCCAGACAATATCGTAATTCACCCCAAAATACTTGTGTATCAGTCTGTTCCTTAAAGCGGCTAACTCCCGCCAGGGAACCTCCGGGTGTTTTCTCTTAAGGACTGCGGATACATTTTTTGCCGCTTCGCCTAAAATCTCAAAGTTGCGCACTACCGCGTCCTGTATCATCGCTTCTTGCCTGAATCTGCGATAATCCATATCTTTCGTATAACTGCTTATTCTCTCTATGGCTTCTTTAATATCGTTTATAAGTTCAAAGTCTTTTCTTTTAGACATATACTACACTCCTTCTTATGTCCTCAACTACTTCTTTAATCCGGATACTCTTTATTCCTTCCTCGGTCAGGATATCCACCTTCCTGCCCAGGAGTTTCTCTAAATATTGCGCCAGGTCTATAAACCTAAGCCCTATTGGCTCTTGAAACTCCACCACCATATCCACATCGCTATTTCTGCCGGATGAACCTCTGGCAAAAGAGCCAAACAGGCCTATTCTTTTCACCCCGAAGTTTTCCCTTAAATAT
>CAYWCX010000048.1:0-4041 GCA_964456925.1 uncultured Planctomycetales bacterium
CAAGGGTTCATTGCACAGACCAGCATAAAGGAGGCGGGGAAGGTAAAGGATTTTTCTATCCGCGCCACTCGGATATATCCGTCTTCAAGTGGTTGCCGCAAAGACTCTAAAGAATCCCTGCGGAATTCCGGCAGTTCATCTAAGAATAAGACCCCGTAATGTGCCAAGCTTATTTCTCCGGGTACCGGAACGGAGCCGCCGCCTGTCAGGGCAACATTGGAGGCGCTGTGGTGCGGAGCACGGAAGGGCCGCGTTGCCATAATCCCTTCTTTACCCGTTAAGGCGCCGATGGCGGAATGAATCCTTGTTACCTCAAGGGTTTCCTCCAGGGTCAAGTCCGGCATGATGGTAGGGATTCTTTTGGCAAGCATCGTCTTGCCGCTTCCGGGAGGGCCGATCATCAGGATGTTGTGGCCGCCGCTTACTGCCACCTCAAGAGCGCGTTTGGCGTGATACTGGCCTTTGACTTCTGAGAAATCGGCCTGATAACATGAGTTATTTCTGAATAACTCTTCTAAGTTCATGCTAAAAGGCCGGTATGTTATGGGGTTATTCAGGAATTCTACGGCTTCGCGCAGCGTTTTAAGCGGCCAGACATTGACGCCGGAGATTATCGCTGCTTCTTTGGCATTGGCCGAGGGGCAGATGATATTTTTGGTCTTTGATTTAGCAGCAGCAAGGCTTATCGGCAATATCCCGCGTATGGGGCGAAGCGACCCTTCTAAAGATAGCTCTCCGAGGATATAATATTCGCCCAGTCTCTGGCTGTTTATCTGTTGGGTGGCAGCGAGCACTCCCAGGGCAATCGCGAGGTCAAAAGAGGAGCCTTCTTTTTTCAAGCCCGAAGGCGCGAGGTTTACCGTAATCCGTTCAGCAGGCCAGTTGAAGCCGGAATTTTTGATGGCGGATTTTACCCTTTCCCGGCTTTCTCTTACGGCAGCATCAGCCAGGCCCACCAGGTTTACTGCCGGCAAGCCCCGGCAGACATCTACCTCTATTTCTATCGGATACGCCTCGATACCTAAAATCCCAAAACTTAAGGTTCTTGCTAACATAACGCCCCCTTTCTGTCTTAATAGACGGCTGAGAGGGCCAAATCTAACAGGTTTTTTCAAGTTTTCACGAGACGTTTTCCATTCTAATCGGGAAAGTGTCTCTAATTGCCTTGCGCCGGAGTAAATTTCAAGACACTGTCCCGATTGGCTTGGAAAGCGTTTCTAAGATTACTAAGATTATTTGCTTGACGCAATGAATTTTTATGCTATACTTAAAATACAAGTTTAACCGAAGGACAAGGACGTCCTTTTTTTATCGCCTTAAGATAAAGAAAGGACGTTTTTTATTTATTGTGGTATAATAAAAATCCCTGAGGTAATTTATGAAGATTATAGCCAAAGAAATTCTTTCCAGCGCTGCCGATAACAGGATTATCCGCCTTGATATCATTGCTGCGAATATTGCGCAAAAGGTGCAAGCCGGACAATTCGTAGTGCTGATGGTAGAGTCGCAAGGCGAGCGGATTCCCCTAACCGTGGTAGCGGCGGATAAGGATAAGGGCGTTATCACCGTAATTTTTCAGGAAGTAGGCTTGACCACCCGGCTCTTGGGCAATTTAAATAAAGGGGACTCGCTCTACGCCGTAGTCGGGCCGTTAGGGCAACCTAGCGAGATAAAGAATTACGGTAAGGTTATACTGGTGGGTGGAGGCGTAGGGATTGCCGAGGTTTATCCGGTAGCGCGGGCCTTTAAAGAGGCAGGTAATGATGTGACTACTATTTTAGGCGCCAGGAGCAAGGACTTGCTGATACTGGAGGATGAACTGAGAGCCGTCTCAGGCGCATGCTACGTTACTACCGACGACGGCAGTTACGGCAGGAAAGGATTCACTACCGATGTCCTGGGTGAGTTGTTGAAAAATAATCAGTACGGCCTGGTTTATGCGGTGGGGCCGATACCGATGATGAAAAAGGTCGCTGCGGTTACCGCAGGTTTTAAGGTTAAGACCATTGTTTCGCTTAATGCCCTGATGGTGGATGCTACCGGGATGTGCGGCTGCTGCCGGGTAAGCGTGGGAGGCGAAACCAGGTTCAGCTGCGTGGATGGCCCGGAATTTGAGGCCCAATCAGTGGACTGGGATGAATTAACCAAAAGGAATTGCCTTTATCTGGAGCAGGAAAAACATATTTGCAGACTAAAGTTATAAGAGAAATGAAAAAAGAAGCGGTAAAAATCAAGGAATTAGGCGCTGCCGAGAGAATCCGGGGTTTTGAAGAGGTTGTCTTAGGCTACAGCGAAGAAGAAGCCCTGGCAGAAGCCGGGCGCTGCCTGCAGTGTAAAAATCCCACTTGTATTGCGGGCTGCCCGGTAGGCATAGACATAAAGACTTTTATTTATCATATTACCAGAAGGGATTATCGCGCCGCCTATTTTACCATCAGAGAGAAAAATGATTTTCCTTCTCTTTGCGGCAGGGTCTGCCCGGCGGAGTATCAGTGCCGCCAGACCTGCGTTTTAACCAGGAAGGGTTCGCCCTTTGCTTCTCCCGAAGCGATTAACATCCATTTTCTGGAGAGGTTTGCAGGCGATTATGGGATGAGGAATAACCTCGAGATTGCCGTTAATCAGGACCGCCGCCTTGGCGGATTCAAAGTAGCGGTGGTGGGCTCTGGACCGGCGGGTTTATGCTGTGCCGGAGAATTAGCCCGCCGCGGCATCAAGGTACATATCTTTGAGGGGCTGCATAAAACCGGCGGGGTGCTGCGTTACGGGATACCGCCGTTTCGGCTGCCGCGGGATATTTTGGATTTTGAGGTAGATTACCTGCGTAAGCTGGCAGTGGAGTTTACCCCGAATTTTATTATCGGCAGGGTGAGGAATCTGGATGAGCTTTTTAAAGAAGGGTACGCCGCGGTGTTTTTGGGCTTAGGCGCAGGGGTGCCGTCCTTTCCGGATATCCCGGGGGAGAACCTTGGTAACGTATATTCCGCCAACGAATTCCTTACGCGCGTGAACCTTATGTGCGCCTATAAATTTCCCGAATTCCACACCCCGGTCAGTATCGGCAGGCATATTATCGTTATCGGCGGAGGCAACACTGCGATGGATTCTGCCAGGGTCGCGCTTCGGCTGCAGAAGATGCAGGGCATTGAGCCCGATACCACGATAGCCTATCGCCGCACCGAAGTAGAGATGCCGGCAAGGAGGCTGGAGATTGAGCACGCCAAGGAAGAAGGGGTAAAATTCAAGCTTTTAGTCAAGCCCGAAGAGTTTATCGGCGATGCGAACGGCCTGGTCCGGAAGATGCGCTTCCTGAACTGCCGGCTGGGAGAACCCGACAGTTCGGGGCGAAGGAAGCCGGTTCCTGTCGCGGGAAGCGATTTTGAAGTGGATTGCGATATGGCGGTGATTGCCATCGGCCTCAAAGCCAATCAGGTTCTCACTAAGGCGACCCCGGAACTTAAGACCGATGAGTACGCCGATGTGGAGGTTAACCCCGAGACGATGGAGACTTCCATAAAGCGGGTTTTTGCCGGAGGCGATATTGTGGGAGGCGAGGGTACGGTAATCGAGGCAATGGGTATGGCCAAAAAGGCGGCGGACGCAATTATTGATTATCTTAAAGAAAAAGCGTAAAATATAAAGAGATAATTTTAATTAAAAGGAGGAGGAGATGTCCAGGAAAGTAGAAGAGTTTATGAAAATGATAATTGAAAAGAATCCCGGGGAACCGGAGTTCCATCAGGCAGTGCGCGAGGTAGCGGAGTCGCTGGCTCCCTTTATCGAAAAACACACCAAGTATGAGAAAGCCAAAATCTTAGAAAGGATAGCGGAGCCGGAGCGCGTGATTATGTTCCGCGTGCCCTGGCTGGACGATAAGGGCGAGATTCAGATTAACCGCGGTTACCGTATCCAGATGAACAGCGCCATCGGCCCTTATAAAGGGGGCCTGCGCTTCCATCCCAGCGTAAACCTCGGGATCCTGAAGTTCCTGGCCTTTGAGCAGGTTTTTAAGAACAGCCTTACTACCCTGCCGATGGGCGG
>CAYWCX010000049.1:0-3634 GCA_964456925.1 uncultured Planctomycetales bacterium
CGGTCAGGGATATTGATTTAAAAGGGAAAACCATCCTGATGCGGGCGGATTTTAATGTGCCGCAGGACGAAAACCTGAATATCAGCGATGATACGCGTATCCGGGCAACGATCCCCACTATAAGATATATCCTCGATAATAATCCCAGGAAGCTTATCCTGATGAGCCATTTGGGCCGTCCGGACGGTAAAGTGGTTGCCAAATACAGCCTGAAACCGGTAGCAGGGAGACTCCGGGCTCTCCTGGGAGAGTCGGTAAAGTTTTTAAATGACTGCGTAGGCGACACTGTTAAAAAAGAGATAAATGCTGCCAGCGAAAGAGTGGTATTACTGGAAAATCTCAGGTTCCATGCCGAAGAAGAGGCAAATGACCCTGATTTTGCCAAGCAATTAGCTTCTTTGGCTGAAGTTTATGTCAATGATGCCTTCGGGACCGCGCACCGCGCGCATGCCTCAACCGAAGGGGTAGCGCATTACCTTAAAGGCGTGGCAGGGTTTCTAATCGAAAAAGAAATCCGCTATTTAGGCAACGCAATAGAGAATCCCGAAAAACCCTTTATGGTTATCCTGGGGGGCGCTAAGGTTTCCGATAAGATCGGGATGATTGAGAACCTGCTTCCGAAATGTAACACTGTTATAATCGGCGGCGGGATGGCCTATACTTTCTTAAAGGCGAAGGGAGAAGAAGTCGGTAATTCCAAGCTCGAAAAGGACAAAATCGGCCTTGCCAAGGCTATTTTAAGTAAGGCCGCAGCGTCAGGCAAGGAGATATTGCTTCCCGTAGACCACCTGGTGGTGGACAAGGTTGACCCGCAAGCCCAAGCGGCAATCGTTGATGTTATACCAGAAGGTAAAATTGCGGTTGATATCGGGCCGAAGACCGTTGAGTTGTTTAAAACAGGGCTCAAAAGTGCGAGAACAATTGTCTGGAACGGCCCATTGGGTATCTTTGAAATGGAACCTTTCAGCAAAGGCACGGCAGAGGTGATGAAGTTTGTTGCCGGGCTCGGGGTCACGACGATTATCGGCGGAGGCGATACTGCCGCGGCAGTGGCTAAATTAAGGTTAGAAAAAGGAATGAGCCATGTCTCAACCGGCGGAGGGGCAAGCTTGGAGTTCCTGGAAGGCAGGACCTTGCCGGGGATAGCAGCCTTGGCGGATAAATAAGATGCGTAAAACCATTATTGCCGGAAACTGGAAGATGTATAAGACCTTGAAGGATGGGCAGGAACTGGCAGTTGCCTTAAGGAGAGAGCTCTATCAGATAGAGAATATGGATATCGTAGTTTGCCCTCCCTATACGTTACTTGCGTGTCTGGCTGACGCGCTGGAAACAAGCAATATACTTGTAGGGGCGCAGGATTGTTATTGGCAGGACGAAGGCGCTTTTACCGGAGAGGTATCCTGTAAAATGCTTCAAGACGCGGGATGCCAATTTGTAATTATCGGGCATTCCGAACGCCGGCAGTATTTCCAGGAAACCAATGAAACGGTAAATAAAAAAGTCAAAGCGGCGTTGTCGAACGGCCTGACCCCGATAGTCTGCGTGGGCGAGACCTTAAGCGAAAGAGAAGCGGGGAAGACCTTCAGCGTTTTAGACGACCATATCAAAAACGGCCTCAGGGATATAAGCGAAGCCGATATTATAAAGACAGTAATTGCCTATGAGCCGGTGTGGGCTATCGGGACAGGCAGAACCGCTACGCCCGACCAGGCCGAAGAGGCGCACAAATATATCCGCGCTTTATTGGAAAAGATGTATAATAAAGATGCTGCCCGTAAGATACGGATTCAATACGGCGGAAGCGTAAAACCCGAGAATATCACGGAATTAATGCAACAGCCGGACATTGACGGGGCACTGGTAGGCGGAGCAAGCCTTAAGGTTGATTCTTTCAGCGCAATCGTCAAAAAGGCCGGCGAGGTAAAAAAGTAAGGAAAAGAAAATGTTGGGATTTATCATTGCGGTACACGTGACTGTATGCGCGCTCTTGATTATGCTGATTTTAATTCAGCGCGGCCACGGCGGAGGATTACTGGAGAGCTTCTCCGGGGTAGAGTCAATGTTCGGCACCAAGACCAACGAACTATTGGCGCGGATTACCACTATTCTGGCAGTTATATTCTTTATTACCTGCATCGGCCTGGCGTTATTTTCGGCAAAGCAGGGCAAATCTTTGATGCAGGCAGTTTCAGGCCAGCAAAAGGCCGAGACGACACAAGCACAACAGCAGGCGCAGCCGCAGGCAGAGCAGCCGGTGCAACAGGTTCCCCCGACGGCACCGGCACAACCGGCAAACCCCGCTGAATAAAAAAAACGTACTTGAAACTTAAAGATAGTTTTGAGTCGCCGGGTAATAAAATTAAGGCTACCGTTACAAGGGGTAGCCTTTCGGTTTTTTAAGGGCAGGGTAAGTAAATGCAGAAAAAATTATTCTGGGTTTTTGTCTTAAGCAGCGCAGTTTACTTTACCCAGGGGATGGAAGGCCTTCCCAGCCAGGGGTTATTCTACTATCTGAAGGAAACCCTCAATTTTTCTCCGGAAAAAATAATGCTCATCGGCAGCATTACCATTTCTGCCTGGCTGGTCAAACCGTTTATAGGTTATGTCATAGACAATTTTTTCCATAAAAAGACCTGGATCTTTATCGCCATCATCCTCGATATAATTTCGGTCTTATTTTTAGGACTGATGTATTTGCCTCTCGTTATCCTTGTTACGATGATAATACTCAATTCGACCAATACCGCATTTCGCGATGTCGCCGTAGACGGGATTATGTGCGTGGAGGGTAAAAAGTACAATGCCACAGGCAGAATTCAGAGCATCCAGTGGATATCTATTAACGTAGCCGGATTACTTACGGGGATAGGCGGAGGTTATATTGCTCAAAAATGGGGGTACCGGGGAGGTTTTTTGAGCTTAATCCCTGTTTACCTGCTCATAGCGGTCCCCGCGTATTTTTATAAAGAAGAGACCGCTGCGGCGAATAGGGCGCCTGCGAGTTTATTTTTAGATTTAAAGAAATTATTCGATAACAGGCAACTGCTCATTATAGGGTTGTTCATATTCCTCTATAAATATTCCCCTTCTTTTGGGACGCCTCTTTTTTTCATCCAAAGGGATACCTTTCAATGGGGTAAAATCTGGATTGGGGCATTAGCGACAATCAGCACGACTTTTGGCATCCTCGGTTCGCTGATTTATTATAAAATGAGCACAAAAATAAATATTAAAAAGTGGCTGTTCGTATCGGTATTTCTGGGGGCAGTTACCACCTTAAGTTACCTTTATTATACACCGGCTAGCGCCGTTATTTACGATGTCTTGTATAGCCTGATAGGGATGTTTATTTTCTTGATGGTAATGGACTTTATGGCGCGAAGCACCGTAAGGGGGCTGGAGGCTACTTCCTTTGCGCTTCTGTGCAGTATCAGTAACCTGGCGTTGGTTGCGAGTAATTTATCCGGCGCCTTTTTGTTGCCTGTGATAGGCTTGAAGTGGCTGATTGTCTTTTCATCCTTAACCAGTTTTCTCTGCCTGCCTTTGATTAAGAAAATCCAGGTTACTTAAATTTACTTAAAGTTACTTATTATTAATTAAACTTACTTATATTTACTCTTTAAAGAAGAGG
>CAYWCX010000050.1:0-3505 GCA_964456925.1 uncultured Planctomycetales bacterium
CGCTGCGCAATCTGGATGGCGAGGTTCTTTAAGACATCATAGTCATAACCGTAGATTTCCAGAAGGATTTCCTTGGTGCCGACCTCTTCCGGCTCTTCGTAATAGATAAAGGCAGGTTCCATCCTGTCGGTAAAAGGCCGCAACGTGTCCATAACCTCGGCAGTAGTTTTTCTGCGTTTATTCAAAGGCACCAGTTCCACGTAGATTTTACTGGACCAGGGTTCTACTTTAGAGGTGGCGGTTTTCACTTCGGGTAAGCGTGAAGCAAGGTGCTCTACCTTGGCTACTACTTTATCCGAGACGTCGAGCCGGGTGCCGGTGGGCATCTCGATGTGGATGGTAAACTTATTCTGTTCGGCAATGCCGATAAACTCCTTCTCCAGTTTCTTAGACTCTTTGAGCGCCAGCGCAAAGCATAAACCTACGAGTATTACGATAAGATAGCGCAAAGAAAGAACTACGGAGATGGAGCTCTTATAAAAAGTTTGAAAACGTTTCGAAAAGGAGATGGGCTGATTAGCGGTTTCTGCGACAGCAGGATTGGAAGTTCCTGCTTCTTGCTGCTTCTCGGTTTTGGCTTTTTTAAATTTTAAACGCGATAACAGCATCGGCACCAATGTTAATGCCGCTAAAAGCGATGCCAGGAGAGAATAAGTGATAGTCAAGGCAATGCCGCTGTAAAGCATCTTGATTTCGGGGTTGATGAATACCAGGGGGACGAAGACCACAATCGTGGTAAGAGTGGAAGCGCTGATTGCCAGAAGTATTTCATCCGCTCCGCTTATTGCGAGCTCTCGGGCGAATTTATTTTTACCGGCGCCATCGAGGCTATCGAAATCGGGGGATAGCGTCGCCTCACTCCTCTTTTTGAAAGTATTGTCGAGTACCACGATGGCATTATCCACCAGCATCCCGACGCCGAGGGCCAGTCCGCTTAAAGTCATGACGTTCAGGGTCAGTTTTGAGAAAAACATCAGGCAGAAAGTAAACAGTAGAGAAAGCGGAATGCCGGAGGCAATCACAAAGATAGAATAAGGGTTTCTCATAAATAACAGAAGCGTCAAGCTCGCAAGGATTGCGCCGAAGAGTAGCGAAGTCTGCACCTGCTTTATTGCCTGTTTAATCGCCTCTGCCTGGTTAAATGTCGAGGTAATCTTAACGTCTCCTTCGACAATATTTGCCAGCGCATTAAGCTCTCTCTCCACTGCCTGGGCGATTTTGACGGTGTTGGCGTTGGATTCCTTCTGGATATAAATGGAGATTACCGGCTGTGCGTTCATGCGTGCAAATGCCACCGGGTCAAGATAGGAATCTTTGACTTCGGAGACGTCTTTGAGCCGTATGACCGAGCCCTCCTTGGTAGTGGCAATGGCGAGGTTTTGCATATCATTGAGGTCCTTAAACTCACCGATGGTACGGATAAGGTATTTGTCTTTGGACCTTTTAATCTCCCCTGCCAGGAGGTTGGCATTATTTATATTGATGATATCTACTATCTGGTTGATAGAGAGCGAATAGGACTGCAGTTTGTGTTCGTCCACCTCGATGATAATTTTGCCTTCCCTGCCGCCGGCGACCTCGGCACGCGCCACGCCTTCAATCCTCTGGATGCGGTCTTTGATTTTTTCATCCACGATTTTACGCAGTTCCTCCGGGGTGCGCCTTTCGCTGGTTACCGCCAGAATCATCACCGGCACGTCCATATACTCGTATTTAGCGATAACCGGCTTTTCGATTTCTGGAGGAAGTTTATTGCGGATACGGTTGAACTTTTCGCGCACTTCGAGGGCGGCGAAGTCCATATTGGCGCCGGGCTCAAATTCCAGGATGATGGTAGCGTTGCCTTCTTTGGATATGGCAAGGATATTTTTGAGGTGGGTTACAGAACCCACAGCTTCCTCTACCGGGATAGCGATGCGTTTTTCAACTTCAGAGGCAGGGATTCCGCCGCGCACGTCGATATTTATGGTGATGTCGCCGAAGCTGACGTTCGGCATCATCTCTACCGGCAACAAGCGGAAGGCAATGACGCCGATGAGGACGATTCCGAGGAAAAACATCGAGACTGCGGTGGGTCTTTTTACCGATAAACTTGGCAGGTTCATTGGTTACTAACTAAGTTCATACCATCTGCCCGGTCCAAGGGGGCCGCGGGCCGTAAGCAGTTTTCTGTCCGTCAAGTCCTTGAGGTCCCTGGCAGCAGTGGGTATGGAGATTTTAAACATCTCGGAGTATTCCTTGCGGGTAATCTTACCCAGGGTTTTTAACTTTTCCAGGAGTTCCTTCTGGCGCGGATTAAGTTCAGCAGGAGCGGGGCGTTCTTGGGGTTGCGGCGGCTCTTTGGGTTTGGGAATTTCTACTAATTCCTTCGGCGAGACTTCTTTCGTTGGCAACTGAGCAGCAGGTATCGGCTCGGGTTTTGCAGGAAGTTCGGGCTCGGGCGGTGAAATTATTTTAGGTGCGGTCGGTAATATCACCGGCGTTTCTTCCGGTGCCGGAACAGTAATCCGCTCAAAGCGCTCACAAACCGCCAGATATAAGGCCGGGATAAAAACCAGCGTCAAAAATGTGGCAGAGGTTAAACCTCCCATTACGGTTAAAGCCATAGGAGCCTGTAGTTCGGCGCCTTCGCCTACTCCCAGCGCTAAAGGCAATAAACCGAGGATAGTGGTAATGGAGGTCATCAGAATGGGTCTCAGGCGCGCCTTACTTGCCTTTAACACCGCCTCATACGGCGAGAGCCCTTCTTTTCTTAAGCTGTTCACAAATTCTATTAAAACAATACCGTTGTTGACCGCAATTCCGCCTAACATGATGATACCCAGATATGCCACTACGCTTAAGGGGGTGCGGGTGATAAAAAGAACCACAGCCACGCCGATTAAGGAAAGCGGGACGGTAAACATAATCAGGAACGGCTGCCAGAGGGATTCGAACTCCGCTGCCATAATCATATATACCAGCGTGAAAGCCAGCGCTAGGGCAAAGGCGAGGCTCTTAAAGGATTCCTGCATCCTTTTCTGCTCGCCGGATATCTCTATCGAGTAATCCTTGGAGACCCGACTGCCTAAGGACTTAACGATTTGATTGACATCCTTCATAATCTGGCCGAGCCGGCGTTTATAGATGTTGGCGGTAATAATAACGCTTCTTTGCTGGTCAATGTGCCTTATCTCGGTGGGGCCGGCGCCCTTGGTCAGATAAGCCACGTCAGAGAGCGCAACGTCCATTCCCAAAGGAGAGTGTATTAGCAATCTTCTTAAGTTGTTCAGGTCTCTTCTGTCCTCGGGCCTCAGGCGTACCCGGATATCAACATCCTCCTGGCGTTGTTTCTCTTTAAATTTGGTGGCTACATATCCCTTGAGGGCTACTTGGGTGGTGACTGCGATGTCGCGTACCGAAAGCCCGTAGAGCGATGCCTTGTCTTTAAGTATATTAAGCTTGGTCTCGGGGCTTGGGGCAGACATGCTGCTCTTGACGCCATAGACCCCTTGAGTCTTCTTAA
>CAYWCX010000051.1:0-3396 GCA_964456925.1 uncultured Planctomycetales bacterium
AAAGGGATTACTTATACCCCGACCAAGGTGGGGCAGTCTCCGGACGAAGGGACGCTGGGCAACTGGATGCGGGAGGATTTTAACAAAAACGGCAAAATCGACGGGCCTTATGATTCCTTTGTGGATAAAAACCGCAACAATATCCGGGACAGGAAAGAGCCGGCAGTGGGTGACTTCAAACTGATGCAGGAGATGGGCGTAAATACCATCCGGCTCTACCACCACCCATCCCAGGTCAACAAGGAACTTCTGCGCGAACTTTACCGTAAATATGGTATAATGGTGATTATGGGCGATTTCCTGGGCAAGTATGCCATCGGCTCGGGTGCGCCCTGGTATCCGGGGACGGATTATAATAACCCCGAACACAAGAAGAAGATGCTGGATTCGGTGACGAAGATGGTAGCCGAATTCAAGGACGAGCCTTACCTGCTCTTTTGGCTTTTGGGTAACGAGAACGTTTACGGCTTTGCCTGCAATGCCGACAAAGAGCCGGACGCCTTTTTTAAATTTGCCAATGAGGTGGCTCTGCACGTCAAGTCCCTTGACCCCGGCCATCCGGTGGCGATATGCAGCGGCGATGTCCTCTACCTGGATAAGTTCGGCCGGGACTGCCCTGATGTGGATATCTTCGGCACCAATGCCTACCGCGGAGATTATGGTTTCGGGTTTCTTTTCAGGCAGGTAAAAGAGGAAGCGGATAAGCCGGTTTTCATTACCGAATACGGCTGCCCTGCCTATGCCGAAGGCAAAACCCTTCAGGAGGCGGAATATCTTCAGGCAGAGTACCACCGCGGTGCCTGGGAGGATATTGAATCTAATATGGCTTTCGGGGCAGGCGCGGGCAATGCCCTCGGTGGCGTGGTTTTTGAATGGCTGGATGAATGGTGGAAGGCCTACGAGCCCTCGATACACGATACCAAGAAACTTTTTACCGGTCCGTTTCCCGACGGATATATGCACGAGGAGTGGTTGGGGGTGTGCGGCCAGGGCGACGGCAAAAACAGCCCGTTTTTGCGGCAGTTGCGCGAGGCCTACTACTACTATAAGAAGGCCTGGAATTAAGAGGATAATTTAGGATTGACTTGAGAAGCGTCCCTGTTAAAATAATAGCAAAAGGAGGACCGAAGAGATGAAGAGGATATTTTTAGTTTTGGCAGCCCTGGTTTTTTTAATACCGGCGTACCTGGCAGCAGTAGAACCAGGTGCTCCTGTTACGAAGACACCGGCAACTACCCCGGAAGTAACAACGCCCGCAGCCGCTGCGGTTAATGAATTTGTCGTTTATAGCGATAAAAACGCCAGGGAAAATCACTTTATACCTTCAGGCTTTATGGGTGATGTCGGGGACATCAAGATTAACGACCAGTCTATGACAAACCCCCATAGCGGGACTACCTCTATTGAATTTACCTATAGCGCCAAGCAAACCCAGAATCAGGGTTGGGCGGGCGTTTACTGGCAGAACCCCGCCAATAACTGGGGGACGAAAAAGGGCGGTTTTGACCTTAGCGGCATGGCCAAGCTTACTTTCTGGGCCAGGGGCGCTAAGGGCGGCGAAGTCATCAAGGAGATTATGGTCGGCGGTCTCGCGGGCACTTATCCGGATACTGCCACGGTTAAAATGGGGCCCATTGAGCTTACCGATACCTGGAAGCAATACACCGTTAACCTCGCCGGCAAGGACCTTTCCTATATTAGCGGCGGATTTGGCTGGGTTACTACCTCGGACTTAAATCCCAACGGCGCAACCTTCTATCTGGATGATATCAAATTTGAGGTTGACCCTACTTTGAAGCCGGAGACCCGCAAGCAGGAAAAAATGCCTTTTTATATCTATGCCGACAGGAACTCCATAACCAACCATTTTACGCCTTCGGGGTGGATGGGTAGTTACGGCGATATAAGGATCGATATCGCCTCTAAACAGGACCCCTATTTAGGCGATACCTGCATCAGGATCATCTATAGCATTAAAAGCGCGCAGGGTGCGCGCTGGGCAGGCATCTATTGGCAGTATCCGCCCAATAACTGGGGTAATGTTGACGCCGGATACGACCTGTCTCTTGCCACCAGGCTTACATTCTGGGCGCGCGGAGAAAAGGGAGGGGAGAGAATCGAAGAGTTCAAGGCCGGCGGCATAATGGGGGAATATTCGGATTCGGATTCCGCCAGCATCGGGCCGGTAGTCTTGAATAAGGAATGGACCCAGTACGCCATTGACTTGAAAGGCAAGGATATGTCCTATATCATCGGGGGGTTCTGCTGGGTTACCAACGCCGACGTTAACCCCGAAGGTGCGACCTTCTATCTGGATGAGATTAAATACGAATAAAAAATCAGTTTTCAGAAGACGAACCACAAGCCGCAAGTTATTCTTACTTGCGGCTTGCGGTTTTTGGTTGATGGCTTGCCTTTTGGGAATGGGGCCTAAGCCAAAGGCAAAGGTCTGGATTAAGAAACTCAAAGACAGCCGGTATCAACTGATGGTGGAGAATAAACCCTACATCGTCAAGGGCGTCTGTTATAGCCCTATCCCCATCGGCGAGAAACATGACTACGACTGGTGGTCAGACCCTAATAAGCCCTGGATGGTTGACGGCAAATTAATGCAGGAGATGGGCGTGAATACGGTGCGCATCTATCAGTCCGGCACTAATCCCGAAAGCGTCAGGAAGGCGATAGGCGAACTCTATAATATTTACGGGGTGCGCACTATCATGGGGCACTGGCTGGGTTTCTGGGAATATCCCTGTCCGCTCTACGGCACCCCGGAGTTCCAGGAGAGGGTTAAAAGAGAAGTTCTGGAGATGGTGAGACTCTATAAGGATGAGCCGGGGATATTGTTGTGGATTTTAGGCAATGAGAATAATTATTCCTGTTTCGGCCAGGTAAACCCCTGGTCTACCGACGAAGTAGACCGGGAAAGCGACCCGCTTAAACAAAGGCTCATGCGCGCCAGGATTTATTATTCCTTCGTTAATGAGCTGGCTGCAGAAATCCACAAGATTGACCCCAACCATCCGGTGGCTTTAGGCAACGGCGAACTCCTCGGCCTGGAAGTAGCCAACGAGGTTTGTACGGATATCGACCTGGTGGCCTGCATCATTTATCGCGGCAGGAGCTTCGGCAACCTCTTTAATTCCTTAAAGACCATTTTTGACCGGCCGGTATTAATCTCGGAGTTCGGAGCGGATAGTTATGACGCCTCTTTAGAGAAGGAAGACCAGAATATGCAGGCTTTCTTTTTGGAAGCGCAGTGGAGGCAGATTTACAAGAACCTCGCTGTTAATAAGGAAGGGGCGGGCAACTGTGTCGGCGGGACGATGTTCGAGTGGACGGATGAATGGTGGAAGCACAACGAATATAACCCCGAAGGCTGGAAGGTCCACGATA
>CAYWCX010000052.1:0-3376 GCA_964456925.1 uncultured Planctomycetales bacterium
CCTATATTTTTAAAGCTAAAAATTACAAGGAGGCGATAAGGAGATTAAGATGTCAAGGTTAAAAGTACAGATTAAGTTCGGCACCGACGGCTGGAGGGACATTATCAGCGAGAATTTCACTTTTTACAACGTAAGGCGGGTTGCCCAGGCCATTGCCGATTATTATAAGAGAAAAGGGGGAGGCAAAAAGGTCAAAGTTGCGGTGGGCTACGATACCCGTTTTCTATCCGACAGTTACGCCCGCACGCTAAGCGAAGTATTGGCGGATAACGGAATAGACGTTATTCTCTCGGAGGGGGCGGTTCCTACTCCGATGCTTAGCTTTGCGGTCAAGACAAAATTAATGACTTTGGGAGTAATGATTACCGCCAGCCACAACCCCGCTTCTTACAACGGCATTAAGATTAAGACCGCTTCAGGCGGAGCCGCGGGCGTAGATGTCACCGGCGCATTAGAAAAAATCGCTAACCGTATCCGGGGGACTAAAAAATCCGGAATGCCGGGCAGGATAACGGTAGAAGATTTCAGCCCTGCCTACGTAAAGTTCCTGCGTTCTTATATTAATCTTAAGAAAATCAAAAAAGCAAAATACCGGGTTTTAATCGATGTTATGCACGGAAGCGGCAATGGTTTTATCGCACGGGTCTTGAGCGGCACAGACATAAAACTCGAATTCAACCGCCGCGAGGTAAACCCTTCTTTCGGCGGCTTGCGGCCGGAACCGGTAGTGGAAAATCTAAGGGACTCGATAGAGAAGATGAAGAAGAAAAAGTTTGATATCTGCCTGGTCTTGGACGGTGACGCCGACAGGATTGCCGCTATTGCCCCGGGTGGAGTTTTTATCTCTCCGCAGAAGATTTTAGCTTTACTGACGCTGCATCTTTTCGAGGACAGGAGATTCAGCGGCGGGGTGGTGAAGACAATCGTAGGCACGAACCTTATCGATAACCTCGCCCGGGATTTAAAATTGAAATTATACGAGACCCCCGTCGGCTTCAAATATATTTCTTACCATATGGATAACCACAACATTATGGTCGGCGGCGAAGAGGCAGGAGGGATGGGTTTTAAAAATTACATCCCCGAACGCGACGGCACCCTTGCGGGGCTTCTGCTCCTTGAAATGATGGTCTACCGCCGTAAATCTATCCTTCAGATTATTGAGAGTATGGAGCGTAAATACGGGAGGTATTTTTACGAGAAGGCGAATATCGAAATCCCCGGCCATAAGGTAGACGTATCGAAATTTAAGGGGATTAAAATCCTATTGGGTGAAAAAGTAGCGGAGGTTAAGGATTACGACGGCGTCAAACTTATTACCAGCGACGGAAGCTGGCTGATGTTCCGGGGGTCCGGCACCGAGCCGATTATGCGGGTATATGCCGAATCTAAAAACCCGGCTAAATCCAGAAAGTTGATCGGATTAGGCAGAAAGCTGGTTTTAAAGCTGGCAAGATAAGATATGCTTTACCTTATCGGTAAGTTCCTGTGTATGGTATTCTTTAAGGTCTTTTTTAATTTTAAAGTTACAGGAAGGGAGAATATACCGCCAAGCGGAGGTTTTATTTTTGCCAGCAACCATGTCAGTTTTCTTGACCCGCCGGCGTTAGGGATAGCCTCGCCGCGGCGGTTGAGCTTCATGGCGCAGCACGATTTATTTTTCAACCCTTTATTCGGGGGGCTAATTTCGCGCCTCGGCGCTTTTGCGGTAAGGCGTGGCGCCCCGGATTTAGCAGCCTTCAAGGAAGCGATGCGCCGTATCAGCGAAGGCGCGGCATTGGTAATTTTTCCCGAAGGCCAGCGGGTCGTGAAGGGAGAATCTGTGGAACCGGGAGCAGGAGTGGGATTTTTAGCGCAGAAACTAAATGTGCCGGTAATACCGGCTTTTATCAAAGGCACGGACGTGGCCCTGCCAAAAGGAGCCAGGTTTATCCGTCCGGCTCAGGTTTCAGTACGCATCGGAAAACAAATCCTCGTGGAAAGGAGGGTGCCTTACGAAGATATCGCCAGACAGATAATGCAGGAAATCCGGCGGCTTTCTTAAGGCAAACACTCTTATGCAGCACTACTCTTAAAAAATCTCGCTGTAGTTTCTTTAACCCAAATTAATTAAAAAATGGAGCCTACCCGGGTTAAAGTCCTGGGTTCTTAAAGGCGGAATACTTAGCGGTCATTTCGTATCCTCACCCTAAAGGGCAAGGTTTTGGACCGCTGAGGTATAATTTTAAAGGAGAAATTCAAAATGTCGGAAGAAAAAATCAATTTAGAGCAGCTTTATAACGAAAGCGTCAAGATTATCCACAGTGGTGATATCATTAAAGGCAAGATCGTAGCCATCAAGCCCAAGGACATATTGGTGGATGTAGGTTTTAAGTCCGAAGGCGCGGTGCCGGTGACGGAATTCGCTCAATCGGACCTTGAGGTGGGCAGGGAATTAGAGTTCTTTATCGAGTCCATCGAAGACGATGCCGGTTCGATTGTGCTCTCCCGCGAAAAGGCAATGCGCATTCAGGGATGGAGCAAAATCGTGGAGAATTCCCGCGAGGGCGACTTGGTGGACGGCAGGCCGGTTAAGAAGGTCAAGGGCGGTTTCCTGGTTGACGTAATGGGCATAGAAGGGTTTTTACCCGCGTCGCTGTCTGCCTTTAAGAATATGGCGGATAAGGACGTGCTTTATAAGACCTTCAAGTTTAAAATCGTCAAGATTAATAACTTAAGGCGCAGTATCATCCTTTCGCGGCGCGAAGCCATCCAGAAAGAAAAACAGGAAAGCAAGGATAGGCTCTGGCAGGAGCTCAAAGTAGGCAATGTCGCTTCCGGCACCGTCAAGGCAATTACGGATTTCGGGGCCTTTGTGGATTTAGGAGGAGTGGACGGCCTGCTGCATATTACCGATATGTCCTGGTCCAAGATCAGCCATCCGTCGGAAATGGTGGCGATAGGGGATAAAATAGAGGTAATGATTTTAAACCTGGATAAAGAAGCAGGCAGGATTTCCCTGGGGCTCAAGCAGAGGCTACCCGACCCCTGGCAGGACATCGAGGCCAAATACAACGTAGGCACCAAAGTAAAAGGCAAGGTAGTTAATATCGTGCCCTACGGTATATTCGTGGAGTTGGAGAAAGGTATCGAAGGCCTGATTCACATCTCGGAGATATCCTGGTCCAAGCGCATCAACAATCCCGCAGAGATGTTCGCGATAGGCGATATTATTGAGGCGCAGTTACTGAATATCGACAAAGAGGGCCGTAAGATTTCGCTGAGCATCAAACAGCTGGAGCAGAATCCCTGGCTGGAGGCAGATGTGAAATATCCGCAAGGCGCCAAGGTTTCCGGCAAGGTGCGCGGTTTTACGGATTACGGCGCTTTTGTAGAG
>CAYWCX010000053.1:0-3260 GCA_964456925.1 uncultured Planctomycetales bacterium
GCTGTTCCGCCCCAACCCGTAGCTGCGAGGTTGGTATCCGGGTCGCCAACAATCATCCCGTTGCCGAATTGAATCTCCTGACGGCCGAGCTTCAGGGTCAACGGCGAATAGAGGAACTCCTTCATCGTCACATACGCCAAATCAAGCGACACCTCATCGTCATTTCCGTTCTCGCCGTATATCTTGGTATCTCCCCATGTGCCTTCGTTTAAAAGACGCACTGTAGCACTTACGTTATCGGTAAGGTCGGCATCTACTCTTACGCGCACCTGCCTTAACAGATATTCCTGCTTATCACCGCTCCAAGTGGAACTCCCGCTTATTCCGCTATCTGGGGTGTTATTCTTGAGGGTGTAATCAGCACGCATTATACCTGTTAAGGTGATGTCGCCGCTTACCTTGACATTCTGCACCTCGGCGTAGGCAGCGCACGTAACGCCGACTACGAACGCGAGCGCGAGAACCAATATCAAGCGTTTACTCATTTTGTTTTAACCTCCTTTAAAAAAATATAATCGCTATATTCTGAACTAGGTGTTCAAAAAAGTTTCCTAGAGATTTACCTGATCTATTAAGTATATCACTGGATTTCTCATGACTTCAGGCGTATTTTAATCTCCCTCCTTTCTGGCCTTAAATTAAAGCCATATCCAGTGGTATATCCTAAATTATATTATCTTTATCATATAACTCTTTATTTGTCAAGCATTTTTTAAGCCGGAAAAACCTGCCTAAATGCTTGCTTTGTATAGGATTAGACCTATTTAATCAGCTTTTCTTCCCGCGCCCTCTGTGTCTTGCCGGGGACTTGCGATTTCGGCCCCATGGAAATGATAATAGTGATGTTCCTGCCTTTGGGAACAAGGGTAATCACGCAGGTTTCAATATCGCGCTCAAAGTTCAAAAGCCGGTCGCCGTATTCAATGATATTCAGGAGGTTCCAGTTATACATCATCATCTGTTCCTTGTAAAAATTGGTGACCTGGTCCGCGTCTGCCCTGCCGCGGTATTTCAATAAACCCACGCGGATGCCGTTATTCTCAAAGGAATAGGAATCCTTGGGTATGGACTTGAAACCCGCGGGCACCGGGATATCATTGAATCTTAAGTTCAGGTTGGGCTCAAGCATCATCGGGCCTGACACGCTTTTGTCTTTTTTGGAAAGACCGGCGCAGCCGGATACCAGAAAAAGCGCCAGCGCTAAAAATACAATCAATTTCTTACTCATTCCTCCTCCTTTTCTTTCAGGGACGGTTCTTGTCAGAATCGCCCTTTTCTTAAAAACTCTTCTGTCTTGCGGTAAATTTCGTCAATCTGCAATTCGTTCAAACCCGCGACTAAGCCGACTTCCCTTAACTGCTGCGGCGCGATAATATCCTGCGGCGCGTGAGCATCGGTATCAAGTATCAGCGGCGCGCCGAATTTTATCGCCTGGGCGGCAAGATAAGAGTTGGTATCGGCGTGCCCGCGGCGCGAAGTAACCTCCAGGAATATCCCTTTGTCTTTGGCAAGTTTCGCATCCTCGTCGCTAATTAAACCCGGGTGCGCCAGGATATCAATATCCGCTTCCAACGCAGCGCGGTTAGTCCCTTTTATCACCGGCTCGACCGGGGTTTCGCCGTGGCCGACAATAATACCTATGCCTTTTCTGCGGGCATATCTTGCCAGGGGCTTAAACTGCTCCGGCGGCAGGTGCGTCAATTCAATGCCCGGTAAAACCCTGAGATAACCGCCGGACTTCGGCCACTGCCTGGTAAACTTCAAGATACCGCCAATTACCTCTTCAATGTTGCTGTAATCGGCATGGTCGGTAATGGCGATTACCTTATAGCCCTTATCCGCGTGACGGACCGCTACTTCGGAAGGAAGCAGCGCCCCGTCGCTTAATAAAGAATGGCAATGCAGATTATACATATTATTTTATTCTTTACCGTTTAGATAGATTGATAAAAGATTTTTTACCCCGTCTATCCAACCAAGAACCCTAGATGCCAAATCTCTACTATGAATTTTTATCACACAGGTACCTTCGTATAATTTATTTTTTCTATTGCTAAAAATCGTGGGCTTTATATATGGCCGATTAAACTGATTGATAGGTAAGCCTGTAATTTTACTCCAAAATTCAAGGTAATCTTCTCTTATGTGTAAAGAGTGCACAAAAAGTCCTATTCTAAATTTAGACTCCGGAACATTACAAAATTTTCTAAACCACCCCATCATTATTTTTATCATATCGGGATCGGAATTACTAAACTGTATTCGCCCAGACCGCTTATCGCCTTCGGCCCAATAAAGCATTAACCCGGCAATGAATAAAGGGTTATCAAACCGGGCTACAGCTTCTCTTTGGGCGTTTTCTCTTATCTGTCTATGGCGGGCTAAGCTTTTAGCTTGAATTTTCTTTGCCCCTAAATACGCAGTTGCCTGCAATCTAGTTAACCTCTTTTTCTGTTCGTCCGTTAATTCAATATCCTTAAGCCAGTTACTCAAGGTTGATTTAGAAATATTTATGGATTTTTTTATCTCTGAATAACTGAAACCGGACTTTCTCAATTCGATTGCTTTTAGTTTTCTGGAAAAATTCATTTAATTATTTGAATTATGCGCCTGGGTGGATTCGAACCACCCACCTAGGCCTTAGGAGAGCCCCGCTCTATCCAAATGAGCTACAGGCGCATTTCAGTTTGTCCTCTGTAGCGAAATCCTCGGAGGGGAATGAGCTACAGGGGCGTCGTCTAATAATTCGTCGCTCGCTATTCGCCGCGGAACTTAATCAGCGAAAAAACAGGATACCCCTTAAGTTTATCGCGACCCTTTAAATCTATCAACTCAATTAAAAAGGCGATACCGATAACCTTGCCCCCGGAATGCTCCACTAATTCTGTGGTAGCCTTAACCGTGCCGCCGGTCGCCAGGAGGTCATCTACGATTAAAACCTTATCCCCGGGATTGACAGCATCGTGATGCATGTGCAGGCTATCCGTGCCGTATTCCAAATCATAGGTTACACTGTGTGTCTTCCAGGGAAGTTTCCCCTTTTTTCGCACCGGCACAAAAGCCGTCCCTAACTTATGGGCTACCGCGCCCCCGAGGATAAAACCGCGCGCCTCTACCGCCACTACCACATCTATTTTCCGATTGCGGTATTTTTTGACAATAGCATTTATGGTGTCGCGGAAGGCATCTCTGTCCTGAAGCAGGGTCGTGATATCGCGAAAAAGTATCCCCGGCTTGGGAAAATCCGGGATGCTGCGGAT
>CAYWCX010000054.1:0-3155 GCA_964456925.1 uncultured Planctomycetales bacterium
TAATTCTTCTTCCCCTCCGACTATTACTACCTTTATATCCGGCAGGCTCGCCAATTTTGCGGCTAAAGCATAAAAATTATCAATAGGCCATTGTTTTACGGGATCGCTGGTCCAGGGATGCACTGCGACCAGGCTGAAATTACCCCTTAAGGCAGCTGCCTGCGTAAAATTATCCAGGACATCTTCATTTATCTTTAATGATAACCTGCTGTCGCCGGTCTTCGCCCCTGCCAGCCCCGCTAATTCAAGGTTATACTCTACCTCGTGTTTCTCGCCGAGATATTTCTTATCTTTTATCTTATGGGTAAGCAGGATGCCGAATTTGCGGTCATAGCCGATACGCTGCGGTATGCCCGCCAGAAACGAAATGATGTTAAATTCCTTGGAGGGGTTAAAGATGACGCAGAGGCCGAACCTGCGCGCCTTAAGCTCCCTGCCGAATCTTAAGATTTCGCCGAATCTGTGCCTGCGGTTCTCCCAAATTATTATCTCATCAATGAATTCTAGGCATTCGGCAAGTTCGCCGAGATATGGACTAACTACCGCGGTCAATTTCGCGGCGGGATAAGTTTCCTTCAAAGCCCGCAGGGCAGGTATGGTAAGCAGGAACTCTCCGATACGGTCGTTCCTTACTGCCAGGATATTCTCTGTTTTCATAAACATCGGGTTAATCTACGAACCGGTATTTAAACATGTAAAATATCGCCCAGAGGCCGTCCATCCATCTTATCTTCTTGCCTTCCCGATAGGTGCGCGGATGATAAGAAACCGCAACCTCCGATATACGTTTCTTTTTCTTCAGGGCATTGCAGACTATTTCAACGTCGATATCAAAACCGCTCGCGCGAAGATTCAAGGTATACCAGGTATCCCGCGCCGCCAACTTATAACAGCTGGCATAATCGTTAAGGCGGCTGCCGAAGAGCAGATTCAACAGCCCGGTAAGGATTTTATTGCCGAAGCGGTGCATAAAAAGCCCCTGGCGGCTGTCTAAAAATCTCGCCCCAATGGCAATATCGGTCCTGCCCTGCCTGACTTCCTCCATCAATCTTAAATAATCGGCGGGGTCATACTCCAGGTCGGCGTCCTGTATCACCACAAAATCGCCTGTCGCGTGCGATAAGGCGGTCAAAAAAAGCAGCGCCCTTGCCGCGGTTAGTAGTGTGGTGGATAACCTTTGTATCAACAGAGGCGATGCCGTGCAGTATCTTGTCCGTGCCGTCGCTTGAGCCGTCATCCACGACGATAATCTCCTTATCAATAGGCACGGCTCCGATCTTGACGAGAATCTCTTTTATGGTATCGGCTTCGTTATAAACCGGGACTATTACCGAAAGTAACGGCATATCTTAAAATAAAGTGTAGATAAACGGCACTACTGCGGAAGACTGGGTAAAGAATATTAACAGGCCCAATAACAGCAGCATTACTACGATTGGCGTAAGCCACCATTTCTTACGCATCTTAAGAAAATCCCAGAATTCCTTTAATATGGATAATTTCCCCATCTTGCCTCCTTTAGAATTGCCTTGCGTAATCTAATGGGTTAAATGCGGCTGCATCTTTTGTTTTCCAGTAAGAAACCTTCCTCTTTTCGAATTTCCTGTCCAGTAAATCCCTGCCGCATAATTTTATTGCCAAGCCGATGGGAGTAAAAACCAGATAAAAAATAAGGCAGAGGATTAACCTGGTATTAATCCAGCTCAATACAAAAGCAAGTCTCATCCAAGCAACGTATACCGGCTTAAGGACGACGGGGAAGACCGAAGCCGAAGTAAAAAAAGCGAATGCCGCAATTGAAACCGGCAGAGAAAAATATTGCCGCTTAAGGTAGATTAACCCCGTTATCACTGCTAAAACAATCCCCATTATAATCCCGAATTTCTTCAAACTATCCGTATTGGTATTCATCCCTAATCCAGTTCAAAGACCTCCTGCCACTTAACGTCTCTTTTTGGTACTTTTTGTTCTTTTTTGTCCAGGAGAAAACATCCCATTGCCAAATAATCCATCTCTGTCCTCATAAAACACTTGAAGGCATCCTGCGGCGTGCAGACAAGAGGTTCCCCTCTTACGTTGAAAGAAGTATTTATTATAACAGGGCATCCGGTCTTTTGGTAAAAAGAGTTTATCATATCGTAGTAAAGCGGATGGTCTTCTCTTGCGATGGTCTGGATACGCGCCGAATAATCCACGTGGGTAACCGCGGGTATCAGCGAACGCCGGGACTTTAATTTATCGAACCCCTCTCTTGCGGCGTCCTCCTGCGTAGCCGCTATACGCTTGTCGTTTTTAACCGGCGCTACCAGAAGCATATAAGGGCTTTCGCGGTCAAGTTCAAACCATTCGCCGGCCCTTTCTCTTAATACCGTCGGGGCAAACGGCCGGAATGACTCGCGGTATTTGACTTTTAAATTCATTTTAGACTGCATTCCGGGATTACGGGGGTCGCCGATAATGCTCCTTGCGCCCAGGGCCCGCGGCCCGAACTCCAGGCGGCCCTGGAACCAGCCGATAACATTGCCGTTAGAGATAAGCTCTGCGACCCTGTCGGGTAACTCGGCATAAGATAACCTTTTATAAGGCGCCCCCTCCTTTTTTAAAAACTCTTCTATGGAATCGTCTCCGTAAGAAGGGCCCAATAGCGAAGCTTTTTGCTTATCATTCTTTTCGTCAGCGGCGCGTTTGTTGCCGAGGTATTTATACCAGACCAGCAGCGCAGCGCCCAATGCTCCGCCGGCATCGCCGCTTGCCGGCTGAATCCAGATTTTTTTAAACGGGCTCTCGCGTAAAATGCGGCCGTTTCCGACGCAATTCAACGCCACCCCGCCTGCGAGGCAAAGCTTATCCCGGCCGGTTACCCGGTGGACGTGCCTGGCCATCCGCAGCATAATCTCTTCCGTGACCGCCTGTATCGAGGCCGCGATATCCATATCCTTCCGGGTTATCCTGGTCTCGGGTTTCCGCGCAGGGCCGCCGAACAATTTTTCAAACCTGAAGTTCGTCATCCTTAAGCCGTTGCCGTAACCGAAATAACGCATATCCATCTTAAAAGAGCCGTCCTCCTTTAAATCAATCAGTTTATCAAGGATCAGGTCACTGTATTTCGGCTCTCCGTAAGGAGCCAGGCCCATCAACTTATATTCCCCGGAGTT
>CAYWCX010000055.1:0-3093 GCA_964456925.1 uncultured Planctomycetales bacterium
TTAATTACGATTATGTTACCTGTTACAACAAGGCGCTGGATATTTTAAAAGAGAGTGGTTCTTACGTATACGCCGGCGACATCAGTAAGTATATGGTTGCGGTTTATCTTTCCGAAGCGGATACCACGCCGGTAGGCATATTCTTCAGTGAAACGGATAAAGATAACACCCGCTTGGAAGTTTCTTCGCCGAGTACCTACGGCAAAGAAGTGATTGCCGCGAAAGTATTCGGCGGTTTGGAAAAATTATCATCCTCCGAAAAGGAATAACCGCAAGGCCCCCTGTTTTGAATATGAATGACCTCCAACACCTTGAGGCCCACCTGAAAGGCAAGGCAATCATTTTGGGGATAGGCGCTCGGATGCGCTCTGACGATGCCGCAGGCTCCGTTTTAGCCGCACGGCTGCAGGGGAGGATGCCTTTTGAGGTTTTTGATGCCGGCCCAAGCCCCGAGAACTATCTGGGAAAGATTGTCCGGCAGAAACCCGACAGCGTCATTATAATAGATGCCGTGGATTTCGGGGGTAAGCCCGGAGAATACCGGGTTTTGGAAGGGGCGGATGTCAAAACCGCGAATTTATTTTCCACCCACAACGCTTCCATTTCTTTAGTGGCTGATTACTTGCAAAATAATTTGACGACGGATATAATGATTTTGGCGGTTCAGCCCAGGTCAGTCGCATTCGGGGAAGGGTTAAGCCCCGAGGTGTCAAAAACCTTAATGCTCTTAGAGGAATGGTTTTATGCCGCAGTTAAAAAAACAGAGGGATAGCTGGGGGTCGCGCTTCGGCATTATCATGGCAGTAGCCGGTTCGGCTATCGGCCTGGGGAATTTCCTGCGTTTTCCCGCCAAGGCCGCCTCGAACGGCGGCGGCGCTTTTATGATTCCTTATTTCGTATCCCTGTTTTTGCTGGGGATACCGCTGATGTGGATTGAGTGGACCCTCGGCCGCTACGGCGGAGGGTTTGAGCACGGCACCGCGCCCGGCATATTCCATAGCATCTGGCAGAAGAACCGTTTTATCAAATATTTCGGCATCATCGGCATCTTCGGCCCTTTGGTAATATTCATCTATTATACTTATATTGAGTCCTGGACTCTCGCCTACAGTTTTTTTGCCCTCTTCGGAAAATACGCCGGGTTAACCGACCAGGCGCAGATGCAGGGGTTCCTGCGCGGGTTCCAGGGTCTGGAGCGTAATAGTTATTTCAGCGGCCTGGGTTGGGCATATTTATTTTTTGGCATCACCTTTATTCTGAATATCGCGGTTATCTATTACGGCATCAGGCGCGGAATCGAACGGCTCTGTAAATGGGCGATGCCGTGTTTATTTGTCTTTGCGCTGATTCTGGTGATTAGGGTTATGTTTCTGGGCACGCCGGACTCCAGCCGGCCCTCCTGGAATATTTTTAACGGCTTAGGGTTCTTATGGAATCCGGATTTCTCGGCGCTGAAGTCCGCCAAGGTGTGGCTGGAAGCAGCGGGGCAGATATTTTTTACTTTAAGCGTGGGCATCGGCGTAATCCTTACCTATGCCAGTTATCTTTCCAAGGGTGATGACGTGGTCTTATCGGGTTTAACCGCCTCCAGCACAAATGAAGTCGCGGAGGTAATCCTGGGCGGCAGCATTGTTATCCCCGCGGCATTTGTCTTTTTCGGCCCGGTTAATATCAAGTCTATTGCCGGCTCCGGCGTTTTTAATCTGGGGTTTGTCACGATGCCTTTAATCTTGAATAAATTACCCTTGGCCGGCCTCCTGGGGTTTTTCTGGTTTTTTCTTTTATTCCTGGCAGGCATCACTTCGGCGGTATCGCTGGCCCAGCCGGCAGTAGCGTTCCTCGAGGATGAATTCGATATTGACAGAAAAAAGGCAGTCAAAATTTTCGGAACAGTTTCTTTTATCCTCTGCCAGCCGGTAATATTCTTTCTGGGTCGCGGCGTTTTGGATGAGTTGGACTTCTGGGGCGGTACCTTTTTCCTGGTGGTGTTCGCTACCATTGAAACTATCCTCTTCGCCTGGGTTTTCGGGATGGAGAAGGCCTGGGATGAGATTCATAAGGGCGCGGATATGCGGGTGCCCGCGGTTTATAAATTTATTATCAGGTATATTACGCCCTTGTTTTTATTTTTTATCCTTGGGGCCTGGTTTTGGCAGGAGTGGATACCGATTATTTTTATGAAGAATGTTTCCGGCGCCAGCCGCATTTATATCCTGGCTACCCGTATCGGACTCTTATTGGTATTTTTGACGCTGGCAATCCTGGTGAAGATTGCCTGGGGTCGTAAACAAAAACAAAGAGAAAGACTAAAATGACCTTCGGCGGTATAATATTTTTGGCGTTATCCTGGGGTATCATACTATTCCTGGCAGGATTTTGTTTTCTCAGGGTTTTTTCTAAAAAGGAGATGAAGTGAAAAAATTTGCAGTCCGCTTATTTATTATCCCCTTAATACTTATCAGCGTCAGCGGGTGCCTGGCGCCTATTATCGTAGGCGGAGCAGTAGGAGCGCTGGGAGGTTATGCTATTAGTAAGGATACTGTCCAGTCTGAGACCGATACGCCTTACGATAACCTCTGGAATTCCGCGGTGCAGGTCGCCAGGATCCGCGGTGTAATCGAGCAGGAGGATAGCCTTAGAGGTTATCTTAAGGTCAAGGTTGAAGCAAGCGAGGTACAGATTCGTCTGGTGCGCCTGACCCGCGCCACTACCCGGATGCGGATTTCGGCGCGGCGCTATCATCTGCCGAACTTAAACCTTGCCGAGGATATCTTTGTCAAGATTATGGAAGGCGCCCAATAGTCGTCTTCTTAATTTGGTTGCTATTTCTTTGCTTTATGATAAAATTGGATAGTTCTTTGCCGAGGTAGCTCAGTGGTAGAGCGCGGCCCTGAAAAGGCCGGCGTGAGGGGTCCGATTCCCTTCCTCGGCACTTGATTTGGAAGAGGGGTTTTCACAACCCCTCTTTTTTATTTTTCGTTGAAGGAGAGGGCTTCGAGGGTATTGAGGGTCAGAAGCAGGATCCCCAGTTCGGTAATTATCGTCGAGAAAGCGGCGCCCAGATAGGACAGATAGTAAACTAACACGAAGATG
>CAYWCX010000056.1:0-2779 GCA_964456925.1 uncultured Planctomycetales bacterium
TAAACTGGTCAAAACGTTCGATGGCGATAATCTTTTCCTGAATGTCGCCGTTATGGCCGGCCTCATCCGGCGCCTCCACGTGCACAAAAACAAAATCCTTGTCCTCTAACGACTCCAGCGCGGCCTTTGCCTTCCCCTGATAATTGGTGTCATAATAACCGGTGGCGCCCGGCACATTGATAACTTCCAATCCGAGAATCCTGCCCAACCCCTTAAGAAGATCCACTGCCGAGATTACGCTGCCGCTTAAACCGTATTTATCGTGGAAACTTGGCATCGCGGGTTTCTTGCCCTGCCCCCAGAGCCAGATCATATTGGCGGGGTTCTCTTTCAAATCAATGCGCACCAGGTTAATCTCGTGGTTCTGCAGGATACCTACCGACTGCTGCATAAGTTCTATGATGATATCCGCGCCTTCGCCGACAGGGAGATTTTTATCAAGCTCCTGGCCGATAATATCATGCGGCGGCTTGCATTTTAAACTATCAAGGTTATCACGGCTGCCGCCTACGGCTACCATCAGGTTGCGATAACTCACCCCCGGATAGAACCTGAAATATTTGCTGCCGAAATTCTTGTTGATGGCTTCAATCAGGGTCGCGGCTTCCCGGGAGCCGATGTGACCGGCGCTGTAATCAAGAAGTTTATTATCTGCGGCAGTAATAAAGTTACAGCGGAAAGCCACATCATCCTCTTTTAGGTCTATGCCGAGGTTTGCCGCTTCTAAGGGCCCCCTGCCGGTATAAAACTGTTGCGGGTCATAGCCCAGGATTGAGATGTTGGCAACGTCCGAACCCGGAACTACCTTATCCGGGATGGTTTTAACCCTGCCCAGCATTCCGTAACGGGCAATAAAATCCATATTGGATTTACGCGCCACCTCCAAGGGAGTCCGGCCATCAAGCTCCTTTAAAGGGTAATCCGCCATTCCATCCGCAACTAACACGATGTATTTCATCGCAATTCAGCCCCTATCAAACGCACTAATGCGCTGCTCATCTTTGGCTTGCTGCTAAAGGAACCGGATACTTTTCCCGGCATAACAATGTGGGCGCGGTAATCTTTTTTGCTGATAGTATTGGCAACTACCAGGTCTAATTTCGCGGCCCGCATCAGGGCCCTTGCCTCTCTTATGATTTTTGCTTTACCCGCCTGCGGCTCAAATTTAAAACCCACCGTGAATAAAGAAGGCGAAATAATCTTTGCGCAATTTATAATCTTTGGGGCAGGTTCCAGCTCGAGCCGCAGCCTCTTTATACCGGATTTTATTTTATTGCGCCGGGGGGGCCGCGGCCGATAATCCGAAACCGCTGCGGCTTGAATAAGGGCATCATAACGCCGGCTCTTTAGTTCCCGCTCCAGTTCGGACTTCAGTTCTTCAAAAAAACAAAAACGCAGCAACCTTATCCTTTTATTCAAAGAGCAGCTTCCTACTGGACCTAAAAGAAGTGTAACCCTTGCACCTAATCTGTTAAGTTTCTCTGCCAGCAGAAATCCGGTTTCGCCGCTGGCAATGTTGCTTATCACCCTTACGCTGTCAATTGCCGCCCAGGTCGGGCCGGCGGTAATCAGAATCTTTTTATTTTTTAGGCTCATCAACTACATACCACTACTGCTGCTGCTTTAATAGCCGATTTCTTTTAAAATAACCTTCAAATCAGGTTTGACAATTTTAGGCGGCTTAATGCTCTTAATCGCGCGGTCAGGATCTTTAAGCCCGTGGCCGGTCAAGATGCATACGATACGCGCCTTTTTATTCCGGCTTAGCGCTTTCTTAAAATAATTTTTCCGGGATAACTTCAATAGCCCGGCGAGGGACGCCGCAGATGCCGGCTCCACAAAAACCCCTTCTTTCTGGGCTAAGAGTTTATAAGCCGCGAGTATTTCTTTATCCGAGACCATATCGATAAGGCCATGGGATTCGTCGCGGGCATTTTCGGCCTGCTTCCAGCTGGCAGGATTACCGATACGGATGGCCGTAGCGATGGTCTCCGGGTTCTTGATAATATGTCCCCTGACAATGGGCGCTGCGCCCTCGGCCTGAAAACCGAGCATGCGCGGGAGTTTATTAATTTTTCCGGCCCTGCGGTATTCCTTATATCCCTTCCAATAAGCGGTGATGTTTCCGGCATTGCCCACCGGGATTACCTGGAAATCCGGGGCATCTCCCAGGTAATCGCAAATTTCAAAACTGGCGGTCTTCTGGCCTTCAATGCGGTAAGGATTAAGGGAGTTTACTAAAGTAATAGGGTACTTGGCGGAAATCTCGCGCACCAGGTTCAGAGCAACATCAAAGTTTCCGTCAACTGCCAAGACAACGGCGTTATGAATCAGCGCCTGGCTGAGTTTTCCGAGGGCAATCGCGCCCCTGGGAATAAAAACAATGCATTTCAGGCCCGCACGCACAGCATAAGCTGCGGCTGAGGCTGAGGTATTGCCGGTAGAAGCGCAGATTACTGCTTTGGAGCCTTCTTCGCAGGCCTTGGAAATCGCCATAGTCATACCGCGGTCTTTAAAAGAACCGGTGGGATTAAGGCCTTCGTATTTAAGATAAACTTCAGGGTTACCCCCCAGCAACCGGCTAAGGTACCTCGCAGGAATTAAGGGAGTGTTACCCTCGTTTAAAGTAATGATGGGAGTCCCGGCGGTTACCGGCAGGTATTTTTTATAGCGCGCTATTACTCCTTCCCATTTCATCGTTACACCTCTTCCATACGGATTGCCACCGGTTTTTCTCCGATGACGTTCAAACGGTAAATCATCGCTAATGCCGAGCGCA
>CAYWCX010000057.1:0-2758 GCA_964456925.1 uncultured Planctomycetales bacterium
TATCGTCGAGAAAGCGGCGCCCAGATAGGACAGATAGTAAACTAACACGAAGATGAGGGGCAGCCCCGCCGCGGCAATAATCACGTGGATTCTGGAATAGAGGTCCATCCTGCCCGCGACGAGCAGAAACTGCACCCTGAAGGCATTGGCATTGATGAATAATACCGCCACCAGCAACAGCCTTAAGGCGGAGATTGCCGGCTGGTATTTTGCGCCGCAGATAATTTTCACAATCCAGGGCGCTAGGATAAAAATAACCGGCAGGGCAATAAGTGCGATGTAAACGGTGGAGTTCTGGATTTTGTGCATTAATTTTAAAGCCCTTCCCCGGCTCTTTAAAAATATCTTGCTTAGCCTGGGATAAATTGCCTGGGAAAACGAAGCCAGCGGAAAGGTCTGGATGACATAGGCGATTTTCTCGGCGATGGAATAATAGCCGGTCAGTATGTTATTGGTAAGCAGGCCCACGGCAAAAATCCGGGTGTTAGTATAAGCGTTAATCGCGACGATGGAAACAAAGATTTGCCAGCCCGCCCTTAATTCCCGCAGCATACCGCCCAGAATCCGGAAAGTGAATTTTACCTTAAATTTCACGAATGCCAGAGAGAACCCCGCGATACCGACCGCCAGGAATATCAGCGATTGAAGCAACGGCACATAGAGGTAATCCGCGGGGCTTTTTACTGACAGGAAAATCCCCAGGGCATAGACAATGCCGCCGATGATGTTCAACACCGAAATGTAGCGCATTTTTTCCATCCCCTGATAGAACCAGACCGGGAAGACGGTATTGGCGACCACCACCCCAAAACTGAAAACGAAGACCTGCCAGTCATTTTTAAAGCGCGGGATGAAATTCAATATCAGGCCAAGCAGGATAATGCATATGAGAAGAAGCAGCAGTTTTGCCGCGGTAACCGCAGAGAATATCAAGGATACCTTGTTTTGGTTTTCGCGGTGTAGCGAGATTTCGCGGGTGGCGGAGTAGTTGAAACCGTAATCGGTCAAAATCAGGAAATACTGCACAAAGGCCTGGGCGAATGCGAGCAGCCCGAATTTTTCCAGGCCGATAACCCTGATGAGGTAGGGCATTACTACGAGCGGCAGGACGTAATTGACGCCCTGTAAGGTAGAAAGGGACAGCACGTTTCCCAGGACTACCTTGCGCTCTTCAGGGGTTGCCAAGAGGTACGCCTTTTTAATTACCCCGAACATAACTACCCTTAATTTACGTTTTTAGAGAAAGCCCCGCACCCAAATCCGGATGCGGGGCTGTTTTTTGCAATCAGACTGTGCGTTTTTGAGTCTATGGTTAGGCCTGAATCAGGACGACGTTGGTAGCCTGTTCGCCCTTAGGACCCTGGGTAATCTCAAACTCTACGTCCTGGCCTTCCTGAAGGGTTTTGTATCCGTCGCCTTTGATGGCGCTGTAATGGACGAACACGTCCTTACCGCCTTCGGCTGTGATAAAACCATAACCCTTTTGATTGCTGAACCATTTCACTTTACCTTTTGCCATTTCTTACCTCTTCACCCCTTTCCTGTCTTGCTGCCGGTTACAAAAAAACCGCAGAGCAAATCTTCCTACTTCGCTCTACGGTCAGTTAAAATGTCTCGTGGTGATAGTTCTCATTAAATTCCCAAAATCAAAAGCATTATAGCAAATTTTCGCCTTTTGTCAATTTATTTTTTGGGATTTATCGGGGAGAGTTTGGGGATACTCTATAGCGGAGTTCAGAACCGTCCCTGTGGTTGTTGTTGTAAAATTTGCGGCTAATGTTATAATATAGCGATATGAAAGCCAGGATTGCGGTTATCAGTTTAATTGTTTTAATGACGGGGTGGCTGCTGTCTCATTTTGGCTATTGCCAGCAGGAGGCTAGCCTCGAGCGCAGGCTTATTTTCTTCTATTCCCCTACCTGCAAGAAATGCCAGGAACTGAAAAATAATTTCCTCCCCCGGTTGGAGAAGGATTTTAAGGGAAGGTTTAAGATAGAACAGCGCGATATCACCCGTATGGAGGATTATGCCTTGTTGCTGCGCCTTGAGGAAAAATACAGCCCCAAACTCGATAACAGCGTTCCGCTTTTCTTTTTTGAAGGGCATTTCCTAAGCAGTAAAGACCTCTATCTCCAGCTGAACCGGTTGCTGGCAATACCGCAGTTTGGCCGGGCGGAAGAGAAGGTCGGGCTTGAGGGGATAGTTTACCGTTTCCGCGCCCTTGAGCCGATGACAATAATCAGCGCCGGACTCATCGACGGGATAAACCCCTGCGCCTTCACCGTTATCATCTTCTTTATGTCTTTCCTCGCCTTACAGGGATATAGAAGAAGGGAGCTTCTGGCAATAGGGCTGGCATTTATCTTTGCGGTATTCTTAACCTATATCCTTATCGGCGTCGGGCTGTTCGGTTTTCTCTATCGCCTGCGGGGCTTCTGGGTAGTTTCCAGGGTTATCAATATTACGGTCGGGTTATTCAGCGTTGTTTTGGGGGCGCTGGCTTTATATGACTTCTTTAAATTCCGCAAGACCCGCCAGACCGAGGGTCTGGTTTTACAGTTGCCGCAATATCTTAAAAACCGCATTCATTCCATTATCGGCGCGCATTACCGCGCCGTTCCTTCCGCAGATAGCGCAAGGAAGGGTACCTTCGCCCTTATTTTAAGCGCCCTGGTTAGCGGATTTCTGGTTTCTATTATCGAGGCAGTCTGCACCGGCCAGGTGTATTTACCGACGATAGTCTTTGTGCTTAAAGCCA
>CAYWCX010000058.1:0-2604 GCA_964456925.1 uncultured Planctomycetales bacterium
CCCGGGATTATCGCAATCGCCTGGGTCAAACCCAGGATGGCGGCATCCTTGAGACCGGCATTTTCTCTCTTGCCCCCCATGAATTTTGCGCTTGCGCTCAAAATAATGCCGGTTACCATCAGGGCGAGAGAAACCAGGGTTACCGAGCTGAACAAACTTTCAAAAAAATCCTTTCCCGCAAACCCCGCGATAGTAGTGATGACGCTAGTAACGGCCAGATAAAATATGACCTTCGGTTTTTTGAAAAGGCCTAATAAATCCTTGAAGAAAAATACTACCAGCGCCAGGACAGTCCCCAGATGCAGGATTACCGAAACAACCAATTCCCCGCCGTACAATCCCAGCAGCCGCTGCATGATGATGAGATGAGCGGAGCTGCTTACCGGCAAAAATTCGGTAATCCCCTGAAGTAAACCCAGAATAATATATTTAACGTCCATCTTAACGGTGCGTGTTTAAAAATTCCCTTAAATCCAGCGGTAATCGCGCCTGAAGGAACACCGCCCTCGCGGTTAGGGGATGCCTGAACTCTAAACCCTGAGCATGCAGGCATAACCTCCTGGCCTTAATCTTAAAGTCCCGGCGCAGCGCGAACCTGTCTTCTCCGAGGACGGGATGCCCCAGCTGTTTTAAATGGATGCGTATCTGGTTGGTGCGGCCGGTGAGCGGCTTTACCTCTAACACGCAAAAACCCTTTCTTTTTTCAACCACGCGATAATAAGTTACGGCGCTTTTACCCTCAAGAGGGTTAGTGATTCTTCCTTCGTTTCTCACCGGCCATCCCGCTGCTAACGCAAGATAGGTCTTGCGAATCTTCCTGTTCTTGAAAAGTCCAAGCATTTTCTTCTCTGTCGCCCTGCCTTTGGCGTAAATAATCAACCCCGAGGTCTCCCTGTCCAGGCGATGGCAGGGATGCAGCCGGTAAGGCCTGTTATTTTTTGCGGCATCGTCGTTCAGGATACTGGTAAGGGTGCGGGCCTCTTTTTTAGGCGTAGGCACAACCAGCAATCCCGCCGGCTTATCCAAAACCAACAGCCACTCGTCTTCATAAATAATAGGGATATTCACTTACTTGCTTGCGGCAGTCAGGGTCCAGTTGCAGAAACCGCATTCCTTATTCAAGGGGGGCAGGGGCTGACGCAACAGCTCCAGGGCTTGAGAAAATATCTGCCGGGCGCGGTCGGGGTCAGTAGCGATTTCCTTGATTAAAACCTCAAACTGAAAATCAGCTCCGGAAATTATTTTTTTAGGGATATAGTAAGCCAGGTATGCGCGGCGTAAGGTAGGAAAATTGTTGGCTTCCAGCAAAAAAGTGTAAACGTCCATCTGCAACTGATAGGCCGGATGCACGTCCTCCGGCGCGCTCCCGCGGGTCTTGTGGTCGAGCACCGCGTAATGCTTTTCGTCGAGCTGGATGCATTCATCAAGATAACCGCCGAGTTTGGCGTTCAGCGCGGGGTCGTTGTATTCGAACCATCCCCGCTTTGGAAAATCAGGCATGAGCCTGCCTTTGACCTTGCCTTCGAAAAAAGGCGGGAGGACATTCTTAGCGCGGTATTGGTTGAGGCACTCCTTGATAACGCGGTCGAGGCCGGTAGTAATGGTGGCTACTGGCGCTCCCGGCCGCTTCACGCCGGCTTTTACCTCCAACCAGAAACAGCGCGGGCAATCCCGGAAAAGGTTAAGGCTGCTCGGCGATAACTTGAAGAAAACCTCTTTAATCCTCTGCATCGCTAAAGAATTTCCAGCATTCTATTGATGGATTTAACGGCGCGGCGGCGGATATCGTCGGGAATCCGCACCTCCTCTTTAAGCTCCTCGAGCGCCCAGAGGATTTTCTCCTGGGTGGTGCGTTTCATGTTGGGGCAAACCACGGCCTCCGATGCCGGATAGAATTCCTTGCCGGGATTGTCTTTTTTGAGGCGGTAGATAAGCCCGACCTCGGTGCCGATAATCATCTCTTTGGCTTTAGTCTCACGGGCAAACTTCCCCATCCGGCTGGTGGAAAGCGCGGCGTCCGCCAAGGCCACTACTGCGGGAACGCATTCCGGATGCACCAGGACCTTGGCGTGAGGATGGAACTTTTTCTCCCTCCTGATATCCTCGGGGGTTATCCTGACGTGAGTAGGACAGAACCCGTTCCAGACGATAAGCTTCTTGCCGGTCTGTTTTGAAACGTAATCCGCAAGGTATTTATCCGGAACAAAGATAACATCATCCCTGCCGCCAAAGACCTTACCGCCGCTGGCAGCATCTTTTATGATTGCTTTTATTACTGCCACGGCATTGGTAGAAGTGCAGCAGACATCAAGCTCGGCCTTGACTTCGGCGGGAGTATTTACATACCCTACTGCCACGGCAGCCGGATATTTTTCTTTTAGCTTCTTCAAATCCTGGCCAGTAATCATCTTCGCCATTGGGCAATCGGCGTTAATATCGGGCATAATTACAATTTTGTGGGGACTTAAAATCGAAGCGGTCTCGGCCATAAAATGCACCCCGCAGAAAACAATTACCTCGGCATCGGTTTTCGCTGCCTGACGGCTCAGCTCCAGGGAATCCCCCCGGAAATCCGCAATATCCTGCACTTCGGGAAGCTGGTAA
>CAYWCX010000059.1:0-2510 GCA_964456925.1 uncultured Planctomycetales bacterium
CTGCCCCAAGGTACAGCCTACCTCACCGATGTCGGCATGACCGGGCCCTTTGATTCGGTAATCGGCAGGCGGGTAGAGGATGTCCTGGAGAGGTTTGTGAGTTGTGTGCCGGTAAGGTTTGAAGTGGCCAAGGACAATATCCAGTTACACGGCGCGGTGTTTGATATTGACGAAAATAGCGGCAAGGCAGGCAGCATTAGCCGGATACAAAAGAAACTCTAAAAGATGCAGCCCCTAAAGATTAAAACAATCCCTGTTTTTATGTCGATGCTTCTGGTTTTTCTTTTGGCGTTGTCCTCAGCCGCGGCCCAACAGGAACTGGAGTTTAATCTGGATATCGCCTCAGCCACCGTCCCCCTGCCTAAGGTTTTGCGTCCCAACATTGATTTGAGCGGCCGCGGTTACCACCGTAAAGCCAGCTGGCCGCAGGCGCTGGCCAGCGAAAAGGTTTTAGAGACTTGGGGCACAGATATCGGCTTTGACGGCACCTACCGCTTACAATATAACCTTTGGGAGATTAACCAGATCAGCAAGGACAAGGAGTTACACCAGAACCTCCTCAATAATTACGAGGCAGTCATTAAAAAAGTCAGCACTGCCAGCGGGATTATAATTCTGGATATCTTCAGCACCCCGCCTGGGATGGGCCGTGCTTTAGATAAAAAAAGCAGCCCCCGCGACCTCAAGTCTTTTAAGGCCTTGATTAAGGGGTATATGCGTACCTTAAGCTGCGATAAGAAATATAATATCTGGTACGAGGTCTGGAGCGCCCCGGATTTAGATGATTTCTTTTTAGACCGCAGGCAGGAATATCTGAATATGTACCGCGCGGTCGCCGAAGCGGCCCGGGAACTGGAATTCGAAACTAAAATCCACATTCCCGTCGGAGGGCCGGGCGTCAGCTGGTGGTTCCAGGATGCCGACGGCAACACTATCCTCACCCCGGAAAGGAGCCTGATTTACAGCCTCATCCGTTATTGCTTCAGCCATCGCCTCCCCCTGGATTTTATCAGTTGGCATAGTTACACCACTGACCCCAAGGCGGAACGGGAAGCCACGACCTATAAGAAAAACAGCATTAAGCTCATTCGCGACTGGTTGAGCTACTTTCATTTTAAGCGCGAGATTCCCCTCGTGGTAAGCGAGTGGAATTACGACTCAAGCGCCAATGTCCTGCCGGCGAGGGCCCAGGCTTCTTATATTACGGCTAGTTACATCCCCAGCCGCCTGAAGAATATGTATGATGCAGGCATAGATTACCAGACTTACTTCTGCCTGGAAGACTTCGATAGCAATAAAGAAAAGGTAGTCCGTAATGTAGGTATTTTCTGGTTTGATCCCGAAGCCTCGGAATACAAGGGCGGCCCCAAGACCAGCTATTTAGTTTTTCGCATGCTTAAGAATTTAGGTAGCGAACTCTTTAACGCCGGCTCCAAGATAAACGATGATTATGTCAACGTGATTGCCGCAAAAGGCCAGGGTCAAATTACTATCCTCGCCTACAATTACATTGACCCTTATGCCACGACCAGCCTTATTTCGCGCAATATCGCTACCTTTAACGAGGCGGAGAGAAGGATTATCTTAGCGCTGGTGAAGTCCGGGCGCCTAGCCAAGGTATTGCGCAAGGAGTTAGATATCAATAGCCTGCGCACCACCCCCAAGGTCAAAGGATTTTTGGGGCAGTTGCAGGAATTACAGGAACGCACCGCCAAGTTAAAAACTGCCAGCCGCACCCTCAAGTTGAGCCTCAAGGGACTAAAAGATAACTATGCTTACCAGAAGTATCTTATCGATGCTTCGACCAGCCGCGCCGATAGATTCAATCCCGTCGAAGAGAAGGAGATTGTTGCTCAAGAGGCCTATCAGGAAACCCTGACACTCGCACCGTATTCGGTGGTTGAAATAGTATTAAAGAAAAAACCCAAGGAAATTACCCCTGCGCCAGAATCCGTTCCTCTCCCTGTTCCGTCGCAGGAGGCAAATGTTACCGCGCCGGCAAAGAGCGAGGCCAACGTTACTGTCAGCAATGTGACATCTGCTGTTAAGCCCGAACCCGAAATAAAAACCGGCACCGGCAAAAACTAACTAAGATATGCCTTATACTAATAAGTCTAATCTGGACCTCTTTGCTCCTGCTCAGGATCGCGTTAAGGGACACATTTACACCGTCTCTGAAATCACTGAGGGTATCAAACTCATCCTCGAGGCGAGTTTTCCCGAGGTGTGGGTCGAAGGGGAGGTTTCCAATTTTAAGGCGCACACCTCCGGACACTTCTACTTTTCCTTAAAAGACCAGACTGCCGTCTTGCCAGCGGTGATGTTTAGCCGTGCCAATAAGGACGTTAAGTTTAAAGTAGAGAACGGGCTCAAGGTCATCTGTTTCGGCAAAATAAGTGCCTATGGGCCGCACGGCTGCTATCAAATTATCGTCGAGCGCATCGAGCCTAAAGGCATCGGCAGCCTGCAGCTGGCGCTGGAGCAGCTAAAAATAAAACTTGCCAAAGAGG